>JBEKOA010000212.1:0-6487 GCA_049522255.1 Occallatibacter sp.
GGCACGACCGTACTGGATCAGGTTGGCTCCAGCGCCACCACCTTCGGCATTATCATCGTCGGCGCCCAGTGGTACCACTGGGCACAGGATTCCAACTGCAATGGCCAGGGCAATTGCACCGACACCGCGGTCGGAACGGTGACCGCGGTGGACGGGATCATCCCGCTCTCAACGGACACGGTGAAGGAGTCCTACACTGCGACCGTCGCCACATCGGACCTGAGCGTGTTATCGAAGCCGCTGGCGGTGGGCGAGGTCGTGCAGATCTCTGAGCAGTTCGATCCGAACTACATCTGGTACAACCCGACTGTCAACAACTGGCCCCAGGGGCAGTGCGGCACGGGTTCGGGGGCGACCGCCTCCAACGTCAATGGCTATTGCGGCTGGGGTGAGGACGGAAACGACAGTAGCTTGGGCGTCAACGAGGATCTAGTCTCGCGCCCGATCGGCCAGACCAACCAGATCACAAAGATCTCGATGAACGGCGCGACGACCACGATTACCTTCGCGGCGCCCTGGCATCATGCCTTCCGCGTCTCGCATGCGGCGGACATCGCACGGCCGGGCGGGACGCAGCAGATGCTCACCGGCATCGGAATCGAAGACCTGACGGCAGCCAACGGCGGCGGCGGCGATGGCGGCGGCAACATTGTCTTCTGGGCGATCGCCAACAGTTGGATGAAGAACATCGAAAGCTATAACGGCGCCCCCGCGGTTCACTTCGACGGCTGCTTCCGCTGCGAGCTGCGCGACTCCTACGTACATACCGCGGGCAATCCCAATCCCGGCGGCGGCGGCTACGGGATGGAGATCGACAGCTACACCTCCGACAGCCTCTTCGAGAACAACATCTCGTGGAGCTTCAACAAGGTGATGGTGATGCGTGACGACGGTGGCGGAAACGTCATCGGGTACAACTACTTTGAGGACGGCTACGGCGCAGGCTACGGTGGATGTCCGAGCAGCGGTACCAATCCTCAGGGCGGCCAGCCTTATACCTCGACCTGCTCCGGCATTCCCGAGGCCGGCATGAACGCGACTCACATGACAGGCACGCAATACGCGCTCTTCGAGGGCAATCAGTCATTCAACATCTCCGAGGACGACACCTGGGGCAACGCCACGTACATCACCTTCTTCCGCAACCAGGCCGCCACTCTGCGCAGGAACGTCAATAACGGCGCGGGCACCGACAACCATGACGGACCGAACTGCTCCACGTTTGCCTGTTTTGGCCCGGTCGTTCAGCTATCTGACACCATGGGAAGGTTTGGAATCAACGTTCCCGCACACCAATGGTGGCACAGCTATGTCGGCAACGTAATCGGCTATCCGAACAACTACCTCCAAAATCCCTCCATCGGTTACGCGTATCCAGCGACGTTCAGCGCGGTGCCGGGAACCGCCCCGGGCAGCCAGGAGCAATGGTACTTCGAGTGGAACGGCATCCACAACAACGGCGCCTCTCCCGGTCAGGACCAGTACGAGTATTGGACGTCGACGCTGTGGGAGCTCGGAGGTGGCAACGGGAGTTCGCCTGATGCTCCTTCGACCCTCCCCGGCGCCGGCGGCCAGACCGTGCTCAACACGGTTTTGAGGGACGGTAACTACGATTACGTGACCAATAAGACGCATTGGATGGGCACCAACAACCTGTGTAATGCGCCGGGCGATGCGGCCTGCGTGGCGACGAACACCGGGAATATCTGCGCCGACCCCAACCTGTGCGCGGGACAGTATACAACGCCCCCGGCCGTCTCCGCCTTGCCCAACTCGCTCTATATTCCAGCTTCCATGCAACCGCCGCCATTCTTCAACGGAGGAGCCTGGCCCTGGATCGACGGCACCAACGCCTCCAATCCAATCCCCGGAACACTGCCGGCACGTACGCGCTTCGACGCTGGCACGCCGAACATCGTGCCAACGAATAACGGCGGCACTGAGCCGCAGACCATTACCTTCGCCAATCCCGGCGCGCAGACGGTAGGAACACCACTGGCACTTGTCGCGACGGCCACCTCAACGCTGACCGTCTCCTTCACCTCGACCACGACCGACATCTGCACGGTCAGTGGCGCGACGGCCACGTTTATCGCCGCTGGCACCTGCACCATCGACGCCAACCAGGCGGGCAACAGCACCTATGCGGCAGCCCCGATGGTCTCGCAGAGCTTCACCGTCGACGCTGCGGGCGACAGTGGCGACCCCACCATTGGAGCGCTGCCGTCTTACAACGACACTTATGCAAACTGGAAGAACGCCGGCCTTGCTTTGGTTGGAGGCATTCCGAACCGTACCACGATTTGCGCGACGGTCAATCCGCTGGGTGGAGGACAGGACGACTACACCAACATCCAGAACGCGATCGACAATTGTCCGGCGGGCGAGGTGGTTCAGCTTGGAGCGGGCGCATTCGGCATCCATCTAGCCGATATGCCTATCCATATTTCAACGGGGATCTCGTTGCGCGGAACGGGCAACTGCACCGGCGCCAGCTCGCCCTACTGCCAGACCTCCATCTCCGTGATTGATGGCGCTCTCGCCTATCAAGTGGACGGCTTCTCTCCTCTATGCGGCACCAGTTCGTCGACTACAACTGACTGCCCGAATGGCGGCCAGCCGGAAATTCTAATTTCGCCTGTTGAGCCCGATTACAACTACAGTTGGGAGCAATGCGGCAACGTTGGCGGACCCCTCGGCACAGGCTGCGGCGCGACGCCTCTGGCCGCTGACGCCGTTCAGGGCCAAACCACGATTCAAGTCACCAGCACAACCGGTTTCACGGTTGGCTCGTGGGTTTTGATCGATGAGGCGTCAGGCGCCGGCTGGCAGCCCGATCCTATGAATCAGTCGACGGGCTATGGGTCCGTGTGGGCTGCTCCGGACTGGCTCAGTTCGTCCGGCAGTCCGGCGTCAGGCCGCGTAGCGTGGGCAAAGTTCGATGTCTCCGTAGATTATGAGGGAGATTTTGGCGCAGCTAGTTCCGACATCTACCCCTACCAAGCTGGTACGCCAGGCTGCTGGCATTCCTATTGCGACCGTCCGACCGCCGAATTGCACAAGATCGCTTCGATAGGCGCCGGTCCATGCCCAGGGACCAACTGCACCGTGACATTCGACGATCCGCTCACCATCGCCTTCCGGGAGAGCGGAGGCCATAACGCTCAGCTTTACGCAAAGCTTTATGGGAACAATTCAGGAACCGGGTCGCCTATTTCTATGCTCGAACAGGCCGGCGTGGAGAATATTTCGCTTCTCCGTGCTCCAGAGGGGGGCCTGGAGATGGAACTCTGTGTCAACTGCTGGGTCGAGAATACCGAGGTCGGCGACTGGTACGGCGGCGGAATCGGCATGGCCTATTCAGCCCGTAGTGAGCTGAATACGGTCTATGTCCATCATTGCTGGGATTCCGTCAACAACGGCGGCGAATATCCATTAGACATGGATAGCGCCTCGACCGAAATGCTGATCACAAACAGCATCACCAACTTCGCCGGAAAAGGAATGGTCGCCAGATCGGGCGGCGCAGGTTCGGTTATTTCCTATAACTATATCGACGACACGATGTACGATGACAATTCGGGCATCGGCGACTACTGGCTGGATATGTCGGTAAACGCGAGCCACGAGGTGGGGCCGCACCATGTTCTGTTCGAGGGCAACTGGGGCGACAACCTGGATAGCGATAATACGCATGGCAATTCGACGTACATCACATTCTTCCGCAACCTCGGCTCCGGGCTGAGGACGCCCTTCGACGATCCCAGCATTGGCGGTACTGCGCTTGTGGATGACTATACCGGGAAGGGCTACTATTGCCCGTCGGGGTTGGCATCCTGCGTGCCCAACACTCCAGGGCCTTTGCGCGCTGCTGGGCCGATGGCGTACAGCTATTGGTTTGCATTCGTCGGCAACGTACTCGGGGTTTCGGGTACGACGACTGCGGCGAATGGTTGGACCTACTCCGGAGACTTCTCCGCATCTCGCATCTTCATGCTCGGGTGGATGGGAAATAACGGCGGCCAGGATCCGAATTTGGACGGCACCACCGGATCGTACGTTTTCATCAACGGCAACTACGACTACCTCCACAACGCCGTGACCTGGAAGGGCTCGCCGGTTACGCTTCCAAACTCGTTCTATTTGTCGAGCAAGCCTTCGTTCTTCACCAGTAGCTATCCTTGGCCGTGGGTAACGCCCACGGGCTCAGAGCAAGTTCAGACCGGGCCGTCAGGTTGCGGCGGGACGTGCTCCGCCTTGCCCGCTCAGGCGCGTTGGCAGGCCGGGACGCCTTTCGTGCAGCCTTGAGTTTCGGTAACGTAGGGCACCATCGGCAAGACAAATGCCGGTCACGCCCCCGGAATGGCCCTGAATCATCGTGTCAGCTGGACCGTCACGAATTAGCCTAACGCGCTGGATTTAGACAACGACTCGGGAGCGTCTCTGGTCAATGGAAGGGATGTCATGCCCAAGAGTTAGACGATGAACCGGCGTCGGATGGAAGCTCCGTCCTGCGACTCACCAAGATCAATACCGGTTCTGAGATAGACTGGCTCGGTGGCCGTCAAATCCCGGGCTCAACTGCTTACGTCGGAATTCTTCAGCGTGCAATAGCGTGCAAGGGTCGACGGCAACCGCGGCATTCCTGGCGTCTGTGGCAACGCAGTTTCTGTATCTTACTGACGGAAAAGGGGGTTGAAAAGTTCGATCCCCGCCCGCCGCCCCAAAACCAACCATTTATAATCAATAAGATACGCGTGGGGTAGTGGGCTCTTCGTACAATATCGTGCAATGGCGGGCAAAGCCACCTAACTGCTGAAATCTCGTGCCAACATGCAGCGATAAGACTTCAGAAGGAGTGATTCCTCGCTGAGATTCGTAAGCTGATAAAACATCAATGGCCTGTCTTGCTTTTCAACCTTTTTTGCTGCCCCTCCGAATCCTCGCTGATAGGTGGTAGAGAAGACGCTCTCACTCCAATCAAGCAAAAAGTCCGGGAGCCGATTGTCCAGCCAGGGCCCCGGACACTCGGCGGCAACAAGAGAACCCTCACTTTGCGATAAAGACCCCTGCTGGTTCCTGAGGGCATACATCCCCTTTCATGGCGGATTCGATCCTTTCACGTATGGTGCCTGTCGGCTTCAACGATCTTCATCAGGTGTCTGCCTTGTCCGGCTGCCGGCCGCTATAGCAGCTTTGCGTACTCGGCCTTGGCATGTATCAGAACAGGAATATCGGGATCAGCGTCTTTCCATAGTGTAAGGAAACTCTTGTAGGCAGCGAGGGCACGAACGCGGGCGGCGTCGGCATCGGCTCCCTTCAATGTTCTGGACTGGATGGCATTGGCACGAGCTACTCCCAAATGCGCCAACGCCCCAGTCCAGCAATTCACCACCAAACCGCCACGATCGATAATCTTCTGAAACTCCCTGGCTGCGGCAGCGCCTTCACCGGCCGCCAGATACGCCTCGCCACGCACATACAGCCAATAGAGACCGGTGGTTGTGCCAAACGGGAGCGTGCCAAAGTCGATGGAAGAGGCCGGCGGCAGCGCATTCAGGGCGCCAACCGGATTCTTACGATTCAGCGCGAGCTGTGCCTGAATCGCAGGCAGCCAGAGCGACTGGATCTGAGTGTCGAGAGGAAATCGCTTCTCCAGGTCTTGAGCAAATGCCGCGGCGCGGGGTGTATCGCCCGCGAAGGCGAACGCAAGTGCCGCCTCGGCCTCGGCCCCCTGATTCCGGGGAGCCACCTTCAAAGCTTGTGCGGCCACCTTCAAGGCTTCCGCGCGATAGCCGCATGCAGCTTGTTGCAGGGCAGAGTTCGACAGGTCTGTGGCAGCATTCTCTCTGTTATCGGTCCGCTGGGCCGAGTCCGCCGCCCGCCGGGCCAGGTCCCGCGCCTCGCGAAGATGGCCGCCATACGCTTGAGTATCCGATGCGAGAGCAAGCCCAAAGCTCTCATATGCCGGCTTGCCCGCGAACCACTCCAACTGCTTCGCCATCGCCGCGGAGTCTGTCTTGAAAAAGGCAAGAGCATAAAGATTCTCGCGCAAAATGACACTGTCCGCTTTTCGCTGTTGCGCTTCATGAATGTTGCGCATTGCGTCGTCAAAGCGCTGCAATGCAAGATCGAAACTGCTCAACTGCGTATACCAAAATCCATTATCCGGTTCAAGCCGGATGGCTTGTTTCTCGATCTCAGCGCCTTTTTCATACTCCCCCTGCGAAGCGTAAGTTGCGCTTAAATCTTCGTAGGCTGGTGTGGAACGGGGATAGATCTCAATCTCTGCCTTGAACGATTCGGCTGCCTTATCCAATTCCCCGGTTACAAACGAATAGTAGTCGGCGGCAATTGTCATCTTCTCAGGCTCGCTGGCTCGCTGCCGCAGTTGGAAGGCCTTGGTCAGGTATCCGCCGCCCCGTTCCGTCTCGCCGAGAGTAAGATAAACGCCACTCAACGACCTATAACCCATCGCAAAGTTTGG
>JBEKOA010000213.1:0-9151 GCA_049522255.1 Occallatibacter sp.
ATGTGCATCGAATGTCCGGGTTTTGGAGGCGACGGTCAATTTTTGCTCCATGCCGCGATGTCACTGCAGGTTGGATAATCCGAAGTTCATCCGCGGCCCGGCGATAATTCAGATTGTCCGCATCCACGCGAAAGACCTTTCGCTTGAAGTCTTCAATCATGGAGTTGCTCCTGTCTGGTAGTTCATCGTGGCGAGGGCAAGCCGGTATTGGTATTGCGCGTCTGCGCTGCCGATTGCGGCATCTGTTTGTTGAAATTGTGCCTGGCTTAGCTCGACGATTGAGCTGAGTCCTAGTTGGTAGCGTGTTTGCGCAAGTTTCAGTGCAAGGTCAGCCTCCTTGAGCAGTTCATCTGAAACAGTGACGCGCTGATACGCTGTATTTGCGGCGAGCCACGCAGTTCGAACATCCCGAGCAATCCTGTCACGCAAATCGCGGCTCTGTTCCGAAGCGGCCTGAGCGCGGATAGAGGCCTCCTTTGCCTGGGCGGAGTAGAGAAATCCATTGAAGATCGGAATATTCATGTTCACTCCGATGCCGCCCCACCAATTCGTAAGGTAGTACGCTGCGGGACGGATAGGAACGCTGCCAACGGTCCCGGCAGCACTGATGCTCGGCAGCATCTGATCTCGCTGCGCATGGCTGAACTTGACGGCAGCCTGCTGGCTATAAGTCGAAGCCTGCAGATCTGGCCGTTGCTTGAACGCGAGTTGCAGGAGCTGATCCGCATCGGTAGGAGGCGCTTGTAATGTCGCATCGTTTTCGACCAGGTCATACGTTGTCTGCCGATCGAGTCCCAAGACCGCATCCAACGCGGCCATTGTCGAGTCAACGTTGTTCTGAGCATCGAGCAATAACAGCTTGGCTTGCGACAAGTTGACATCGGCGAAGCTCAAATCGAGGGTTGATTTGAGCTTATTCTTTGTCAACTCGCTGATCTGTGTTTCGGTGGTTTGCCGGGTGCTGACGTTTTGTTGCGCAACCTTAAGCAGCGCCTGGGCCTGAAGAGCATTGAAAAACGCCTGATCGACCGCAAGAATTATGTCTTCAGTTGATGCAAGAGCATTTGCATTCTGTGCCTTTTCCTGGAGCTTCGAGGATGCCACGAGATTGCTGGTTCTTCCGAAGTCCGTGATCAGCTGAGTAAAGCCTCCGCCAGCCCCCGCGTGCGTAAAGAGCCGCGAGGCAGTGAGCGAGCCTGCCGACACACGGCTTGCATCTTCCGCGTCCTCAGCGGTAATGCTGCCAGTCGCAGTCGGCAGTTCCGCGGATCTCGTTTCGCGAACGACTTGGTGCTCTGCGAGGGCAAGCAAGCGGGCAGCGGTTACTCGCGGATTGTTCCTGATGGCAAGCTTTTCAGCATCCGCTTGCGTCAGGCGCGGGAGCTGACCGGAAGCTGAAGACTTCGCCTGCGCCCCTGAGACATCTCTGAATCCTTGCGGCATCTCCGTTGCACTTGGTTCTGCAAGTGCTGCGAGCGCAACTTGCGGCGCATCTGGCAATTGCGATGGTGCACTTGTCGTCTGTCCGAATAGCAAGCTCGAACACAGGCTTGCAAAGATAATGAAAAACCTGAGAAAAGACTTTCGAGCCTTCAGTCGTTTCATTCTTCTTATGCCTCCTCGGCAATCACAGACTGCTTCTCATGCCTGCCATGAACGATCAGGTAGACTGCGGGAACCAGAAAGACGGTTACGACCACCGAGACTGCCAGGCCGCCGATAACCGCCCTCGCCAAGGGAGCATACTGCTCGCTTCCGGCTTCCATCCCGAGTGCCATCGGAATCATGCCTAAGAGGGTCGCCAACGAGGTCATCAGAATTGGGCGCAGGCGGATTTTGCAGGATTTAATGACGGCTTCCAGCAGTGGCAGCCCCTCCCTGTGCAGAGTTGTGGCGAATTCGACGATCAGAATGCTGTTCGAGACGACGATGCCGGTCATCATGATGACGCCCATTAAGGACATGATGTTCAGTGTGCTTCCAGTGACCAGAAGGATCAAGACAACCCCTGCCAGTCCGGGAGGAATAGCCATCAGGATGATGAACGGATCGACAAAGGAGGCGAACTGCGCCATCAAGATCAGGTACACAAGGAGCACAGCGATGATCAGCCCCAGGCCAAACTCCGCGAACGACCGGTTCATGCTGACCACTGCGCCGCGCACCTTCAGAACGGTGTTCTTCTCGGTCTTGGTGTCCGCCAAGAGTCTATCGAGATCGCTGCCTACCCCTTGTAGCGCTTCTGTCCTGGTTGAAACATAAATGTCGATCACGCGCCTGATCTGGTAGTGATCCACCTCCGTCGGGGTATTGATCAGCTTGAGGTCCGCAACCGAGCTCAAGGGCGTGTATCCGGAAGTGTGGCCGCCGCTCCAGGTTGCAGGCGAATGAACGGAAGCCTGGCGAGCATCCTGCTGGGGACTGTATCCGGCCGGCTGAACGCCGCGCAGGGGAATGTTCTCGAAGTCCTGCATGGACATGTTGTTGAGAAAACGGTTGGCGTACTGGACAGTCACCATGTAGTTGTTGCCACTCTTGGGATCGATCCAGTAACTCGGGGCAACCATGCCGTCCGATGTCATGGCGGTAATCACGTTGTCCACCACGTCCTTGGCGGAGAGCCCAATCAGGCTGGCCTTCTCGCGGTCTATATTCAACTCAATCCCTGGGAAGTCGAGATTCTGGGGGATGTAGACGCCGCTCACGTTCGGCATCGCTTTGATCTTCTGGGCGAGACTAGAGGCGAGAGCGTAGGCTCCACGCATGTCCATTGAGCTAACCTGTATATCAATAGGAGCTGGCAAACCCTGGTTGATCACGCTATCGACGAGGCCGCCAGCCTGGTAGTAAGCGGTAAGCTCAGGCATTTCGCGTGAAAGTCTTTCGCGCACGCGCTGCATGTATTCGTAGCTCCCGGTACTGAGGCGTTGGTGGTGTAGATGGCGGAGAGGTCGGGATAGACTCCAATGTTGGAGACGATCATGTCCAGATCCTTAGGAGCCACGATGCCGCGAATGATCGTCTCGACCTTGGCGATGTAGTCGTTGCTGGCCTCCAGGCGGGTGCCGCTGGGCATGCGCACGTCGATCACAAACTGGCCGGGATCCGTGCGTGGAAAGTACGCGCGGCCCAGGAAGGGGACGGTCGCAATGAGCACGACGACCACGCCGCCCAGGATGGCCGCGGCGCTGAAACCGGGCCGCCGCAATGCCCGCTTGGCAAGGCTCTCGTACCAGCCAAGCATGCGCTCATACTTCTCGTTGAACGTTCTGTCGAATCGAGCGAAGAGGGACGATCTTGACTCTGTGCCGAATTCGCCATCGTCTCTCAGCCGGATGAACTTGGCGCAGTAAAGCGGCACCACCGTCATTGCAAAGAAGTACGAAGCAAAGATCGACAGCACCACGCCTAGCGCCAGCGGAGTAAAGATGTATCTGCTGACGCCGCTGAAGAAAGTGACCGGGAAGAACACGATGGCGGTCGTGAAGGTGGCGGCTAGCACCGCCATCGAAACCTCCGTCCCGCCGGCATCCGCCGCAACGGTTGGCGCTTCGCCCATCTCCATGTGGCGGAAGATGTTTTCGAGCACGATCACACCGTTGTCGATAAGCCGCGAGAAGACCAGCGCCAGGCCGCCCAGAATCATGGTATTGATGGAGCCGCCCATGTAATTCGAAATCATGAGGCAGACCACCATGGAGAGCGGAACGGCCAGAAGAACGGCAACCGTAGCGCGCGGGCTCCCCAAGAAGATCAGGATCATCACCCCAGCCAGCACCAGACCGATGGTGGCTTCCCTGGTGACATTGCTGATAGCCAGTTTGACAAAGACTGACTGGTCGAAGACCACTTCGGTCTTTAGCGAGGCTGGAATGTCGACCAGATGCTTGATGGCGGCTTTCATTCCGTCCACGATGGTGATCGTGTTGCTGTCGCCACCCTGCTTGAAGACCGGTATGTAAACCGAGCGCTGCCCGTCGATGCGCACAATGTTGTACTGGAGCGCGCCCGAGTCCTCCGCCTTGCCGATATCGGCCACCAAAACCGAGGCATTGCCCACCGACTTGAGCGGCATCTCGTTCATCGAGTTTGCGTCGGGGAACTGGCTGTTGGCGTAGATGTTGAAGTCCTTCGAGCCGATGCGCACATCGCCTGCCGGCAAGATCAGATTCGAGCTGTTGACTGACTGCACCACGTCGTTCAGGCTGAGGTTGCGCGCCTCCATCTTCAGAGGATCCACATAGACTTGAATCTGCCGGTAGGTTCCTCCATATGGCTGCGGGACCGAAGCACCGGAAACATTTGCTATCTGATTGCGCACCTGAAACTGAGCCAGGTCCTTCAGATTCGTCTCGTTCAGTCCTTGACCTTTCAATGTCACCAGGCACACTGGCTGAGTTGATGCGTCCATTCCCAACACGACCGGCGGCAATGTGCCCGGCGGCAAACGGCGCAGATCCGCCATGGCCAGGTTGGCGATGTTGCTCAGCGCCGCGTTGGGATCGGTGCCCGGCTTGAAGTAGATCTTGATAAGGCTCACGCCGGTTAGCGAGCGCGACTCGCTATGGTCGATATTGGCCCCCAGCGTGAAGAAACGCTCAAACGTATTTGTTATATCGGCCTCGATCTGCTCAGGTGGCATGCCGTTGTAGAAGGTCGCCACCACGACCACCGGCATATCGATCTTGGGAAACAGATCGACCGGCATGCGAACGATGTTGACCGCTCCCACAAGCGAGACGATCAGGCATAGCATAATGACGAAGAATGGATACTTGAGAGCAAACTTCGGCATTACTTCGCACCTCCGTTGTTCTCATTTGCTTCCGCTTTCATGTCGATCACACCGCCGGATTCACGAGCTACATCTGAGGCAGGTTCCTCAGTGAGGATCGGAGAAACCTGCTCGCCTTCGGAGTACTTCTCCTGAGCTCCAAGAATCACCCGGTCGCCGGGTTCAAGGCCGCTCTTGATCTCGGCCAGCCTCGATCCCCGCAGTCCGACCTCAACGTTTCGCAGGTGAACGCGATTGCCCGCGTCGAGCGAGTAGACCGTCGCCCGATCTCCATTGAGCAACAGCGCTTCGACTGGAACGGTGGTTACGTTGTGGGCATGAGCGAGTTCAAGTTGCGTGTTGGCGTACATGCCCGGGTCGATCGAGAGGTCGTTGTTATCGACGTCGATCTCGGTCTCCATTGTCCGCGTCTCGAAGTTCACGTCGCGTGTAAACCGCACAATCTTTCCGGTGAAGGAACGGCCAATGGCATCCACGCGAACCTGCATCGGGTCGCCTAGATGAACAAACTGAACATCGTTTTCCGGAATCGGCATACGCAGGCGCAACAGGCTGCTCTGCGAAAGCCTTACGATCGGAATATCCTGCTCGTTTGAATTGGTTCCGCTCTGGATCAGTGCGCCGGTGTCGGCATAACGCCAGACGATCACGCCGTCCAATGGGGCCACGACGTTGGTGTAGTTTTTGAGTGCCTGCACCCTGTCGTTGTCTGTGTGCGCCACCTCCGTGTGTTGCTCGGCGGCTGCCGCGGCAGCTTTGGCCGCGTCCACCTGCGACTCCGAAGACAGGTCTTTACTCTCGGCATCGTCCAGTTCCTGTTGCGCAATCAGACCGGGCTGGGCCTTTGACGTTTCGAGCAGCCGCTCATAGTCGGCGTGAAGCGCCGAATGGATCGCTTCATCCCGCTTGATCTCGTTCTGCGCGCGCAGCATGTCGTCCTTGGCGCGCTGTACCTCGAATGCGGTACCTTTCAACTGCGCATTCAACTCTGGAACTTCCAATACAGCCAGAGTCTGGCCCTTTCGGACTTTGTCGCCTATATCCACGTTGATCTTCACCATGAAGCCGGTGACCTTGGGATGAACATCCACCACCTGGTAAGGCTGAAACTGCCCGGCGAGACTCAGGGTGTGCGCAATCTCTCCCCTCGCAGCCGTGGCCACCTTCGCCGATGGCACCTCGGCTGCACGCGCATTCGGGTGTTGATTCATGACAAAGTACGCAACGATGCCGGCCAAAACAGGAAGCGTGATTCCCGCGGCGACGATCAAGGAGGTTCGCTTTCGCATAGGTCGAATGCACCTCTATATGAGTTTGGATTGCTTGGTTCACGACGACAGAACACGTTCTCCGATGGAGAACAGGTCTTGTGGCACCCGATGAGTGAACTTTATCGAATGCTTGACAATGAAGGGATGTCTAGGCGAGAACGGGAGGAGGGCGAACGAAGAGAGTGTTTAAGATAGCGCGGTGTAAATTCAACAGCTTACGATCCGGCTGCTTCACTCTTTTTGAGGCTGGCGGATTCAACAGGCTGACGGCCAGCAGCAGAATCAAGAAGAGGGTTGCAGACGCAGTGTAGATGATCCTGGTGGATGTTTTGGTCCGGACTACCAGAGGGCTTTTCGCTGTACTGGATTGCTCGTCTCTGGATAGAAGCTTGGCCATTGGAATCTGATGGGAAGCAGTCTGAGGTGGGTCATAGAGGGAAAGCTTGTATTGCAGGCCCCAGGCAAACACGCAGAATGCCAATCCCAGGAATGCAAGCATCCCAAAGAGGCGGAATGGCCGGCCTTTGCTCCAACGATTCACAGTCACCGCAACCCAAGGTTAATTCTGGATAAACCATCTGCCACAATGCATATGCATATGCGGCCCCAAAACAGACCCCACACTGTTAGATCGCTCAATGGGGCGAAGAAGTTGCACAAATCTATTTTATCCGCCATAAGAAAGGTCTATCGAAGCGCCTGGTATCCGAATATGGACCAACGGGACGCAGTCGCTGTCGAACGTGCCAAAGTCGGTTCAGGAACCTCCGCCGCATTGCTTTGGCGCGGCAGGAACAGATCAGTCGGGCGATCTCACAGGGACATCCCGTGGAAGAATCTGCAAGAGCCAACGATCACATAAGCCAATGAAAAATAGCGAGTTGGTCATAAGGCAGAGCAGCTTTACTGTCCGGGGCGCACCGAGTGAGCCGGGACCAAATGGGTTAAACTCTCTTCGGAGGAGCACGATGAAAATCGGTTTGGTTGGGCGATCAGGAATCACCGTTTTTCTTGTATTGGCTGTTCTTTCTCTCTCATTGCATCTCCGAGCGCAGTTTTCTCCGGTTCCTGCGGGAAGCGCGTTTTCCATTCCAGATGCTCAGTTGCTGAAACCGGAGGCATTGGTCCAACTGCTGCATACGACAGACAAAGACAAGCCACTGATTTTGCAAGTTGGCTCGCATATGCTCTTTGCCCAGGCGCATATCCCCGGATCGGAATACGCTGGGCCGGGTTCACAGCCAGCAGGAATCGAGCAACTACAGAATCGAGTGAACGCACTTTCGCGAAAGAAGCTCATTGTGCTTTATTGTGGCTGCTGTCCCTGGAATCGTTGTCCGAACCTTGGGCCGGCGTTCGCGAAACTTCGCGAGATGGGTTTTACCAATGTGAAGGCCCTCTATCTGGCTGACAATTTTGGCGCAGATTGGGCTGACAAGGGGTACCCGGTTGAACAAGGCAACTAACGAAGCAGGGCGGCAAGGCGTGACAGGCATTCCGAAGGCCATAGGGAATGCGCCGGGCACTCTGCGCCGCTCGTTTACAGTAAAGCTGCTTTTGGGTCTCTGTGTTGGGGTGAGCGCGGCGCAATCCCCGGTAGCAACAACTTCGCTTCTTCACAAACAAGCGCCACAGTTCGTGCGCACTGATTTGGAGAATCGGAAACTGGACCTCCGCGCCTATAGGGGCAAGGTCGTATTGCTCGATTTCTGGGCCACATGGTGTGCATCCTGCCAGATTGAAATGCCTCGTTTCGTTGCCTGGCAAAGACAGTACGGCCCGCGTGGCCTGCAGATCATCGGCATCTCAATGGACGACGATCCGGCATTGGCGCGAAAACTGTACAAGAAGATGAAGCTGAACTATCCGGTGGCGATGGGCAACGAGAGACTTGGACAACTATATGGAGGAGTGCTTGGCCTGCCATTGACCTATTTGATTGACAGTCAAGGAAATGTTCAGGCTCGATTTCGTGGGGAAGCCGATTTGAACTCAATCGAAGAGCAGTTTATGCCCCTTCTCCGTCCTTGAGTTGGCAATATCGGCGCAACCGCAACGGCCTGATAGGCAATCAAGCGACAATTGTCATGGCTTGCCATGGGCGCTTTCTACCGCGCGACCAACTCGATCTTGATTTCGGGCGGCGATAACAGCGTGTTATGAATGAGGCAGTGATGCACGGATCGCATCAATCCCTCGGTTTGCTCTTCGGTGAGAGAAACGGGGCATGCGACTCGAATCTGAAAGTCTCCCAGGCGTGCCGGCGATTTGAGCTTCTCGGCGGTCACCGAGACTTCAACGCCAATTTCTGCGAGATTGCGCGTCTTCAGATACTGTACGGCATAAAACGCCGCGCAAGAACCCAACGAAGCGAGCAACAGCTCCGGCGGTGTCATGGCGGAGTCTTCGCCGCCATTGTCTGCGGGCTGGTCGCACACTATTTCGTGCGACCGCGCCTGAATGGCGAACTTTACCTTATCGAGATGGGTAATCTTCACTTCCATGGTGGTTGTCCTCGTCCATTAGAAGAAATACACGAAGGTGCCGATTCGTTACAGAACCGCGGGACCTTTTTCTGTACCCGGCAGGCCCAGCAGCCGAAGATATTCTTGAGTGAGGATAGAACGCAAGCGGGGCGCTACCGCAGAATCGCAAGGAATCTCCAGCGATCGGCAGCGGTCGATGGCTACGCGCAAGTCGCGCAGGAATACAACACAAGCTGGGCAGGCTTCGATATGCCGGCGCATCTGATCGCAGGTGCGGGGTTCCACTTTGCCATCAAGATACTCTGAGAGGTTCAGGAATAATTCCCGGCACTCCGCAGGGCGTTGTCCACTCTTATGTGCAACGCGTTTGGACTTCATCCTCAATGGCTTACCGCAATCCGATTGCATCGGCGCCGTCTCGATTATCCTATTTATCTCTTTGCGCACGGATAGGCGCGCCCGATGCAGGCGAACCCGGACTGTCCCAGGCTGTAGATCGAGAATCTGCGAGACCTGTTCGGTTGTCAGCTCCTCCATGTCGTGGAGCACAAGAACGAGACGCAATTGCACAGGGATGCGCAAAACAGCCTGATGCAACA
>JBEKOA010000214.1:0-6382 GCA_049522255.1 Occallatibacter sp.
CTCACCGGAATCCGCGCGGGAAATTGCAACGCGAAGTTTGCACTGAGGCCAGATAGCTCAGTGGTAGAGCGCGGCCCTGAAAAGGCCGGCGTCGGCGGTTCAATCCCGTCTCTGGCCACCACTCCTTGGTTCGCACCTCTGCGACAGCATTCTGAAGTTCAGTTAAATCATTGCTTTGTGGTGAAGTTGGTTCGGAGTCGTTCGCTCTCTTCCGCTAACAGCCGCGCTCAAAATGGGGCAATTCGCTTGTCGTAAAAAGAGTTGCCCCACGATGCCGCTGACCGATAAGTGGGAACGAGCGCTAGCGACTAAGTTTCCGGCTCCGAGACGGTACCGATCGGGTAAGATGTCCCCACGAGATGCCTATGCGCCCGACTCTTCACGACGCGCCCGCAGCGCCCACGCCCTCCTCAGAGATTTGGCCTCAACTTCCCCAAGCTCAATGGAGCGATACCTGCGCCACGCTCCAGCTTTGGCTCCAGATCGTGGGAAAGGTTCGCCTCTCCCTTGTGCCGACTATCAACCACTCGTGGAACGTCACCCTCTATCCCACCGTCCGCGGCCTCACCACGCTGCCCATGGCCCACGGCGTACGGATGCTGCAGATAGATTTCGATTTCATCCGCCACCAGCTCCTCATCGATACCAGCGATGGCGCCAGCAGGTCGCTCCCACTCCGGCCCATGCCGGTCGCGGATTTCTATCATGGGGTCATCGCCGCACTCGATAGCCTCGACCTGCCTGTGCGTATCTGGCCCATGCCAGTCGAGATCGAGCACGGGATTCGTTTTGACCAGGATCAGATTCACCACTCCTATGACCCTGAATTTGCGCAGCGATTCTGGCGTGTTTTGCTGCAGACGACGCGCGTCTTCACACGGTTCCGTGCCCGCTTCCGCGGCAAAGTCAGCCCCATCCATCTTTTTTGGGGAGCTCTCGATCTGGCTTGCACGCGCTTCTCTGGCCGCAAAGCACCAGAGCATCCCAGCATGGCCAACCTGCCCGACCGCGTCACCCGCGATGCCTACTCGCATGAGGTCAGCAGCTGTGGCTTCTGGCCTGGAGCGCCCGGCATCGAGCCGTTCTTCTATAGCTACGCGTACCCTGAACCGCCCGGCTACTCGAACTATTCCATCGCGCCAGCATCAGCCATCTACGAGAAGAACTTCGGCGAATTCATCCTTCCGTACGAATCCATGCGCCAGTCGGCGGACCCCGATGCCGCCCTGCTCGATTTCTTGCAAGGCACGTATGAAGCTGCTGCCACTTGCGCCCACTGGGACAGAGCCGCGCTCGAAGTTCAGTAGTTGAATATGCAAGATTCCAAGATTTTCCAGGCGCGCTTGAGGGATGTTTCAAGTGGACTGCCCATCTTTCCCAGAACTTGTTGTGCCGATCCATCTGGAAATGATGCTCAATTCGTCGTAGATCCAGAATCAATTCCGTCCCTTTCCACGATGAAACTGTGGAAAGGAAGGGGCACCCGGCGAGCTTGCCCCTTGACGGTCGCCGCAGCGGAGGGTATGCGGCGGATCTGGGTTCCCGCACGAGCGATTTTGACTCGTGTGGGATGACGATAGCCGCCCAGATGCCCGGTTCCCGATGCAACCCAAGAAAAACGTATTCCACCCCCTAAGTTGCGCCGTTTCTGGATGATCCCATCCGCAACCGGATTGGTTGCAAACGCAACCCTTTTCAGGTAGTGTCGACATTCAGCCGATGCGAAGCAGCGTCTACTTCTGCCAGTGTTCCAACGCCGCCGAACGTTGGCTGCAACAGCAAGCAAGCCGTCCTGGAAGGCTTGCGATTTGCTGCACAACTCCGGCACACTGCGGCTTCAACGGATGGGCCGAGCGATATGAGGTCAGCGATGTGTTGCGCTACTCACGCGCATCGAAAATGACTGGCATCGGCAAAGGCAAATACGCACAGGCCAAGAGTGCTGCTTTACGGCCTCGTGGATCCATAAACACCGGCGCTCTGGAGGTGCCAATGGGAACGTTTGACGACAAGGTGCTTTGTAATCACGAACTCTTCGGAGTGCCCAAAGGCGAGACGCATCAGGCCAATGATCTGCACTCGCAGGGCGGTGCCTTCGAACAGTACGAGATCACAGCTTCAGGCCATCTCGAAGGTCTGGAGCACAGAATCGAAGATCGCAGCGACCCCGGCGCAGAGGGATGGCGTCGCTTATTCGGCGCGATGACCCCGGTGTTCACCGGCGGCCTGCGCGATCTGAACTATCACGGATGGCTCAATCTCTCAGGCTTCGGTCGTGCGAAGTTCACGGACGGGATGCTGGTTGCCTTTGAACCTGTCAAAAGCCAGACCAGCGAGTCAGTCTGTGAGGAGAGTAAAGCTGCTCAGAGTGGTGAGGAGAGCGGCGTACGCAAGTGTAATCCCGTTCCAGAGTCAACTGCGCGCGCCAAACCTCGCCAATCATAGCCTTGTCGAGACCGGCAGCAGTGATTTGCGCGCCAGTAATTCGCGTTTGCGACTATAGGATCCTCGATCTGTTCAGTTTGTGATAGCAAATGGAAATCAACCTATTTTGGGTTCACTTTTCATCATCAAGCGTGGCGTTATTCTTGTCTTTCGTCACGGGGGATTGCATCCCAGCTCAGATCGAAACGCGCCAGATACTTGCGCAGCCGGTCGGCGTCGTTGGACGAGGCTTTGCGCGCACGGGAACTGTTGAACAGTGTCCGCCCTGCTTCCGACAAGGTGCGACAACGCCGGCAGACGGCGATCACATTTTCAAGCTGCAGTCGATCGAAGAGGTCGATGGCATTTAATTGCTCCTCGCTGAGAAGGTTTGCAAGCGCTGGCGCAGAAGAAGTCAGCGCATCGCCTCCCCACGAATAACCAAGGCGGCCGATCTCGTCTTCGACCACCTCGACAGTGATGCGTCCTCCGTCCGTCAAGGTGGCCATGCGCGCGACAGCGGCGTTGAGATCGCGAAAGTTGCCTTTCCAGGCAGCTTCCGGAGAAAGTGCAAAGTTGAGAAAGCGCGTGCGGGCTTCCTTATTGAACGTAACTCGCTCCCCTGTACGCTCGGCCCAGCCGTCCAATTCATATTGCAGGTTCGGCTCGATGTCCTCACGCCGGTCGCGCAGGCCGGGAAGGACGAAGGTCCAAAGATGAATGCGGGCCATCAAGTCCTCGCGAAAACGACCCTCGCGCACGGCCGCATGCAAGTCGCGGTTGGTGCCGCAGATCAGTTGAAAATCGCTATGAGCTTCCTTGTCAGAGCCGAGGGGGAGAAATGTCTTCTCCTCGAGCGCGCGCAGAAGCATGGCCTGTTCGTCCAATCCGAGTTCGCCGATCTCGTCGAGAAAGAGCATGCCGTTGTCGGCTGCACGCAAGAGTCCCGCGCGTTCCTGCACCGCTCCAGTGAAGGCTCCCTTGGTATGCCCGAAGAGAGCGGACATGGCTCCCTCGCCGCGCAGAGTGGCGCAGTTTACATCGACGAAGTTTCCCTTGACGGCGTGGCGTGTCTTCTTCAATTCGAAGATGCGGCGCGCCAAACGCGACTTTCCGGCTCCGGTTGCGCCCATCAACAGCAGCGGATCGCGTGTGGCAATGGCGACGCGTTCGATGCGGTCAATGAGTAGATTAAAAGCGCGATTGCGAGTTTCAATACCGCCCTTAAGGAAAGAGACTCCCGCGGCCTGCTCCTGATGAAAACGCTGCGCAATGCGGTCGTATTTCGACAGGTCGAGATCGATGATCTTCAGCAGGCCAGCTCCGCGGTGCTGGCGGTCGGGCGAGGATTGCAGCAGCCTGCCAGGCAGGTGATGCGATTCCGTCAGTAGGAAGAGACAGATCTGCGCCACGTGCGTGCCGGTTGTGATGTGGATGAGGTAATCTTCAGCCTCGGCGTCGAAGGGATAGGCGCGCGCGAAGCTGAAGAGCGCCTCGTAGACTTGTTCAAAATCCCAGGGATCGCCGAACTCGATTGAGTGCAGAACAACCTTGGTCTCAGGCGATACCGAGTTGATGTCACGGCGTACCTGTTCGGCTAGCGCAGTCTCTCTTTTACCGTGCAGCAACTCGAAACGATCGACGATCAGATCCGGCTGCTGGCAGACGGAGACCGTCGGGCGCCAGTTTTGCCAGCGGTCCGGGTGCTTGCCAACGTCCAGCGTTGTTCCGAGCAGACCGATTACGACGACCGGGTTATGTTGCTTATCCATTCTTATAAATCCTATACTATAGTATCGTACAATCATGCTAAGCGGTCCACCAGTGATTGCGTAAACTATTCATATATAGACACATCCACTTATTATTCGAGTTTGGCATGACTCTTGCTGTATAGAAATGCAAGAACAATCAGATAGGCTTCAAGAGGAGAAAGACAATGGCAGACGAGAGCTACAACGTTTACACGCAGGATAAGGGCGTTCCGGTCAAGGCATGGACCAAGGGTGTGCCGGTCGAGGATCAGGCGCGCCAGCAATTGCTCAATGCTGCTCAGATGCCGTTCGTCTTTCAGTGGATCGCCGCGATGCCCGACGTTCATTTTGGTATCGGCGCCACGGTCGGCAGCGTGATTCCGACCAGGGGCGCAATCATCCCTGCAGCCGTCGGCGTGGACATCGGCTGCGGCATGATGGCCGTCAAGACCAGCCTGAACGCCAGTCAGTTGCCCGACAATTTGAAGTTGGTCCGCGAAGCGATCGAGAAGGTCGTGCCGCATGGCCGCACGAATCATGGTGGGGCTGGCGACCGCGGCGCATGGGGCGAGATTCCGGCACGTCCGATGGAAGTGTGGGGCCAGTTGAAGCCGCGTTACGACGCGATTCTGGCCAAGCATCCGAAGTTGGATCGCGGAAACCATGCGAATCATCTTGGCACGCTTGGAACCGGCAATCACTTCATCGAGGTTTGCCTCGACGAATCGGATCAGGTCTGGTTCATGCTGCACTCGGGATCGCGTGGCGTAGGCAATCGCATGGGAAGCTACTTCATCGAATTGGCCAAGAACGATATGAAGCGCTTCTTCATCAACCTGCCCGACGTGGATCTGGCGTACTTTCCGGAGCACACCGAGCACTTCGACGACTATATCGAAGCGGTCGGCTGGGCGCAGGATTATGCCCAGTGGAACCGCCACCTGATGATGGAAGGCCTGGTTGCGGCTTTGCGTGACTCGGTCGAGCTTCCGGAGTTTACCGCGGAGTTGGAAGCGATCAACTGCCATCACAATTATGTGACGCGCGAAAAGCACTATGGCCAGAATGTACTTATTACCCGCAAAGGCGCCGTGCGCGCCGGCGAGGGCGACATGGGCATCATCCCTGGCAGCATGGGAGCGCGTTCCTACATTGTGCGCGGCAAGGGAAATCGCGAGAGCTTCTCCAGTTGCAGCCACGGCGCGGGCCGCGCCATGTCGCGCAACGAGGCCAAGCGCCGCTTCACGGTGGAAGACCACATTCGGATGACTGCGGGCATCGAGTGCCGCAAGGACGAAGATGTGATCGACGAGACGCCTGCCGCCTATAAGTCGATTGACGCGGTCATGGAGGCGCAAAAGGATCTCGTTGAGGTCGTTCACACCCTGCACCAGGTGGTTTGCGTGAAGGGATAACAAGTGTAGTCGCGGGCGCGTGAAAGTTGGCGCGCCCGCGGGCAAGGGATTGGCAAGATGATCGTGATCGATGGATCGTACGGCGAGGGCGGCGGACAGATACTGCGCACGGCGTTGAGCCTGTCGATGGTGACTGGCAAGGCGTTTCGTATCGAAAAGATTCGCGCAGGGCGTGAGAAGTCGGGACTGCTGCGACAGCATCTGGCCGCGGTGCTGGCAGCGAAGGAAGTTGGGCAGGCAGATGTCGAGGGAGCAACGCTCAGTTCGACGAGCTTGAGTTTCAAGCCGAAATCCATTCAGGCGGGAGAGTATCACTTCGTTGTCGGCACAGCTGGAAGCGGAACTCTGGTGCTGCAGACTGTTCTGCCTGCGTTGATGATTGCTGACGCGCCAAGCCGCTTTGTGATCGAAGGTGGAACGCACAACATGGCTGCCCCGCCCTTCGATTTTGTCGAGAAGAGTTTTCTTCCGCTGATTGAGCGAATGGGGCCGAAGGTGCGAGTTACCCTGGAGCGCTATGGCTTTTATCCGGCGGGAGGGGGTCGGTTTGCGGTCGAGATTGAGCCGAAGAGCAAGCTAGCATCAATCTCGCTCGACGACAGAGGAGAAACCGCCGCGCCCGTTGTTCATGCGCTGGTTTCGAATCTCAACCCGAAGATCGCACTGCGCGAACTTGAAACCGCAGGCAAACTGCTGGGTTGCGAGGATGGTCAACTGCACACGCAGCAAACGAGGAACTCGACCGGACCGGGAAACGCCGTGATGGTTGAAGTCGCAAGCACGAACGTG
>JBEKOA010000215.1:0-12420 GCA_049522255.1 Occallatibacter sp.
AAGTAGCCGCGCCATCCCACCATGTAGGTAGCAAGTCGCTTCACCGTCGTCTCGATGCTGATTCCCTTGGCCTGTCGCGTGATCTCACGGATTTTGTTTTTGAAACGTATCAGAGATTTCGGAGCTATCGCTCGTCTGATCTCTGGGCCGTCTGTAAAACTAAACCCGAGGAACTTTCGCTCCTGCGGTCGCGCCACCGCGCTCTTCGCCTCATTTACCTTGAGCTTGAGCCGCTGAGTGATGAAGCGCGTAATGCTCATCATCACCCGTTGACCCGCACGTTCACTGCGCACATAGATGTTGCAGTCTAGGGTAAAGGAATGGCTCAGTGACGTTGGGCGGGGCCTATCTGTTGCTGCGGGTTTCCCCATGCGCAGTGCCTCACTAGCCTCGCCATAGCCGGTTCACCATTCCCTTCCCATCCCACCGGACGTTCAGTTTTCCCGAATCCGGCGGTCCGACAGTCTTCGTCGCATAGCATGCACAGTCTAACGCGGGTACTCGACGACTCTGCTCCCGATGTAAATGATGCCTCGGGCATACAGGGCCGCATTCGGGTATTTCTTCCACCCGAAGCCTCGACCTTTGCTGCGAAAGTTCAAGTACCGGCGAAAGCGAATGTTGATGAATCGCTGCAAGCGGCGAAATGCCTCGCTTGCGTTGGTGTGGCGGAAGTAATTTGCCCAACCGCGCACCGTCTGATTCACTTGCTCAACAAACTCCGCAGGCGTAATTGCCGCCCGCCGCTTGGTGAAGTATTTGATCCGCCGTCGGATATTGCGCTGCGCCGCCTTGCTGGGAAAGATGTAGATGCTCGGCTTGCCGCTCTTGGGAGAGCGACGCTTCACGAACTGGAACCCGATGAAGTCAAACCCTTCGGTCAACTTCGTGATCCGAGTCTTTTCGCGATTGATCGTCAGTCCCATTCGCGAGGCAATCGCGGCAAATGCCTCAAGCGCCTGTTCGGCACTCTTGCGGCATACCAAGATCGCATCGTCGGCATAGCGGTGCAGCGAAGCTCCCAGTTTCTCCGGGTAGCCGCGCTTGTGCCACACCTGATCCAGCAGGTTCAGATAGATGTTGCTGTACAGCGGTGAGATCGGAGACCCTTGCGGGACACCCACCGCCGTCGGCTCCATCTTTCCTTGATACGCTACTTCCACCGTTAGGCTCTGTTTGATCAGGCGCAGCATGCTCCCATCCACGACTCGCTGTTTGATCAGGATCATCAGCTTGTCATGCGGAATGGTCGTAAAATAGCTGCGAAAATCAATCTCTACCACGCCCCAGGCTCTCGCATATAGATCTTCGCGAATCGCCACGGAGGCCATACCTGGCTGAGCATTTGCTCCTCTTCTCCACGCGACACAATGCCTTCGATGGTTTCGCGATCCACGCCCGGCGCACCCCGGTTGGCTTTTACCTGTGACCATGCCTCCCAGAGCACATCGTTGCGCCATACCTTGTCGTACAGACTGTAAAACTTCGCCGCCTTGGACTGCTTGGCTGTACGATATAGGGTCCGTTGCAGTTGCTGAACTCGTTCTGCTTCGTTAGTAGCCATTCGGCAATCAAAACCTCCCCAACTGCATTGCACCTCTGTGACTGAAGCAGGGTCCCTTCCCTCAGACTGGGTTATGTTGTCCCAGCCCTCAAACAGTACTGTGAACCCCGCGGACTTCTCATGCGGCCAAACCGGATTTCGTTTTGCTTATACCGGCCTGTTGCCAGCGGTCAACCGGCACCGCACGAGACCTCCCGGCCTAGGACTATCCCACTTTCACAACGTGCCATCTCCAACACCCCGGTGTGAACGAATGGTTCGCGTGTCCGTTATTCCCCATCCATTGCCAGCCTTCCCGCGCAGACGATACGGTCGGCTCACACTGTGTATTAAGCCGTCGGCTCACGCCGCCAACCCGACCTCCTGCTAGATCCCCGAACGGACGATTGGGACCAGGGGACTCGCACCCCTTAAGTTGGACATCTGTACCGGCGTGCCATCGGCATAGCGGGCAAAGGGGCAGTGCGAATAGGTACGTTTCATCCAGCAATCAAACGCATAATGCATGAACAGATTCATCAAAATCGGACTGACCACACCCCCTGCGGAGTACCGCGTTCTCGCGGTATTCGGACACCTTCATCCGTCTCGAATGGCGCAGTGAGCCACCGCTCGATATACAGAAGAATCCAGTTTTCCTTGACGTGAGTGCGTACCGCTTTTATCAAGAGAGCATGATTGATTTGATCAAATGCCGCCTTGATGTCGAACTCCACCACCCAGTCATATTGCCAGCACCGGGTTTTGGTGATAGCAATCGCCTGTATCGCCGATTTCCCGGGCCGGTATCCATATGAATCAGGATGGAATACTGGATCGATAATCGGCTCGATGATAAGTTTGACCACAGTCTGCGCTATCCGGTCTGATATTGTGGGAATCCCCAACTTTCTGAAGCCACCGCTTCCTTTCGGAATTTGCACCTGCTTGACCGGAGGTGGGAAGTACGACCCCGAAGACATCCGGTTCCACAGTTTGTACAGATTCCTTGGCAGGTTCTCTTCAAACATGGCGATAGTTTCATCGTCGATGCCAGCAGAACCACGGTTCGCATTCACTTGCTGGTACGCTTCCCACACGGTGCGCTTCGCAATGCTGTAAGGCTTCGCCGATGTCATGTCATTCATCCCCGCATAGCAGGTTGGTGACATTCGTCAGCAGGATAACGCTGCCCCTTTGCTCCACCTTCATTACGAAGGCTTCATCGCTACTACGAGCAGCTCCGCCCCTCATTCCAACATCGGCATTCTTCCTCATGGTGTCAGCCATTTGTCATTTCCCTTTGCAGTCGGAACGAGGTTCTCACGTTCCATACCAAAGCCTGTATTGAGCTCATGCCGCCTCTACACCGACTGCCACCGAATCCGTAAACAGGTTCCGTCTCGGCTGATCCCGGGGATAGAGGGCAACCCCGGTTTTGACAGTGCCTTATGCATTTCACGATGCGTCATCGGACGGTTTGCTTTCGCTCATCTTCTCAATACGTACCTAACACCTTTACAGATGCCTTTTCCCAAGTCGTTCACCACCACGCCTTTTCAACGCAGCAGCACCGGGCGGTTTGAAGTCTTCTCCTGTAAGCCGACTTCGGGAGGCCTACTCCCATCTTTGGTACAGCATCGCAAGCTCGCGCTTGCGTTCGTGACACACCCCTCAGAATGCGTATCTCTTAACCGGCCGGGTTTTGAGGATTAAATTCATCCTCGTCGTTGTGGCGGTGGGAATGTGGGAATCGGCTTCATCGATTTCCAAGGTTTGTGGGAAGGGCGGAAAACAGCACCACCGTTTTCCGGGCTTTCCACATGCCCAACGCAACAACGGATAGCGATACTCTGCACATTTTTGCCTTCGCATAAGCGCTATCCCGCGCATGCGAAAAAGGCACTGCATGCACCGTGCCCATTGATGCTTCAGACAGGAATTGAGCCGATTTGCAGCCGTAGAAGCCGCAGAAGAGGGCTGCTACAGGCCTACCTCGGCTTCGTCCGCTGCCTTCGCCGATTCAACTGGCTCGGCTGCCACCTTAGCCGGGTCAAGGGTATGGAAGCCTTCGGATTTGGCGGCTTCGAGCAACGACTGCGAGGCTGACACAAAGATGATCTCGGTGCCCTGGAACATATCGCGGGCTACCAGTGCGGCGGCCAGTTGCAGTGTGTCTGGCCAGCGCAGCGCCGTGCGGTCGAGGAGTTGTCGCGCCGCTTCAAGCACGGCCGGGTTCAGCGGCTCCTGGACCATGCGCGCGGCCTCGATGCGCAAACTGTCCAGCGCGGCCACGGCGTCCTCCTGAGAGATGCCGCCTGTGTGCTCGCGCCGCCGGATGGCCGCGTAGACCTCGAGCGGCGTAGAGGCGGAGATCAGCTTGCGGTTGTCCTCGACAGCCTCCATGAGGCGGATCAGGGCGTCGGTGCCCTGCTCCTGGACGAACAGTTTGGCGAAGGCCGTGGCCTCAAGAAAGTAGCAGCTCACAGGCTCCCCCGTTCTTCTTCGATCGCCTCTTCAATGGAGTCTCCATGGACCGCAACCGGGTGGAAGCGCTGCGCCTCCTCGGGGATGCCGGCCTCGGCGCGATTGAGGCGAATGGTGGTGGTGGGATACGCGGGAGTTTTCGGGTTGGCAATCTTGCTGGTGATTACGACGCCGCGCTGAATAGCCTCGGCCAGCACCGCCTGGCGCGAATCCGGATGCTGATTCCAGCGGAAGGCCTTGCGCGGCAGGAAGGAGTCGCGGAACCACTTGAGGGCGATGAAGGCGTGTCCGCCCCGTTCGGCCTCGGCCAGCGCGGCGCATAGTTCTTTCACGCGCGCATCCAGATCGGCCGGGATCACAGCTTCCTGCCCGTCGTCGTCCTCGTCGTAAAGCTGCTCGGCAGCCGCGCGCGACGCACGTATGGGACGTGGCGCCGCCTCGGAGCCGTCGATGCGCTCGAAGTAGACGCGCACCTCGTCCTCCTCCGGCGACCATGTATCGGCCGAAGCGTTGCGGCGCTTGCTGCGTCCGTTTTCGCCGCACAGCTCTACGATGGCCTGGTAGCCCGGAGGAGCCAGAAAGTGCAAGGCTCGTGCCAGGCCCGGGTCGGTCGATTCCCCCAGCTCGTTCAAGGCTTCTTCAATGATCTCTTCCGCGTCGGGAATGCTCAGGTTGGCTACATCTACGCTACTTTGAACAGCTTTTGTCGATTTCATTCTTTCTTCTCCGTATACCACTTCCTGAGCCTGTCCGCAAAATCCTGATTCCGGCAGGCTTTATGGCCTGTTTCCGAAGTTGGGCCGCACGGACAAACGGAAGCAGCCTTAGTTTTAAGCTTCACTCATCGCGGAAGAGAATCTGCTTGCCATTCACCCTTCCGTTGCGGGCGGCCTACCGGGCAAACCAGGGATGCCATAGCAAGAGGCGCATCGCCGAAGGTCGCTACCCCTTTTGGTCGCGTCGACTTAAGTGTACTGGTTCCGGGATTCGTCTTCCCTGGTTTTGCCATTAGCGCAGTCCCACAATGCTGCGAGTTTCGTATTGATTCATTTGAGGGGCGTCGACCTATATTGAGCTACTGTGTACGCCCCAGCCTTTCCCGATGAAGTTAAAGGTTCATGGCTTTTAATGGGCTATTCACCAGATTCACGGCCATCTTCCCCTTGTCTCTTCGAACGCAGATGAATTCGAGAAATACTCTAGTTAACTGCTGCGGTAGAAGCTATACATCTCCCAGTGTACGCGGCAGAGTGACCCATGAGCGGCCGTCATTTGAAATTGCCGCATAGCGGTAAATATGCCAACCGATGCTCCGGGGGAGAGTTGCGCTTCCGCGATCATTCTAACCGGGCGGGTTGCTCCTTACAATAGGAGATATGCGCCGTTGTTTCCCTTTGCTCCTAATTTGGTGCCTGGCTTCAACCGGAATCCATGCTGCCGATCCGGCCTTTGACCTCACCGGGCCGAAGGTGGATGTACGCGTCAAGCGAGGAGATGTCACGCTTCCAGTGAGCGAGACACCCAACCTGCTACCTGGGGACCGGCTCTGGATACACCCAGATCTTCCCGAGAGCCAGTCGGCTCGTTACGTTCTGATCGTCGCCTTTCTGCGCGGAGCCACCAACCCGCCACCACCGGAGTGGTTTACCCCCATCGAGACCTGGATGCGGGACCCGCGCGAGGAGGGGGTCTTCGTGACCGTGCCTGAAGAGGCGCAGCAAGCGCTGATCTTTCTTGCTCCGGAGACCAGCGGCGGCTTCAGTACGCTGCGTGCCGCCGTGCGCGGCCGCCCCGGTGTCTTTGTCCGCGCCGTTCAGGATTTGCAGGCTGCCAGTTGGGACCGAATGCGTCTCGATGCCTATTTGGCCGAGGTGAAGGTCACCTCCCAGACCGACCCCGCCCTGCTTAAAGAACGCGCAGAGAGAGCGGCTCGCAGCCTGGGCGTCAAGCTCGATCAACAGTGCTTCGACAAGCCCACCGAACAGCAAGCTCCCTGCCTGGTGCAGCAGACGGAAGGCCTGCTGTTGGACGACGCCAATGCGCAATCGCGCGTACAGCAATTGGCCAGCGGCTCGACCGGCGACCTGATGAATCAGTTGAGTTACTCGCCGATGGGCGGAGCGGGCGTCTATAGCGCGTATGTCGGCGCCATCGTGGACACGGCCAAGATCCTCGCCTCGCTGCACACGGCTCATTTCCAATACATTCCCGCGCTCGCCCTGCCCCTTAATTTGCCGCCCTCGTTTCGCGATCCCAAATCGGTGGTGGTGGTGGCATTGCCGCCCGTGGGCGCGCCCAAGCCCCCGCCGCTGCATCCCGTAAGCCAGACGGCAAGCTTTTGCGCCCAGCAGCCCGGCCTGGTGCTGCCTGCCGAAGGTGCGCCGCTGGTTTTTGCCACCGAGCTGGCCCACGATCTCAAGCTGCACATCAGTGAGGCGCATGACGGCCAGAAGAACAACGGCAGCCCGATCGATCTGCCGCTGAAGGCGGACGCGTCCAAGGGCGGGCTGGTATTGACCCAACAGGCGCCGCCGCTTCCGGCTGGCGAACTGACGGGTGTTGTGGTTGGCAAGTGGGGCTTTGATGACTGGGAGGGGCCTCGATTCCACCTGCGCTCTTCGCGCTCCGGAAAGTGGACGGTTGCAGCGGTCGACCAGTCGGCCCTGGTGGTGGGCCGCGAGGATACTCTGCACATCGAGGGCGAGAGTTCGTTGTGCGTAGAACGGATCGAGGAGCATACCGCCGTAGGCAGCCCTCTGGCCCTGGCTTGGAAGTCGCCCAAGCCGGAGCTGCTTGAGGTGGCCGTGCCCATGAAAGACACCGCACCAGGGCCGGTCAATCTGGAGATCTATCAGCTTGGGCTGGAAAAGCCTGACGAAGTTGCTCTAAAGGCCTATGCCGAGGCCGCATCGCTCGATCGCCTCATGCTGAGCGCAGGCGACGCAGAGGCGACGTTAAAGGGAAATCGACTCGACGAAGTGGCCAAGGTCAGCCTGGGCGAGATCACCTGGACTCCGGCCGCTCTCAAACGCGTGCAGGACTTTGACCAGTTGGCTCTGATGGCCAACACTTCGACGGCAGCCCTGGAACCCGGTACGCGTTCCTTTGCAAGTGTGCAGTTGCAGGACGGCCGCCTCTTGCGGGTTCCAGTCACCATAGGGCCGCGCCGCCCGCAGGTGACTCTGCTCAGCAAGGGCACTCAAGACGAGTCCGCCGAAGCATCCTCGGTCGTGCATCTTGGTAGTCCCGACGACCTGCCGGTCGAGCGAAGGCTGGTCTTCTTTCTCCGATCCAAAGAGCCGGAGAACTTTGCACGCGATGAAAAGATCGAGGTCTCCGCGGCCGACGGCAGCTTCAGCACCGTGCTCGAACTGACCGATGGCAGTCTGATGCTGGAGGATGCGAAGACCGCCATGGGCGCGCTGGAACCGCTGACCCGTTTCGGCTCTTCGGCCTTTGGCCCACTCAGGGCGCGCGCCCTGTCGGCCGACGGGGCCGCCGGTGACTGGTTCACGCTGGGAACGCTGGTGCGGCTGCCCGGCCTCAAGGAACTTCACTGTCCGCATCCCCTGGCCAAGCCCTGCACTTTGAGCGGGGCAAACCTCTTCCTGGCCGCATCGATCGCTGCGACCCCGGAGTTTGACAACGCCACGGAGGTGCCGCAGGAGTTTACGGGAACTCAGTTGAGCGTTCCGCATCCGGCCAACGGCGCGCTCTATATGAAGCTGCGGGATGATCCTGAGACGGTACAGACGCTCACGCTGCAGGTGATGCCGATGAACGCGAACACGGCAGCGGCGGCGCAGGCGCAGACCCCTCCAAAGACGGAGCCGTGAGAGGCGATAGAATTCCAACTTTTAGGTTTGAGGCATATAACATCCCACCTCAGATCGCCCCAACGACGATGACCTGTCATTGAGGCGATCTGAAGCAGCAATGATAGGAACACGGCGAGTGTGGGGCACCCGTGGTGCTGCACGATCCGCGAAGATCTCTAGTTGAAATAGGCTTTGTTTTTTGCTTCGAAATGCGCCTTGTCCGCCGGCAGATCGTCGAGCGAAAAGATTGCGCTCGATGGGCAGACGGATGCGCAGTTGCCGCAGTCGATGCACTCATCCGGGTTGATGAACAACTGGGAGACGCCAGCAGCATCGCCGGCCGAGGTGGGCGCGATGGCGGCGGTTGCGCACTCTGAGGCGCAGATGAAGTCCTTTGTACAGGCATCGGTAATTACGTAAGCCATGATGAAACTCCTCGGGTCGCTTGGGCGCTCCTGGCGCCTGCGCCAACACCTTCAGAGTATCGAGTTTCAACCCGCTCGCTCCGTGACTTGGATCACAGTTTGAGCGCGCATTCCCGATGTGGATCATAGCCGGTAGAATCATTGAGCTTCCTGCACCCCGTTCAATCATGCCGCCGTTTGTGAAGGGCTTGGGCCGAGGCTCGAACCCTTCACCAACGCGGGAGCTTTTGGATCGCCTTCAGAAGCCAGTGACCTGGTCCCGATCAGGTGCAGGATCGTTCAACGATCTCTTCAGTTCGGCTTCCCTGTCGAGGCGCGCTTGTTTGGGAACCTCGATCAGATCCTGTTCGTGCTGAGTCCGATGGACTTCATTCTGTGCGAGTTTCAACTTCTGTGTGATGGATTGCATTCGGATTCTCTCCTTTGTTCGATCGAGCTTTTTGTTGATGGATTACTAGAAGCCGGCCTGCGCCAGGCTCACATTTGCCTGCGCCACCTGGGCTTGCGCCAACTCGACAGGCTCGCCGTAGTGACTGGCAACCATCACGGCAGCCTGGCGTTGATCAAGATAAGGGCGCACTGAAGCCAGCTTGATCGTCGATTGAGCAGCCATTCGCGCCACGTCGGCCTTGCTGGAGATCGAACTCACCAGAGCGAGCATTGCGGCCACTACCGTTCCCACAGCGTTGATCGCATTCAGGACGTGCTGCTGGCTGCCGGCGTTGGTGATCTTTGCCGCCGAAAGCAGCGAAGCATTGACCTGTTGTTGGAAGATCGCCACCGCACTCTGCAATTGCGCCAACACGCCGGCCGTCGGATTAGCCAGATAAGCCTTGGCCTGGGCGACCAACAGATTCGAGGCCGCATCAAACCCGGCCGTCGCTTCGGCAAAGACCGGCATTTCAGCGGGGGCAAGCAGCGCCGCGGTCGAGTCGACCGTCGCAACTGCGCTTTCGAGCGCGGGCGTCCAGTTCACGATCTCCTGCGCCGCATTTGTCGCCGAGCATCCGCCCATGAACGGCATGGGCAACAGCAAGGCAATCAATGCCCAGACACCGAGCTTGACTGTGGAGTTCGTAGAGTTAGAACTGGTGTCCTGGCCGGAGGAGTGATCCGGGTCGCGGGCCAGAAGGCCGAGCAAAGCGGTGGCCAGCCCGCTCACGAGCGTAACGACGGTGCCGTTGCCCGCTACGCCCAGTGTGACGCCCTGCCGCGAAAGCGCGCTGGCAATTGTGACAACCGCAATCAGCAGTCCGGTGGCCGATGTCTTTGGATGGTTCCAGATATTCGAAAAGGAATTCATGGCGCTTTGCTCCTCGCAAAGAAAAGACGGCTTTCGCCGCCTTGGTTTTCCAGAGCATGTTTCAGAAACTCCGACTGTGTCAGGGCACGAAATCAAAGCCTGCCCTGAGCGCAGTCGAATGGTGCCGAAAAGAACCGCATAGCATCGGGCATTAGACCCTGCAGGATCGCATTCACAAACGTCAAATCATTTTTGGAACACGCTCTAGGATTTTGTAGGCGCGAAGAGACTCAGTCAGCTTCCGCGCAAAAAGAAGATCGAGACCAGCGGCGGGCGCCCTTCCGCGCCAACTGCTGGTCTCGATTTGTCACATCTCCCCGAGATTCGAGCGATGCCGTGGTTGCGGCTCAAGCCCGCGGCGGAGAGCCGCTATTCTTCAGATTCGAGACGGTCCTGAGCCCCGGAACCCATCCGCTGGGGAGGGCGAAAACATTCTCCGGGCTCTGCACTTCCGTCTCTTGTCTGGTTATTACTAAGCCTACTTACTGTTGCCACTATCATCGGCAAGTGCAGAGATCACTTCAATTACTTAAGTACCAATGACTTATAAGACGCAGAAAACATTGCGCTCTTGACAAGGTACGGGCGTTAACAGATTCGTGATCTTATGGTGCGGAATCAGGGACTGATGTTGAGTAGAAGAGAATCTACGGGTCTCGCCGCACGAACCGCCTTCCGCGCATCTCGTAGTCTCCGCTTGCCACGCGGGCAATTGCCTCGGTATAGGCCAGGTGCTCTTCAATCAGAATACGCTCAGCAAGCGAGTGCGCGTCGTCGGTCTCGAGAACAGGAATCGCCCTTTGCAAGACGATCGCGCCATGGTCGAGATGCTCGTCAACAAAGTGCACCGTGCAGCCAGCCACCTTGACACCGTACTCGAAAGCCTGAATCTGCGCATCGAGTCCCGGAAAGGCCGGCAGCAGCGACGGGTGAATATTCAGGATGCGGTTGGGAAACGCGGCTAGAAACTCCGGCGAGAGCAGACGCATGTACCCGGCGAGGCAGACGAGATCTACGCGGTGCGCCCGCAGGCACGCGATTACATCAGCGTCGTGTTCGCTCCGCTTGCGGCCCTTTGAGACAAGCACCGCGTGCGGCAGAGCTTTCTCCCGAGCTGCCCGCAATCCTCCGGCCTCGGCCACATTCGAGACGACTACACCTATCTCTACGCCCTTGAGCCGCCCGGCGCGGATCGACTCGTCAATGGCAAGGAAGTTGGAGCCGCGGCCAGAGAGCAAGATTCCCAAGCGAAGGGGACGATCATTCGTGGCAAGATCCAAGATTTCCCTCAGGGGCTAAAGCCCTGGTCTAGTTGAGCCGAGTGATATACGGGCTGAAGCCCGTACCCTTCAGTCTTTCAGCTCGCCGGAAGAAATCAAGGCGCACTACGTGTACTGCACCCGGTGATCGCCCTTGACGACGCGGCCGATGACGAAGAACTTCTCCTCGGCACGATCCAATAAGTTTTTTGCCCGCGCAAACTTGGCCGCTGGAATCGCGGCAATCAGCCCGATGCCCATGTTGAAGGTACGCATCATCTCGTCTTGCGAAACCTGTCCCAGCTCGCGCAGATGCTCGAAGATCGGCAGCACCGGCCAGGAGCCAATCTCGATTTGCACCCCGATGTTTTTGGGCAGGATGCGGGGCAGGTTTTCAGTAATGCCGCCGCCGGTGATGTGTGCCATGCCCGTCGTCAGCCCTGCCGTCACCAGCTTTTGAATCACGTGCAGGTAGCTGCGATGAGTCTTCATCAGCGCAGCGCCGGCCTTTTCCCGGATGGCGGTCACGTATTGCATGTGCTTGTAACCGGCCACTTCGAAGAAGAGTTTGCGGGCCAGCGAATATCCATTCGTATGCAGCCCGGTCGAGGGCAGTCCGATCAGCACGTCTCCGGCTTTAATACCCGCGCCGGTCACCATCTTGTCGCGATCGACAGCGCCCACGATGAAGCCCGCCAGGTCGTATTCGCCATCGGAATAAAAGCCAGGCATCTGCGCCGTCTCACCGCCGATCAGCGCGCAGCCGTTGGCTTTGCAGGCCTCTGCAAGCCCGGTGACCACGCTCTCGGTCACCTCCGGGTCCAGCTTGCCGCTGGCCAGATAGTCGAGAAAAAACAAAGGAGTCGCACCCTGGACGGCAATATCGTTGACGCAGTGGTTCACCAGGTCGGCACCCACCGTCTGATGCAGCCCGAGCTCGAAGGCAATCTTCAGCTTGGTGCCAACTCCATCGGCCGAACTGACCAGGATGGGGTTTTTCCAGCGCTGTATGTCGAGCCGGTAGAGCGCGCCGAAGCCGCCGATGCCGCCCAGAACATTGCGGTTAAAGGTCTTCTGCGCAAGGTACTTGATGCGTTCCTTGGCACGGTCGCCACTGCTAATATCGACGCCGGCATCGGCGTAGGTCACGGATTTGGATTTGGGTTCGTCGGGCACGGTGCGGTCTTTCTGCGGATGGATTTCCTGGGAGCGGATGGCCGAAATGTCGATTTTAGCAGGATTTCGATGAATTGGCTGTGCATCGCTTTGCTTTGCCAGACTCTCCACTTGAAAAAAGTCCAAAACAGATGGAAAGCCGACTTGACAAAGAACCTCACCCGCGCTACTCTGATTTGGAAAGCCGACTTTACATGAATCCAAAGATAGTCAACCGGATCAAGGAACTTCGCACCGCACAGGAGTGGACGCAGGAGCAACTGGCGCAGGCCGCCGGAGTCTCTCGTCAGAGCATCAACTCGATCGAACGCAACCGCTACGTGCCGAGCCTTGAGCTGGCTCTTGTCTTTGCACGGCTCTTCGCCTGTCCCACCGATCAAATCTTCCAGTTGGAGAAGGAAAAATGACC
>JBEKOA010000216.1:0-6309 GCA_049522255.1 Occallatibacter sp.
CGTCACCAGGTCACTGGCCTCGCCCGATCAGATCATCATCGCCCGCAAACTGGCCCGCGGCTTCACCTTCGCCTCGCAAAAGGACTACCAGGATCTTCGCGGCTTCTACCAGAAAGTCGCCGCCGCCGATCAGGGACAATTGGTGCTAACCTCCGCAACCCCGAAAGGCAACTGATGCTCTCCTCGGCGTCTCACGCTTTTTCCGCATCGGCCAAGGGCGGCATCCCGACGCCTTGCCCGTGGCTCCGCGCCGCGCTTTTGATTCTCATCTTTGCCTCGCCGCTCCTGCTCTCCGCCCAGTTTCAAGAACCAACCAGCGATGAACTCAAGATGACCGCCGACCCCAAAGCCCCCGGCGCCTCCGCCGTCTATCTCTACCACGAAGAGACCTACGACAATCCTGGGCATTTCTACATCCTTGACGAACGCATCAAGGTACTCACCGAAAAAGGCAAGGAACTGGCCACAGTCAGTGTCCCCTACGAGCACGGTGTCGATCATGTCGCACAAATCGAGGGCCGCACCATCCATGCTGACGGAACAGTGATTCCGTTAACCGCCAAACCTTCCGATCTGGTCGACCTCAAAACCAAGGGCTTCCAGCTAAATAGCGTAGTATTCACCCTGCCCAGCGTCGAGGTCGGCAGTATCCTCGAATACCGCTTGAGACTCTGGCGCGACGATAAGTGGAACTACCTGCCAACATGGCAGATACAGACACCCTATTTCATTCACAAAGCGCATTACTCCTTCCGCCCTGGCGTCTACTGGAGCATGATGTATGCGGTTTACCTAGGCTCCGATAGCAACACCGTCCAGGAGAAAAAAGGCCTTTTCACCCTTGACATCGCAGATGTCCCGCCCGAGCCCAACGATGACTGGATGCCACCGATAAACACTCTCAGGTGGCGCGTGCAGTTCTTTTCTAATATCCTAGCCGGCACCGGCGAAATCTTTTGGGAAAAGACCCGCATTCGTTGGGCCGCCTGGATCGGGGAATTCACCCAACCTACCGACTTGCTCACCAAGGCCGTTTCCGAGATCGTCGCGCCCAGTGACACCGATGAGCAAAAGGCGTCCAAAATCTACACCACCGTCCAAAAGCTCAATAACACAGGCTTCAGCCGAACAAAGTCCGAAACTGAACGCAAGAAGGAAAAGCTTAAGGACATCCAAAAAGCTGAGGATGTCTGGAAACAACAAAGCGGATCGGCCAACGATCTCGCGCTTCTTTACGCTGCCTTGGCTCGAGCCGCTGGCCTCAAGGTCTCGCCGGCCTTTGTCGTCAATCGCGACCGTGCATTATTCGATAGGAGCTATCTCTCCGACTCACAGCTCGACGACGACATTGTAATGGTTGAATTGGGGGGCAAGAAGATCTATCTGGATCCCGGCCAGAAGATGTGTCCCTTTGGCTCGTTAGATTGGAAGCACACCATGGCAACCGGCTTCCAACTCACGGACAAGAGTGCCGAGATCATCACAACCCCCGGTCTCACATACAAAGGCTCGACAGTGCAGCGCTTGGCAGACCTTCACGTCGATGAGGAAGGCAACCTACAGGGATCCGTCCGCTTCGTAATGACCGGACCAAGCGCGCTTCATTGGCGTCAACTCGCGATTGAAAATGACGAGGAAGAGGTGAAGAAGCAATTCAATGAGTCAATGAATAACGAACTTCCCGAGGGCGTCCAAGCCGATTTCGACCACTTCCTCGCACTGGAGAATTACAACGCTGTCCTCATCGCCATCGTTAATGTCAAAGGGACGATTGGCTCGAAAACCGGCAAGCACTTTTTTCTCCCTGGCCTCTTTTTTGAGTCCCGCGCCAAGCACCCGTTTGTTGCCGAGGACAAGCGCACCATCCCCATTGACGTCCACTTTCCTGAGTCGGATCAGGATGAAGTAACCTACCATCTGCCGCAAGGATTCAGCGTCGAGAGCGCGCCGCAGGATACAAATACCGTCTGGCCCGATCACGCCCAGTTCAAGATTCACTCCAGTGAAGATGCGGGATACGTTACCGTTCAGCGCACTCTCGCCTACAACTTTACCCTCCTTGATCCCAAGGAATACCCCAACCTTCACGACTTCTATCTGAAAGTCGCCGCCGCCGATCAACAGCAACTCGTCTTAACCCGCGCCTCCGCTGCAAAAGGAAACTGATCATGGCTCTCCCGCTCTCATCCACATCTTTCCGCATTCTCATCCCCTTGGCTACTTTGCTGATGTCGGCCGCCAGCCCCAGCCATGCCGGTTGGTTCAACAAAGACAAGCCGGTCCCCGACTGGGGCCTTGAAGCCGCCAAGACTAAAACTCCCGAGTATGCCAAAGACGCCGCGGCCGTCATCCTGCTCAATGAGCAACTCGAATCCGTCGACGCCCAGGGCCGCGCCACTGAGCGCCACCGCTATGCAGCGCGCATTCTCAAACCGCAGGGGCGCCACGATGTAGGGTGCGAGGTCGCTTACGACGTGGACGAGAAGATCAACTACTTCCGCGAATGGACCATCGGTGCCGACGAAAAGCAATTCCCCGCTCAGGACGCCGATTTTGCCGACGTTGGAGACCTCGGCGTTAGCATCATGCTCTCCACCAGCAAAACTCGTTTTGTTCGTCCTCCTGCCGCCGATGCCGGCGCAACCATCATCTGTGAGTCTGAGGAGTTGTTGGCCCCCTATCAGCAGGAAACCGGCATCCTTATCCAGAATGAAATTCCTGTAGTCTTCCAGGCTCTTGAAGTTGACCTTCCTCCAGGCCGCGCTCACGCCGAAGCATGGCACAGGTTCCAGCCCGTCAAGCCCGTCGAGATCTCGCCAAACCATTGGCGTTGGGAGCTGAAAGACGTGCGCGCGCTCGATCTGCGCGAGGTAAAATCGCCTCCCGATTGGGGCGCTCTCGCCGCTCGCCTCTCCGTCCATTGGGATGGAGCCGCCGTTGAAGGCAAAGATAACCAGTGGCGCGCCATCGGAGAATGGGAGACCGTCCTCGAGGCAAACCGCCCCGATCCCTCCCCGGAAATCACCGCCCAAACCCAGAGTCTCATCGCCGGCGCGCCAGACTTCTACACCAAACTGAGCCGAATCACCGATTACATCCAGAAAAACATCCGCTATTTCGTCGTGATGCGTGGCATCGGCGGCTGGCAGGCGCACCCGGCCGCCGACATCTTCCGCAACCGCTATGGCGACTGCAAAGACAAGACCACCCTGCTGATCTCCATGCTCCAGGTTGCAGGCATCCGCGCCGTTTACATGCCAGTCGACAGTCGCCGTGGCTACGTTGATCCAGATGCCCCCTCCCGCTACGGCGACCACATGATTACCGCCATCGAGCTTCCCGCCGACGTGCACGATCCGCGCCTCAAGGCCGTCGTCAAGGCCAAAGACGGCAAGCGCTACCTCATCTTCGACCCAACTGATGAACGCACTCCGGTCGGCAACCTCCCCTCTGAGGAACAAGGCGGCTATGGCACCCTGGCCGCCGGAACATCGAGCCAGATCATCGCCATCCCAGTCCTCGATCCAGAGGCCAACGGCACGGAACGCAAAGGAACCTTCACCCTCGCGCCCGATGGCACACTCACCGGTACCATCGACAGCTCCCACTTCGGCCCCGTCGGCGCCGATCTCCGCGCGACGATAAAGTACAAGGACGAGAAGGAGCGCCGCGAGGGGTTCGAACGGGGCCTCGCCCAGTCCCTTCCGGGTGTCACGCTGGATGATTTTTCATTCATCGAGCCAACCGCCCTCGACCAACCCTTCGAATTGCATTTCAAGGTCACCGCTCACCAGTACGCCCATCAAGCCGGTTCACTGCTTCTGGTGCGTCCTCGAGTAATCGGCTCAGATTCTGTCCCCTTCGATGACAAGCCCCGCATCTATCCCATCAACCTCCAGGCAACAGGCCACTGGCACAGCACCTTCGACATCACCATCCCCCCTAGCTATCTCGTCGATGAAACTCCAGACCCCGTCGACCTCGACCTCGACTTTGCGAGTTACCACTCCAAAGTCTCCGCCAAGGGCAATCTACTCCACTACGAGCGCGAATACACGGTCCGCCAGGTCGAGATTCCGCCCGCCAAAGCCGCCGACTTCCGACGCTTCGAGTCCGCCATCCTCTCCGACGAAAAGAACGCAGCCGTCCTCAAAAAGCAGTAGCTCCTCAAATCGCCGGGTGCCCCACCCTCGCCGCGTCGTTGTTTTTGCGGCTAGGGTGGGATGCTGTGAAGTCTGCACCCTGCCCCATCCATTCGCCTTATTTCTGGCGAATGGGTGGGGAACCACGAACCCGCGTTGCACTTTCCAACTTAGCCAGATCGTTTTCGCAGATTTTGCTTCACAAATGGTGCAAAGTGTGGCCTATAATCCCTCTAGAGAAGGCTCTCCGCACATCTCGCGGTCACCTCCTCGCTTTCCCATGGCCTTGCAGCAATCCAAAACCCGCGCCTTCGACCCGCCCGCGATCCCCGACCGCCTCTACTTCAAGATCGGCGATGTAGCCAAAATTTGCGGCGTCGAGACCTATGTCCTGCGTTTTTGGGAGACCCAGTTCCCTCAGCTCAAGCCCAACAAGAGTGGAACCGGCCAGCGCCTCTATCGCCGCCGCGACGTCGAACTAGCCCTGAAGATCAAGCAATTGGTCCACATCGAGGGCTACACGCTCGCAGGCGCACGCCAGGCCTTGCAGCAGTCTCAAGCTCCCCGCGCACTTCCTCAGCCTGTCCTCCAGCCCGAGCCACAGCCAGATACCCCCTCCCGATCTCCGCTCCTGGCCTTCGATTCCGGTCAAGCCCCATCAGGCAAGAGTCTCGACGACATCGCCTCAACCATAGCTCACGCCCGCGCCGAGCTGCGCGAGATCGCCAGCCTCCTGGCCTCCCCGGATCCTCAACCACCCCATCGTCGCTCTCGCCTGGCCACCATGCCCTCGACTTCAGGTACTCTCTTCCCGTTTTAGAGCATTTTGCCTGTTGATATGGAGTGAGTCTCCAGCTTTGCTCATCGCTGTCAGTTGCTCCAGATATAGGTAGCGCTGGCCTCCTGGCCGGCTGACGCGTGGACCTCCCGGTCCACGCCGCACTCTACACTGAAAGGGGATATGCCTCGACTTACAGGTCGATTTCTTGGGGTACGACCGCCCCAACTCTGGCATAGATTCATTGTGCCAGGCCTGAGAAACCTCAACCCTCAAGCAGCATCGTCCTCGAAAGGCAAAATCTCGCCCGCAACCGCCCTACTTCGCCCGCTCGAAGGTAAGCGAGCCCGAGTTGATGCAGTAGCGCAGACCTGTCGGCCGTGGTCCGTCCGGAAAAACGTGCCCCAGGTGGCCGCCGCAGCGGGCGCAAGTCACCTCCACGCGGCACATTCCGAAACTCGAGTCTTCGTGCTCCGCTACGGCCGTCGACTCAGCCGGAAGCATGAAACTCGGCCACCCGCAGCCGGAGTCGAACTTGGCCCCGCTGTCAAAGAGCAGTGCACCACACCCGGCGCAGTGGTAATTCCCTGTTTCGTGGTTCTGGGTCAGCTTGCCGGTGAATGCGCGCTCCGTAGCCTTTTCCCGCAAAATCAGGTACTGCTCCGGCGTCAGCAGCGCGCGCCACTCAGTCTCCGTCCGTTCGATCTTCTCCGGCAATTCACTCATCGCGGCCTCCTGAGCTCCTCCCAGCTCGATTGGATGCGCCGCTCGGATCAAAGCTGCGGAATCGTCTTCTCAGACCTCGGCCACCAACTCGATCTCGACCAGCACGTCCTTGGGCAGACGGGCGACCTCTACAGTGCTCCGGGCAGGCGGCGCAGTTCCAGCTCCAAGAAAATACGCGCCATAAACCGCATTCATGGCGGCAAAATCATTCATGTCCTTCAGAAAGACGGTCGTCTTGATCACCTGAGAGAAACTCGATCCGGCCTCAGCAAGAATAGCCAACAGGTTTTCCAAGGCGCGAGTGGTTTGCTCGGTGATTCCACCTGCGACGACCTGCTGGGTAGCCGGATCGACTCCAACCTGCCCAGCGGTAAAGATGAGGTTTCCCATACGAACGCCCTGCGAATAGGGCCCGATGGCCGCCGGTGCTTTGTCGGTTGCAATTGCTTCTTTGCTCATGCGTCGATTTTAGGGCATCCTCACAATTCTTGTTAGCTCCGGGTGCCCCACCCTCGCCGCGTTTTTGTCCGTGCGGCTAGGGTGGGATACCACGATCCTGCAATACGAGGACGATGAAAATCATCACCCCAGGCGGCCCCAAATCTAATGCCACACCGCCAGCAGCCCACCTGAGACAACCAGCACCGCCAGCCAGTAACCGCT
>JBEKOA010000217.1:0-10088 GCA_049522255.1 Occallatibacter sp.
GATCTGCCTGGTATCAACCTGGGGCGCAACAACAAAGTCATATTCCAGTTGCCGTTGGTTGCCGTGGTAGACCAGATCCACACCTGGGAATACTCCTGTGTACTTGACCTTGCGGAAGGTAGGCACATCGCTATGCCACTGGCCAGGGTCGCTTCCGATAAGGTAGTTCGTCTTCCCAGGCAGTTGCTCACTGCCGGTGACGCGCAAAGCGGCGCTGGCTCCGGACAATTGCATTCGCACTACATCCGTTTTAATTAGCTCAGGTTTCCCGCTTGGCAGCGCGCCTGTCATTGAATGTCCCTTGGATGGACCTTCGCTGATTGAGGACTTTTGCAGAGCAAGAACCGCTTCACGATCGGTTAGAAAGAGCGAGAAACCCTCCCCGCGGGACAGAAAACGCACGTGCGAATTTGCCTGGCCCTGGTTCGCTTCGAAACTTAGGGGGAGTTTGACATACTTTCCGATCAGTGCAGAACTTTTCGACAGAGAAGCGGCACGGGAATCGGTCGTCCCATTCGAAGTTGCTTGCTGCTGGGTTGGTGCGGGAATCACTGTCAGGACTGCAAGCAAAGGCAGAATCAACTTCGGTGTACGGACGCGCATAGAACCACCAGGGAAGCGTTGACAGATTTCGTGTGAGTCGCGAGACGGGGATGCGAATGGTAGAATCTCCGTACTGTTGTGGTCTGCGGCAAGGCGAGGACTTTTTGCCACTGCGTCCAAAGTATTTTTTTGGCTCATCGATCTGCTCGCAAGAATCGGCCAATCAAACGGCTTCATCGAAGTAAGGCAGGAGTGGATTCACCGCTTTTGACTGAGCAACTGCGGCGCTATTCCGGGAGCGACCTGGAAGTTGCAGAAGCCGTGTTGCGAGAGGTATTGCCGCAACTGCATGAGATTGCAGTTCGGGAGTTACGCCGCGAACGCTACATTGCTCCTCTGTGCCCATCCGAGCTGATTACAGTAAGCTGCTTAGTTGTGTCGTCTCGATGTCTTGGAAGAGGTCACCGGTTCGATTCCGATCATGTGTACCAAATAACTCTGTAGTTTAGCGGTACCCATCTAAATCGCATCCATGAATGCGACTAGTGGACGGCGATGGGTACCGTGTCATGCGGCAGCGCATTGAGCGCCGCTCGCGCTTCATCTCGAGTATCTCGAAAGTACCTGTGTTCTGGACTGCGCGCTGTCAGTTGCTCCATGATCGCCAGTGCCTGTTCAAGGTCTTTGCGAGCCTGCTCCGGGCGACGAAGATCGGCCTCGGACCTTCCTGCATAGATGAGGGCAACGGCGTGATCGATTCCATTGGATTCGGAGTCGGGCTCTTGCAGCGCCACATCACGATACATCGCGTCGGCACTTCGCTCATAGGCCAGCGCCTCCCGCGGCGAGTGCATCAGATACATAGCCAGCCCCATCGTCATGTTCGAATTGGCGAGGTCGGCCCTTGCCTGCACGTTATTCTGGTCGGATTTCACCATGGCCTCATTGGTCGAGATCGCCTTTCGGCAAAGCTTTGGCACTTCGGAGAATGAACCGGTATAAGCCAGGCATTCACATAAACTCTGGTTATCGGCTATCAGAAACCGTTGATACTCAGAATTATTCGGGTCGCGAGCCGCGAGTTGTTCTGAGATTGCAAGTGCATTTCTGGATTCGGCGGCGCCCTCAGCGAACTTCCTGTCAAATCGCAGAACCATAGCGGTCCAGCCGCGCGAACGCCAAACGCCGCGGAGCAAGCGGAGGCTTGTTGGATTCGCATTGAGCAGAGCCTGATTCACGATGAGCGATTGCCGCTCGTAGTCAAGGGCTGAATCGTAGTCTCCGAGCCAGAGCTTCAACTCTCCGATGCCGATAAGAGATGCAGCAATGTTGTACCTCAGGTCCTCGGAATCGTGAGTTGCCGCCAATTGCTTTTCGATCTCCAGCCGCCGTTGCTGAAGGGCCAGCGCCCGATCGAGATCCCCGAACTGCTCGTCAATCCTCGCCACGTTCAACATCGTCGCAACCAATTCAAGCTGCAGATTTGAATCGCCGGGGTGCTCGGCCGCCAGCCTCTGCCGAATGGCCAACGCCTTATCGTAGAGATTCTTTGCCTGCTGAAATGCCCCCGTCCCGCCCAGGTGGGGATGCCCTTCTTCGGCGAGGATTCGTCCCAGCCGTTCGTAAGCGGCTGCAAGGTCACGCAGAGTGGCCGCGTCGTTCGGCGATTCCGCCTCGATCTGCTCAAGGTATTCCAGGGCGCGGCGCACCACGATTTCGCGCGCAGCCGTGGACCCAGGCAGATTTTCTATCGAATCGTGAAACTCGAAGAGCAATGAGTTTGTCAGCTTGCGAAGCGACTCGAATCGCCGCTCCGCGCGGGCTTGCTCCATCCGGGCGATTCGCGCTTCGCGCACAATTGCAATTGCGCCGGCAATGACAACCAGCGCGAAACCTGTGGCAATCGCCAGGGCGAGTTTGTGGCGCTTGATGAACTTGCCGCATCGATACGCGGCACTTGCCGGACGCGCAATCACCGGCTCGTAATTCAGATAGCGGCGAACGTCGGAAGCCAGTTCAGACGGTGTGCCATAGCGGCGAGCGCGATCATTTTCGAGCGCCTTCATCGTGATCCAGTCGAGATCGCCGCGCAGCAGTCGCACGAGCTGCTTCGGCTCGGTACCGCGCGCTTCCGCGGTTGCGGCCGCTGTATCGCCACCCACCCTGGTGCTGGGCCGCGGCGGCTCTTCCTCGCGTAACTTGCGCAGGAACTCGTCAAGCGGCTGCTCCTGCTGCTTGCTTTCAAACGGCTCGCGCCCAGCCAACAAAACGTAAAGAATGACTCCCAGCGAGTACAAGTCGGTGCGTGTGTCAATGTCCTGCGCGCCCGGGTCGGCCTGCTCCGGACTCATGTACCCCGGCGTCCCCACGAATTGCCCCAGTTGCGTGTGAACGCTCTGGCCCGTAATCGGGGGCGCGGCCGCCTTGGCCAACCCGAAGTCGATGATCCGCGGCACTGGCTTGCCGTCGACCTCCAGCACCAGAATGTTTGCCGGTTTCAGATCGCGATGAATGATGGCCTTTTGATGCGCGTGTTGCACGCCCTCGCAGGCCTGAATGAACAGTTCGAGCCGCTCCCTGATTGCGAGCCTCTTCAGGTCGCAATACTCCGTGATCGGCAATCCCGGCACGTATTCCATCACGAAGTAAGGCTGGCCCTGCGGTGTGGTCCCCGCGTCAAAGACCTTGGCGATGGCCGGATGGTCCATGATGGCCAGCGATTGCCGCTCAGACTGGAATCGCTGCACGACAGTATGGTCGTACATCCCGGCCTTGATCAGCTTCAGTGCGACCAGGCGTTGCACGGGATCGGTTTGTTCCGCCAGCCAGACCTGCCCCATGCCTCCCTCCCCCAGTTTGCGGATAAGCAGAAAGCGCTCAGCGAAGATCTCTCCCGCTTGCAGGCCGTCGGTAGAGCCGAACTCGTCGAGGTCGGCGCCCAGTCCTTCGGCCAACGCCGAGGATTGCAGGAAGCTGGCTGGCACATCGTCGCCGGAAGCGAGAAGCGCTTCAACCTCCTGGCGGAGGGATTCATCGGACAAGCAGGCGGAATCCAGAAAGGCCGAGCGCTCCCCAGGCGCCAACTCCAGCGCTCGCTCAAGCACCTCACGAATCTGCTGCCAGCGCTCCGGTTTCATAGGTCTGTTGCGCTGCTCATCTCGCGATGGAGCCAAAGGCGGGCCGTGGCCCAATGTCTCTTCACCGTTGTCGGAGAGAGATTGAGCACGCGCGAAGTCTCTTCGATGGAGAGGCCTCCGAAAAACCTGAGTTCTACGATGCGGCTCTGCTGCTGGTCGAGTTTGGCCAGCTCGCTGAGCGCATCGTCCAGGGCAACCATATCGACGCTCGGCGACTTTCCCGGCACGCCATCGCTCAGTGACAGCCGGAGGCCCCCATCCCGCTTTGCGGCTTTGCGGCTTCGCGCATACTCCACCAGGATCTGCCGCATCAGGTGCGCGCAGACGGCCAGAAAGTGCTCACGATTTTCGAACTGACCCGCGCCCTGTTTTTCCAGGCGCAGATAGGCCTCGTGCACCAGGGCGGCGCTTTGCAGGGTATGGCCGGGGCGCTCGTTTCGCAGGTAGCGCCGCGCGATCCGCCTCAGTTCGTTGTAGACGAGAGGGAACACCGTATGCAGGGCCTGCTCGTCGCCGGTCCGCAGCTTCTCCAGCAAGTTGTTCACGGTATTCGACGGAAGCTGCGACAATCAGCCCTCCAGAGCGGCCGCCAAGGTTACTCACAAGCGAAGCTGGACTTCACCATGTCAACCGATTGAAAGAAAGGGACTTTGCCACCCCAGCGCGGCTGCTCTTGCCCTCTGGCAGCAGCATATCAAAAAAAGATCGCATTGCCTGGACCAATTCTCTTTGCGTTTTCGCATTAACTGATAACGAGGCTTCCCCGCTTCTTCATCGTCAGCCCGAAACACGGTTCGGTCTTCAGAGACTCCAGTGGGGGAATGGCTTCGATTGCAGTGCATCGAACGCAACAGCGCCTAAGGAGACAAACAATGAAGAAGAACGGTAAACCCAGAGTCATCGCACAGATCGCCGGGCCGGGCTTGGTGCTTGCCGCCCTTCTCGCCCTAGCGCTTTCCGGCGCCAGCATTGGCCGCGCACAAGCAGGCACTACCTCGCCGGTCGTTACGCCTACAAAGTCGGCAGAAGCCCCCGCCAAAAAACCAGCACGGCCTGCGGAGCAATCTCCCACAAAAGGCCAGCACGAAGGCATCAAGGTCCACGGCCATTGGACGATCGAGGTGCGCAATCCGGATGGCACATTGGTCTCGCACACCGAGTTTGAAAACGCGCTGGTGCAGCCAGGGGGCGCAGGAACTCTGACCGGATTTCTGCTTGGAATGGACGTGCCGGGGGGGTATGAAGTCGTCCTCACCAATGGCGGCGCCTCCACTGGACCGTGTCACCCGTTTAGTAACGGCAACTCTGCCTCGTGTTATTTAGTCGGCTCGATCATCAGCCCTGAGCCAGCCGAATTTGCTGACGGGAGTACCCTATGTGGGCAGGCAAATCCAATCACGCCCAACGGGCCATGTTATCCGTTGAGCGTAGCGTCCATGGCTGACGGTGCGGGCCTTTCCTTTACCGGAACCGCTGTTGCGTATTTCACCACGCCAATCACTGATGTATACCTCGATCCCATCCTTTGCTCAGGCTCTTCTGCGACAACCCAGGGAGGTGCAACGATATCACCCAATTCCTGTGCCCAGGGATATAATTCGCAAGCCACAACTCTCACCCACGCAACCCTGCTAACCCCCGTGACAATTGCAGCCTCCGGTCAGCTCATCTTCGTCAACGTTCAAATCAGCTTCCAGTAACAATTCGTTCGAATCGCCTTGAGCATCGAGGGCCGCAGACGGCAGGGGAGCCTAGGAGGCTGAAGGATGAGCAACGGAGTGCAGGTTTGCCGGGAACTTGCGGGCGCAACTGTCTGCGGCGCAATTCTGCTCGCCGCGAAATGCCGGCCATCGGCGGCCAATTACTCCGGCGCTCCAGTGGAGGATCGCACGATGACGCGAATATTTAGAGTCGCTATTCAAGGCTGGCTGAGGAGGGTCGCTGAAGCGCTCGCCCTGTGCGTCATCGCTCCGTGCATGGGCATTGCGCCAGCGTGCGCGCAGGAGCACTTGATCACCATTGACGGTACGGCAGGAGTGCAAGGCAACGGCGCCAACGATTTGCACTATCCCTACGGCGTGGCTGTAGACATCAGCGGTAACGTTTACGTCGCCGATGGATTGAATTTTCGCGTGCAGAAGATTCAGCCGAACGGCACGGTATCGACTTTCGCCCAGATTTCCGCCGCCGTTACTGCCGTCGCCGTCGACTCGGTGGGGAACGTCTTCTTCAGCGACAACACGGGAAACATCTATGAGGGCGCGAGCGCCACGGTGGTCTCATCGCCAGGCACGGGAATTGCCGCCATCGCCTTTGACAGCAACAACAACATGTATGTGCTCTTGAACCCCGGCACGGGCTATGCGGAGATTCTCGGCCCGAACGGCCAGGAGTTTGTTGGCGCGGACACCTTCGACAATACGCCTATCGTCGGCATGACCATCGGGATGCACGATGGAGCGGAATATCTTTACACGTACGTGAACGGCATGGTGCTGAATGCGACTCCCAATTACGGCTATCTTCCCGTAGCCATCAATCTATCCACGCAGCAGATTATTCAGCTCACCGCATCGAACGCCATTTCTGTGGGACGTTGAGGACCTGAACTTTGTCTCCAATACATTCGGACCTTTTGCGGGCACGGGCACGAATGGTTACAACGGTGACGGAATCGCCACAGCGAGCGAGATCAATCAAGCCCAAGGGCTTGCGATCGGTCCCGGCGGCGTGCTGTACATCGCGGATACGGCGAACGATCTTGTGCGCAGAGTTTCAGTGCAGCTGGTCGGCCCCACTTCCTTAACGAAGACGGATACGATACCCAACTTCGGAAGCCCCAGTGCCATCAATCCGTCGACAAACAAGTTCTATCTGGCCGTTGCCAAGGGGAACTACACAGTGGGCGGGCCCGCATACGACATCGTCGTCTACAGCACGTTGAACGATACGGTCGTGGCGGATATTCCTATCGGAAGCCAGGTGGAACACATTGCCGTCGACAGCGTGAACAACTTCGTTTACGTCACACGCTCGGATGGGAACGTGACCGTGATCGACTGCACCAACGACACAGTGAATGCTGTTGTTCCTGTGGGCATTGAGCCCACCGGAGTCGATATCGATCCTGGGCTGAATCTGGCCTATGTGGCGAACGCTGGCGACACCAAAATAAGCGTAATCTCCGGACCCGTACGTAGCGGGAACACCGCGACCGCGGCCACACCGGCTGGGAACATCGCCGGCCTGCTTCCGCTTGGACCTCTCGCCGTCGACCCTGTCAAGCATCTTGCTTATGCGGTGGTCGCCGGTCCCACCGCGGAACCAGGAACTGTGAACTACTCGCTCGCCGTCATCCAAGGCAACGCCGGCGGTTCAACAACGCTGGTCAATACCTTTTCGTACATCCCGGCGGGAACATCGGCCACACTGTCTGCCAATGCCATTTCAGTAGACACAACGTCGGGGCGCGTTGCCATTGCAGATACTGTCGACACCAACATGCAGGTTTACGATCCGGCGGCACAGGCATTTTCCACCTACTCATTTGCCTTTCACCCAGCGACGCTAGCGGTGGATTCCACCAGCGAGCATGTGTTTCTGACAGACGGTTATGGCAACGTTGGCTTCGCGGATTTGACAAGTGGGTACTCTGAGCAAATCCACACCAAGGATACTTCACCACCTGCGACGGGCAGAGCGCTTACCAGGTTCAGTTGCATTTGTTTGACGGCGTGCTTGAAGAGGAGGTGGCATCGCCAATCGCACTCGGCAACCCGGTGGGACAATCCGGCTCTGCAAGCGGCGACTTTGCGCTTGCCGTGGATTCAGCGACCCACAGCGCCTGGGTTTCGAATCTGACACCGAACACGAGCGAGGTGGATGTGATAAACGGGTTGGCTCCCTCAGCTCGTCCCGTGCTTCAGCTCTCACCTGCCTCCATTGACTTTGGAAGCACCTGGCTGGTGGGTCAAACAGCCGCGCCGCAGGTTGTCACAGTGATGAATACGGGGACCGTGCCGCTGACCAGCCCAGTTCTCAATCCTCTCGGTGCTTCCACGCAGATCGACATTCCAGCGGCTAGCAATCAGTGCGCGACGGTCACCACAATTGCCGCAGGTGGTTCTTGCACCTTTTCGGTTGGCTACACGTTTTCGGCCTCGGGCTCGATCGACGCCGGGATCGAAGTGCTGGACAATGCGGGCGACACGCCGCAGCTGATTGGGTTAACAGGAAGCGCAACTCAGCCATTGACGACTTTGACGATTACTTCCTCTCCCAGCCCACTCCCAATTGGAACGGTCAACAGTGTCTATCCCGGCGTAAATTTCACAGTCTCCAACTCGACCGGCTACGTGTATGTGACTCAAACCGGATCACTACCGTCGGGCTTGACCTTCAACGGCTATCTGGCGCCCTATACTCTCACCGGAACGCCTACGCAAGCCGGAACATTTCCCTTCACGATTAGCGCCACAGATCAGAACGGCGATTCCGGTAGTCAGACATTCACCATCGTAGTGAACCCCGTTGGGGGAGGGCAGCCGGCCGTTGTATCGGATAACGAGACCATCACTGTAACGGACACGGAGACCTTCCCCGATGTCGCCGACTCCGAGAAGATCACGGTTACCGATAGCGAACTCGTGAGAGCCTATAACGCGATCACGATCACTCCCAGTCCGGCGTCCTTTAACGCCAGCTCCGGAAACGGCTACGCAACTTATGCCTATACGCCGGTGCAATTCTCTGCTGCGGGCGGGACGGGCTCATTGACGTTGACTGAGACAGGGCTGCCAACGGTCATCACATTCATCAATGGTCAGATCAGCGGCACGCCGTCAACTTCCTCGGTCGGGACTTACCCCTTTTCTGTTACCGCGACGGATGCGGATGGCGATCAGTTAACCGTGCAGGGATACTCGCTCACCATCCAACCCGCATCGGCGCATCCCGCCCAAGTCACAGACAACGAGTCCATCACAGTGACAGACACTGAGACCTTCCCCGACGTCGCCGACGCTGAGCAGATCACGGTAACGGACACGGTAACCGTCACTGTCGGTTCGACCCTGGCCATCACTACCACTGGCTCCCTGCCGACCGGTTACGTCAACGCGCTGTATCCAGCCACCACGATCAACGCCAGCGGAGGTTCCACGCCTTATACCTGGAGCGCCACTGGGCTGCCTTCGGGCCTGAGCATCGGAGCAACCACAGGCGTCATCTCCGGCACGCCCGCCTCCCAGGCTGGATCGCCTTTCACCGTCACCGTGACAGTTATTGATTCGACCGGCAATAAGGCTTCAGCAAACTATTCCATCACCATCGATGCTTCGACCCTGGCGATCACTACCACTGGCTCCCTGCCGACCGGTTACGTCAACGCGCTGTACCCTGCCACCACGATCAACGCCAGCGGAGGTTCCACGCCTTATACCTGGAGCGCCACAGGGCTGCCTTCGGGCCTGAGCATCGGAGCGAACACAGGCGTCATCTCCGGCACGCCTGCCTCCCAGGCTGGATTGCTTTTCACCGTCACGGTGACTGTTATCGATTCGGCCGGCAATAAGGCTTCCGCAAACCTCTCCTTAGCGGTGCTTGTGGCCGAGCTAAAGATCAGCGCGAACCCGGACTCTCTGACGATCGCTCAGGGACAGACAGGAGAGACAACACTTACATTCACACCTTCGGACGGCTATAGCGGGACGCTTGCGTTGGGTTGCTCCGGGCTTCCCGCCTACTCGCTTTGCGTGTTCACTCAAAACGGCGCTTCCGTCAGTTCCGTGACATTGAGCGGGAACAACCAGCCGGTGAACGTTGTACTGACATTCGAGACAGACGTGAAACCTCAACTGGGTCGGTTGGGATCGGCGACAACCTCGACACCACCTGACGTTATCTTGCCTGCAATTGCATTCTGGTGGTCAGGGAGCCTGATGGGACTGACAGCCTTCACCCGGAGACGGAAGATGCTGTCCAAAAATCTATGGTGGATCGGATTGTGCATCCTGTTGCTGCTGACCGCCATTGCAACGGCTGGGCTGGCAGGCTGCGGCGGTGAAAGCAATTCCGGGATGCATATCACGCCGGTCGGCAACTCCACTGTGACTGTCTCTGCAACCTCCGGCTCGGGAACAGCGCAAACACTGAGCATCGACATCACAATCGCGCAGTAGATGACCTTAGAGGGTACCTTCAGGATCAGTCATGAAACCGCCCTTGTGGTCAGATTTCTGGCTTGAATGTCGAGCAGTCTTCAGCCAGTATCTCACTTCTTAGGAATCGCGTCAAAATAAGTTGACTATATTATCAGCAGCATATCTAATGGGTTATGCAGAATCAGGCTGGAGCCGAGCAGATTGAAGCGAAGTACCGATTGTTGTCTGCGTTGATGGATGAACGGAT
>JBEKOA010000218.1:0-11252 GCA_049522255.1 Occallatibacter sp.
GAGAACGGTAAAACTGCTCCGCCTCCTCCGGATGGTTCAAGCGACGCTCGCCATACTCGCCCGTCTCCCGGTCGACAAATGCGATCTGTTGAAACCGCGGGTGAAAATCACATCCTATAATCATCATGCTCGGCTCCTTTCCTCCCGAGCTCGTGGTCGTTTCGCAGCAACCAGTCTACTCAGGTCGGAGGAGCCGACGCTGTCATGTAATCAAACTCTAGGTCGGCTGTTCTGTGGGTCTCCAGACCCATTGGCGATGCCGGGCGGCGTGGACGCCGCCGGTACGGCCGGTCTGGAGACCGGCGCTAATCGAATGCGCAATTTACGGATAAGTTCTTAGCAGCGAGCGGAGAAAGAATGCCAATGCGGATCGAATGTGGAGAGAGTTCGTCAGGGATGTGGCCGGTCCGTACCCCGAGGCCTACCCCCCCCTTTATATTTCCAAAACCTTGCAGGTAATTAATTGGCAATAGATCGTTCCGGCAAAGCCGGACTGCAAACGCCGCAGAATACGGCAGTTTGCGGCCATTTCACAGCTTCTGCGAAAGCTCCGCACTCTCTATTTATCGTCACGGGTATCGGCGGAAGAGCTTCATGATTCCCGCTCGGGCAGGCTTTGCAGATCGATTCCCAACTGCAGGCACTTCTTATAGAGATGACTGCGTTCGAGGCCCAGAGCTTTCGCCGTCTGGGTCACGTTCCGGCTATGCTGCTCGAGTTCGGCCAGCATCGTAGCTCGTTCAAAGGCCATCACGCGCTCGGAGAGTGAGCCCGTTGCGCTGGAATCGGACAGGCTTGCCGCCTTCGCGGAGGAGTGAGAGGCTGGCAGAGCCAGAGCGACCGCCTCGGCGTCAACCTCCGCACCGGCCAGCAGCAGCAGTCGTTCGACCACATTCCGCAGCTCGCGGATGTTGCCTGGCCAACTGTACTGCTTGAGCGCGTCAATTGCGTCCGGGGAAAAGGGAACCGGCTTCCATCCGTTCTGCGCGCTCACCTGCCGGGCAAAGTGCTCGACCAGCGCAGGCAGGTCTTCGCGGCGCTGACGCAGCGGGGGCAGCTCAACGGGAAAGACGACAACGCGGTGGTAGAGGTCGCGCCGGAAACCACCCGATTCGACCAGTTGTTCCAGATTCCGATGTGTGGCCACAACCACGCGGACATCGACTGTTGTCGGCTTGCCTGAACCAATACGCTCGACCTCGCCCTCTTCCAGAACGCGCAGCAGCTTGGCCTGCATGGCGGCCGGCATGTCGCCGATCTCGTCCAGAAAAAGCGTCCCGCGGTGAGCCTGCTCGAACTTGCCCGTGTGCCTCTGCGCCGCGCCGGTGAATGAGCCTTTCTCATGACCGAAGAGTTCGCTCTCAATCAGCTCCGCCGGGATCGCCGCGCAGTTAAGCGTCACGAACGGCCCTGATGCGCGGTTGCTCTTCTCGTGCAGCGTGCGCGCGACCAGCTCCTTGCCCGTGCCTGTCTCGCCGTAGATGCAGATGCGCGACTCGCTGGCCGCCACGCGCTCGATCTGCGCCATCACGCGGCGCATCGTCTCGCCCGTCCAAACCAGTGTGTGCTTGCCGACCCGGCTGCGCAGATCCTGGTTTTCGGTTTCGAGACGGGTGAGCTTCAGCGCGTTTTCGACCGTGACCAATAACTTTTCCGTAGAAAGCGGCTTCTCCAGAAAATCCAGCGCCCCGAGCCGCGTGGCGCGGACGGCCATCTCGATATGCGCCTGTCCGCTCATCATGACCACCGGAGCGGCAACGCCTGCGTTCTTCAAGTCTTCGAGCAGCGCGAGGCCGTCGCGCTTAGGCATCACCACGTCGCTCAGGATCAGATCGAAGGGCTGCGCAAGGGCCAGCTCCAGTGCGCGAGCCGCGTTGTCGCAGACCACGGCCTCGTGGCCGGCGAGCCGGAAGGCGCGGGAGAGCGATGCCAGCGTGTTGGCCTCGTCATCGACAATCAGGATCTTTGCTTTTGCGGTCATGGTTTCGCCTCAATGGCCTTCGGCAGCGCGATCACAAAGACGGCTCCGCCGCCGGGCCGGCTCTCGACCGATATGGTGCCTGCGTGGTCTGCCACCACCGACTGCACAATCGCCAGACCCAGGCCGGTTCCATGCTGCTTGGTGGTGTAGTACGGCGTGAAGAGCCGCTCGCATTCTTCGGGCGTCATACCTTCGCCGGTGTCGGCGACGCGAATCTCGATCTTATCTCCCAGAGGCTTGGCAGAGAGGGTCAGCGTGCCACCCTCCGGCATGGCGTCCATCGCGTTCAAGACAAGATTGCTCAGCGCGCGGTGCAGCAGTTCCGGGTCGACCATCAGCGGCATCGGCTTGCTGGCCAGGTCGATCTGAAAGTGGATCTTCGCTTCGCCCTGACTGCTTGCGGTCTGGTAGAGCGACTGCACGCGAGCCACTACGTCTTTGGCGTCGATACTCTCCAACTCCGGCTTGGGCATTTTGCTGAAGTCGCTGAAGCGGCCAATGATTGTTTTCAGGTTGGCGATCTCCATGCCCAGTGTTGCGGTGCTCTCGCGAAAAACCTCGTCAAATTCTTCCTCTGGAAGTTCTCGCGCGCGAACTAAATTCTCCACGGTCAGTTGCAAGGGAAAGAGCGGATTCTTCAGTTCGTGGGCCAGCCGGCGAGCCAGTTCGCGCCATGCGGCCACACGTTCGCTCTGCACCAGCCGGTCGCGCTGGCTGGCGAGCTGGCCGGTCATGTGGTTGAAGCTGCGCGCCAGCACGCTGAGCTCGTCGCGGCCTTTGCCTGGCCGGGCCACGCGCGCCTCCCAGTTGCCTCTGGCGACTTCCTCAGCCGCCCGGGCCAACTCTTCGATGGGTCGAGAGATCCGCGCCGCAATCCACAGGCTGAAGAGGACGGCCAGCAGAATTCCGGCGGAGGCCACGCCGTAAGCAATCGCCCGGATATGCTGCTGCGCCTGGACCATGCCTGCGCGCGAAATGGCTACCGTCAGAACTGCCAGCACAGTGCCTGAATCGTTCTTGAGCGGGATCGCGGTAGCGCTTACGCTGTCTTCGCGGCGGCTTGTCAGGTAGAGGATGCCGGTCGACTGCTGGCCGGTCTTGATCGCCGCTTCGACGAGCGGCTGGTAGCTACTGGCGCCCGGAACGTCGCCTGTTGCGCCCACAAGGCGCCTGGGATCGAATGCGGCAGCAGGAGCCGTGGGAGGTGTCCCATCACGGCTTGTGCTGGTATTAGGCCCGGGATCACTATAGAGGCTCACCTGCATTCCCGGCGCGACTGGCAGATCGGCCAGAAAACTCTGGTCAAGCCGCTCGCCGCCAATGAGGCGAATCGCCGGTTCACCGACAGCTCCGGCAGCCTCGCTGCGGCGCACGGCGCGCACCGCGAATAAGCCGAGGGCGGTACCCCCATCGGGCAGCTCTTCGCGTTTGAGAAAGGGTGCCTGGGAGGTCTGCGACGCGGCAGGCTCAGGGTAGCCAAAGCGCGCCGGCCACTGCGCGGAACTAACCACGTTCCCATCGGGGCCGATAATCTCAAGGAAATCCAACTGCGCATCCTGAGCCAAACTCGCAGCCTCGGTGAGATAGGGCGATCCATCGCCGGTTTGCGCCAGTTCAAAAGCCATTGAGCGAAGACGCTCCGTCGCGGCCATGCGCTCCACGGACGAGGCCACCTCGGCGGAGCGGTGCTGGAACTCGCGCTGAAACTGGCTGACAATAAGAGCCGTCTCCTGCCGGTCGCGCTCGTCGAAGACCTGGCGTATGCGCACGAGCACGGTCCAAGCCACGGCCGCCACGGCAGCCGCCACGGTAAGCGAGATCAGCAACAAGAGTTTCTGCCGCAGGCTCATGGAGCATCCCCCAGCGAAACTCCAGCCAGATCGGGCGCGCCGTCGGCGGCCAGTCGCAGGTCGCGGATTCGGCCACTCACAGCAAAAGCTCGCGGAAGATAGAGAAGAGGAATCAATGTGTTATGACTGAGGACTTCACGTTCCAATTTGAAAAACTCATCCAGACTCTGCGCCTCGACAGGAGTGGTTTGACCGGCCGCTACGAGCAGAGAAGCCAGGGCTGCCGCTGGCTGTGAACCTTCCAGCGAAAGCTGTCGCAGAACCAGGTCGGCGTGTTGTGCAATCGGGACAATCTGTACAACCAAGCCAGCCTCATGGAGATTCAAGGCAATCCGCTGCGCGGCCAACTGCATTGCGCCATCGCCGTCGACCGTCAATATGAGCGGAGGGAGTGTGAGGCCCCCGCGCAGCTCATGAGCCTTGTTGAGGTCGCGCGCGGTGGGAAAAAGAAAGGAATAGCCGGTGATCGCGGCGGGCAGCAGGCTGGCCGTGACCTCACCCTGCTTCTGGAAGATCACGTTCGAGAGTGCTCCGCGATCGATGGCCTGTACGATGGCGGCGCGCAGGTTGGGATTGCCAAGAACGCCTGAATCCGCGACCTGAAGTGCCAGCAGAGTGACGGGCGGTGAAGCCATGATAGTCAGCCGTTGCTCCTTGGCTTGGCGCAACTGCTCGGCAGGAACCTCGACCAAGTCGGCGCGGCCCACGGAAAGATCGAGCCATTGGTCGCGGATCGCGCGATGAACGCGAATCTCGATCCCGTCAAGAAACGGACGGCCTTGCCAGCAGTTGTCGTTGGCGGCAAGCGTGAGAACGCCGCTTGCGAAGCCCGCAAACTGAAACGGCCCGGTGCCGATATTTCCAGATGGTGTTAAGCCATTTTCGGAGACTGTGAGGGCAATGCGGTAGCGATCGCTGGCCAGCAGGGCTGGCAGGCTGGGCATCGGCGAATCGCCCGTGAAAACTAGAGACGCTCCGACGGCGTGAACGGCCGTCCAGGGACAGCCGGCCGTGCAGAGGGTGTTCAACGAGGCCACGGCATTGACCGAGGTGAGCAGGGTGCCGTCGTGGAAGCGCACGCCGGGACGCAGCCGGAACTGCCAGCGGTGATCGTTGTCTTCGGACTTCCACTCAATGGCCAGGGCAGGCTGAGGGGTTCCGTCGAGGCTCATTGTTGTCAGGCCGTCAAAGACCAATCGCCTCGCCAGTCCGCCGGGGCGCTGCCATGGCTCGCCCTCGATCTCCGCCGGGGCGCTGCCATGGCTCGCCCTCGATCTCGACGCGCAGCGTGCCGCCATAGTGAGGACGCGTGCGCGCGGCAGCGGGCAGCGCCAGCAGGACAGGCAGCAGACAGAGGGTACCCCACCTTCGCCACGTCTTTGTTCTTGTGGCTAAAGCCTGCCGTGAGCCTGCCGAGGGCGTGAGGTATCTATTCATTGCAGCTTGCCGTAACACGGTCCACCTCGTAGGAATCTTCCGAGCCTGCGCCAGTCGTCTTTCGCACAACGGCGAAGATGCTTTTGCCATCCGGTGCGCTCCACAGTGCCGTCACGCTTCCATCCATGGCGAGCGGAGCGCTGGCCGGAACAGCCTCTTGCGCGGGAAGCTCGTAGACGCGAAGGCTGTCCGCGGTAGCTTCGCCCGAGCCGGAGGCGATAACCTGCATTCCCGCGCCGCAGCCGGAGTTGAGCGCGGCAAAATCGCTGCCCCAGTCCCGCGTTCCGCTGACCGGTTTGAGCGCGCCATTCTCGACGACTTGCACCTTGCCGTCGATCCCGCTGAAGAGAAAGGCAGCTCCCGAGGGGCGTGGAAGCAATGCGGCCGAATAGAAGGGGGGCAGGTCCACGCCAAGACTGGGAGTGACGACTCCGGTGAAGTAATTGCGGGCGGAGTTGTAGAAGGCTTTGAGGCTGGCCGAGTCGTTGACAGTGCCGGTCCGCGCAATCGGCCATGGATCGTCGCTCGTGTGACAGTGATAAGACCACGCGCCGCTCACGCCCTGCGCGACAATTTCAGCAGGAGCGAATTCGATCGAGCATTGCAGGCCAGGAATGAAGGCGGTAACGCCATTGACTGACGGAATAAGAAGACCGCGCGCGTCGCGACTCAGCGAGTGTTGTGTACTGAACGAAAGAAGCGACTGGCGCTGCCATCCATCGGAGACGCGATTCAACACCGAGATTCCTTCCGGATGCAGCAGGAGCAATGCGGAGTCCTTTTCGATCGCGTACAGAATTGGTTCGCCAGGTGATAGCTCCGGTGCGGCAAAGACGGTCTGCTTGCGCAATTGGATCTGCTCGTTCACCGGCTTAACATGGCTGATCGAGCGATCCACATGTACCATCGCCACGCGCGTCTCGTTGCCCTCGACGATCTCTGCCACCCACAGCCGCTCACGCAGATTCTCGCTCAGCGTTACGCGCAACACGTTCGCGCTTTCCGCTTCGGAGGTCGTCACGCCGCGCGCCTTCAGGTCCTGCTCAAGCAGCCGCAGGATCGCCGGAATCTCCTCTGATGGAATGGTGGAGAGGTTGCGAATCGTCAGATGCGCCTGGCCGGGGCCGAGAATCCCGGCAATCTCTTCGGCCAGCGTCGCGGCGGGCTGCACCCATGGGCTGGGCGCGTCTGTGGCGCCCGTCGTCAGCCCCATCACCCCACTCGCGATCACCGCAATCAGGCATATCCACTTCATTGGGATCAGCTTTCTTTCAATCTTTCGTTTGCGCGGATTATATCGTTTAAGGCCTTCGGCGATCCGTCATGCAAGACAGCCCCATTGATTGGACAGACAGACTTGTGGAGTCCTCATGGGTGAGAGTTGTCCTCCCACTGGGTGCCCCACCCTCGCCGCGTTCTTATTTTGCGGCCAGGGTGGGATACTCATGACCTCAACCAGCATCTCTTCAATGCCCGCTCTTGGGCTCTGCGCCCAGCTCTGACTCCGAATCCATCTCCTGCTTCACCACTGGGTTGCTCGCCGCCACGCTCTTGAAGACATCGTTGGCAAAGAAGAACTTGCCGTCCGATGGCACCATGAGCACCTGGATCTTGTCCGAAAGCCGCTCGGCCACAATCTTGTTGATCAACAGCGGTGACTTGTTCAACAGTTCCGCCTCGCTGGTCATGCGCTCGGCGTTGGCGGTCGCGATCAGCTTGATGCGACCGGCTTCGGCCTCAGCCAGCAAGTTGCGCCGCTGGAGTTCGGCCTTGCTGTCGATCACCTTGGCCTGGGCGTCGGCGTCGGCGTTCTCGATGGTGGCTTCCTTGCGCGCCTGGGCCTCGAGCTTGCTCTGCTCGATCTGCTTCTCCTTGAGAGGCAGCGTGTATTGCATGGCGTCGGCCTCGCCCTTGGCCTCGACCACCTTGGACTGCGCCTCGCCCTCGGCCTCCTTCACCTTCTGCACCGCCTCGGCCTCGGCCTGCAACTCGGCGATGCGCACCTGTTTCTGCTGGATGTCTGTGGTCACGCCGAGCTGGTCGTCTTCCTGCTCCTTGAGCAGCAGGCCTTCAAGACCCTTGGCGTACTCCTCCGGCAATTGAATGTCGGAGAGCATGACCTCCTCGACCACAATGCCGTCGGCGCCCAGCTTGCGACTGATGATTGCGGCGGCCTTTGAGCGTACCTCTTCGCGCTTGGTCGAGAAGATTTCGCGCACCGTGTACGCGGGCGCCAGCTCGCGCCACGCGCTGGCCACTACCGGAGGCACCAGTTCCTTGTCTACTGGCTGCGGCATGTGGGCCTGCACGCTGTCGAGCCTGTTGGGGTCCAGCCTGTAGCGCACGGTGACTGCCAGGCCGATGTTAAGCCCTTCGAGCGACTGCACGCTCAAGCCTGCCTTCTGGGCCGAGGCCTTACCGCTTTCCTCCACAACGCCAGCAGTGAAGAGGTGATCGCGCAGGTCGAAGAGCTGGACGCTCTCAACCAGCGGGGTAACAAAATGAACGCCGGGGTAGAGCGTTCCCGGTACCGTGCCGCCGATCTGGCTGACCCGCACGCCGCCCATTCCGCTGGGAACGACGACAATGCTTGAGGCCACCAGCAACGGCAGGCAAGCCACTAGCACCAGTGCCACCGAGCTGCGCCATGCGATCTCCCGTGGCTCAGTCTCTTCTGTTTCTTCTTCTGTTTTGCGGCGAGTATCCCGGATCCGCAACCACAAGCCGTAAAGTGGAATCGCCAACGCGGCAGCCAGCAACACGACTCCCGCAACCGTCAACAACAGCTTCAACGCGATCATTTTCCTTCTCCTTTTTGTTTGTTGCGCTCCCCGTGTTCACATTCCAGCGACAATGATCCGTCGCCGGTTGTTCTGCGTCTTCCGGTTCCCGGCCATAGAGCCAGCATCAGCCGGACCAGTCCTCCAAACGTCATCTCTTCAAACAGCAGCCCCACTGCCACCGGCAGCAGCACCGCTCCCAAACCGCTCATTGCCTCAGTCAGCAGATGCATCGCCTTACCCCCTTACCGCAGAGCCGCAACGTAGGTTGAAGCGTGCGTCGCTGCCTGATCCGCCGTAGTGCTTGCAGTCTCGACCGTCGTTGCCATAGGTGCCATTGCGGGCTCGGTCTTTGCCAGCGTCGCGGTTTGTGCAGCCGAAACTGCCGGTGCCGGCTCCGCGCCAAACAGCCTCGCCGTCTCCTGGTTGGGCTGGGCAAGCAGCTCGACCGTGTCGCCCACCGCGACCAGCTCGTAGAACTCTTCGAGGTCCGCCTTGGCCATCCGAACGCAACCGTGGGAGGCGGCTTTGCCGATGGAGTTAGGCTCGTTGGTCCCATGAATTCCGTAGCCGGGAATGCTGAGGCCCATCCAGCGCGTGCCTACGGGGTTATGCGGTCCCGGCATGACGACCTTGCCGTTGTGGCGATAGACGGGGTTGGCGACGCGCCGTGCGATGGTGAAGGTGCCCTCGGGGCTGGGGGTGGAAGGCTTGCCGACTGCAACGGTGTAGATCTTCTTCACCTGCCCGTCTTCAACCAGGGCAAGCTTGCGATCTTCAAGGCTGACGACAATCACCCGCCGGGGTGCGCTTGCCTGTGGTTCGATTTTTTGTGCCAATGCCTGAGCCGCCGCCACCACCATAACCATCGCCATCATTGCCAACTTGCCGAGTATCAAAGCCTTCATCGCATCCCCCTTGCAGATTGCCTACGCCCAGACAAAGTGCAAGGAGGATGCCAAAGGCTACTCGTTGAAAACAAATAGGTTATTGATGCCTAAGAAAGGAAGGAACGTGTCACGGCACACACGTTGTGTCAGACCTGACACGCGCTATGAGGATGTTTCCAGGGGGTTGGAGGCTCGAAGAGATTTACTCAGGAGGGACGGGGCATTGAAGTCCAGATCGTCGACCCAGAGGGTTTTAAGCACTGGGTGCCCTATCCATTCGCGTATTTTGCGAATGGGTGGGAAACCGCGAACCTTAGATCACTGTGAACAGTTTTACCCCTTGGCCGCTTTGAGGGCTTCTATCAGCGCTGGGACGACCTCGAAAAGATCGCCGACAATGCCATAATCGGCTACCTCAAAGATGGGCGCGCCGGGGTCTTTGTTGATGGCCGCCACGCACTGCGAGCCCTTCATACCGACCAGGTGTTGAATGGCGCCGGAGATGCCCACGGCCAGATAGAGCTTGGGTGAGACAGTCTGACCCGAACTGCCGATCTGCCGCTCCAGGGGCAGCCAGCCGTTGTCGCAGATGGGCCGGGAAGCGCCTAGCTCCGCGCCGAGTGCCGCCGCCAGCTCCTGGACCAGTGGAATGGAATCGGCGTCCTTGATGCCGCGGCCCACGCTCACGATCCTCTGCGCCGAGCCCAGGTCCACGGTCTGCGTCGAGGCGCGAAAGCGCTCGCCGGGGCGGGTGCGAATCTGCGCTGCATTAATTGTGGGCGAAAAGACTACGACCTCCGCCGCGCCGGTCTCGATCGTATCGGCGCGAAATGCCCCTGCCTGCACAGAGACAAAGCACGGCCCGCCGCCTGTATGCCGGTAAGAGCCGTTCAACCGGCCCTGCATGATTTGGCGTGTGAAGACTGGGCCCGCGTCAACCGCAGTCACATCGCCGATCAGAGCCTGGCCCAGCCGGGCAGCCAACGCTGGTGCATAATCGCGTACCTGATATGTGTGCGGAAAAACCACGTAATCCGGTCTTTCGGCCTCGAATAACTGTTGCAAAGCCAGCGTAAATCCATCTGCAGTATAGGTGGCCAGCAGCGGGTGCTCCACTTGCGCCACTTTGCCCAGCTTCTTGCCTGCGACTTCTCCGGCAATAGACTCCGCCTGTGTGCCGACGACCGCCGCGCTCACGACCATTCCAGTTAGCACGGACAGCTCTTGACCAGCAGCCACAGCCTCCCAACTGATGCGACTTATGCGGCCATCGCGTTCTTCCAACACAACCCAAATGTCGCTCATAGCACCCTCGCTTCGAACTTCAATTTCTCGACCAATGCCGCCGCCGCTTCCTTCGCCGTGCCGGATAGCATCTGGGTCGACTTCTGTTTCGATGGAAGCGCGATCCGCTCCAGAACCACTGTCGGCGCAGCGTCCACGGCCAACGCGGCTGCTGTAGCCGCGCGTACCTCTTTGGTCTTTGCTTTCTTGATGCCCATAAGCGTCGCATAACGTAGCTTGTTGCCGCCCGATTGAATCGTCAGCACTGCCGGGGTGGGCAGCTCGATTGTTTGGAACCAGCCCTCTTCCAATTCGCGCTTCACGGTCAGGCCGGTCTCGGTCTTCTCCACGTGCAGGATCAGCGAAGCATGCGGCAAGCCGAGCAACTCGGCAAGGATCACTCCCGTTTGGCCTAGTCCCAAGTCGTCGGATTGCAGTCCGGTGAGCACGAGATCGGAATTCTCCGGCCTCACCGCCGCAGCCAGCAACTTTGCGACGCCGAGCGCATCGCGGTCACCGAGGTCTGCGCAGTCAATCTGAATCGCCCGGTCGGCGCCCTTGGCCAGCGCCTCGCGGATTGTCGAGCCCACGCGCTCCGGCCCGGCGCTGACGACGACCACTTCGCCGCCGTGCTTTTCCTTGAGCTGCAAGGCCTCTTCGAGGGCGTAGGCGTCGGACTCGTTGAGGGCCCATTGCAGCCCGGCCTCTTCGATCCACTTACCCGCAGCGTCGATGCGCACCTGCGCATCCCGCTCCGGCACTTGTTTGATGGCTACGATGATTTTCATGAAAGTCACCTGGGCTTGATCTTGTCATAGGCCTGCGTGAAGCTGGAAAACTGCATTAACGAAAGAAGGAGCATCATCACCAAAATGGTGATTTGCTCTGCGAGTTTTTGGAAATTCGGAATCGCCTCCTCGGCGGTCTGTAAAACGCGAAGGCACCGCCAGAGCGCGACGGCAGAGAAAATCAAACCTGCCTCAAACGCGATGGCGTTGAGGAGGTAGTCATAAAAGGGCACCTGGCTGCC
>JBEKOA010000219.1:0-6196 GCA_049522255.1 Occallatibacter sp.
CGCTGGCAGTCTGCGGAAGAAAGTCCAGCATGTCTTGAATGGCGCGCCGGCCGCGGCCTACCGTTAGGCCCTCCAGAATTTCGGCACCCAGCACAAAAGCGATGATCACCAGCGCGGTAAAGAACTCGCCGATGGCCAGCGCGGAGACCAACGCAATGGTCATCGAGAGTTCCATCGTCATGCGGCGCTCGATGATGTTCCCCAGCGCTTCCTTAAAAATGGGATAGCCGCCGATGAGCGCAGCCGCCAGTCCAATCACACTTACTCTGTGAAACGGCTCCCAGAGATGAAACCACACCGATCCGGCTGCAAGCACCACAAAAGCAACCCGCAGCACTTCAGGAAGCTCAATGCCATGTTCATGCTCACGCTTATCCACTGGCTGGCAGCAGGATGCGGTTGCAGGATGTGAATCGATGCCGGCCTTTTGCGATTCGTAGCGATCTGTGCGTGTCCCACTCTGCCCCGTAACGAACATAGTCGCCTCCGCCACGTCTGGGAATACCTAGTTGAAATACCGCTTGACCACAGCCATCAGTTCATCTGCCGCCTCAATCTGAGACGGAAGCGTTTTTTGGCCTGGCGCTAGAACGTGAAACTTCAGATGGCCCTCGATCAGCTCCGCCATCAATCCGTTGAGTGCGCCGCGACAGGATGCCACCAGTTGCAGAATCTCCTCGCACTCGCCTTCTTCATCCAAAACGCGTTCAATTGCCTCAACCTGGCCCTTAATCCGTCGTACTCGGGCGAGCATCTTGCTTTTGTTCTTCGTCGTATGGGACAATTCTTTCCTCCCGATATATAGTATACTCCACTATATTATTTTACGAGTTCGCTCAGGAGCGAAGAATGCTGGAAACCAAACGCAAGGTGATCGGACAAATGATCGTCTGCCAGGGGTGCTGCTGCGGAGCCACTCAAAAGGGCCGTCCAGGCGTCCCCGTTGAGTGGTTGAAAGATGAGTGGCGCAAACGCGGCTTATTGAAGCGATTTCAACTGACCGTCAGCGGCTGCGTCGGCCCCTGCGATTTGCCTAATGTCGTGGAGATCAATTCGGAAGCCGGGTCGCAATGGCTGGGCAACATCGCCGACTCTGAACAATATCGGGCCCTAGCTGACTGGGCGGCTCGCTCGGTAGAAGCCGGCCATTTACTGGAGTTGCCGGGCGAATTCAAAGATCAAGTACTGCTGCCGTGGAGCTGATAGGTCTGCTATCTCCTTCATTTCTTTGGCAAGGACGCTCCTTCTTCCTTCGGAAGAAGAGGCGGATCGCGCTTTTCCAATCGAGATCGCGATTATTTGGTTTCCGAACTTTGGCGTTGAAGTGGAGGCTCGATGTCGCAGGTGATCAACTTCGACAAAGGAAGCAAGCGGCGGATGAAGCAGATCCGATGGAAGCTCAGTGAAGTTCTCAGCGCCATCGCTGTTTCGCTAGTCGTATTGGGTCTTTGCGTCATAGTTGCCTGCTGGGAGCTATCTCACTATTCCGCGGAGCCTAAGTCTCCCCAAGTGAGAGTGCAACGATGACGCATGATTCGTGCTAATGATTTGTCAACTGCCGATAGCGATCGTTCAAGATTGCACAAAGTCGCAAACCGCCCCAGTCAAGCAGGGGAGAATCGTCGCACACGAGATCTTGAGAATGCTTCGCACCTTCGATGTACCGAAAAGTCGAAGAATGAAGCAACCCAATCTGATGCACTTGCGTCTAAAGGTTGTCCGCTGGACCCTTTCTCTACAAAATCACATGTAAGTGCTTGACACTTCGATACTTCAGATTCGCCGCAATTTTGTGAAATATCTCCCTATAGGTGGCTTCGTTGAGAGGAATTCAGCCTGGTCAACGCGCAGGTTGCCATTCGAACCCAGGTGCTTTGAGGGTGGCGACAGTCGTGTGTCTGAGCCTGCTGGTGCTTCTAGCTATCCTCCAAGTGGTGCACGTCCATGTATCCGAAAGCGATGCCGACCACTGCACACTGTGCGTTGCGATGCACTCGGTTGTGCCCATCGTGGTCGTCGCGGCCGCAGTCATCCTGGTCAGGATCGCAACTCCGGCGCCGATCATTCTTGAAGTCTGCACGATCACGAGATACTGGCATTCGAACCTCTTCACACGCCCTCCTCCGGTTGGCAGCTAGAGCATTCCTCCGATCTGTTCTTGAGACTTATTGAGCCCGCCTGCTGATCACTTCTACAGGCGAGCCTCATTTGTGTCCCCAAAAGACAAACCACGAGACGGAATGATGCTCTATCGCTGAGAGAATGCCGCGAATCCAGAAACCGCGGCCTGCTTCATGCAAACCCAACCCAAAAATTAGGAGATCTTTATGTCATTCAAATGTGGCACCATCGTTCGTGTTCTTCTCGTTGTTGTCTTATTTCTGGTGTCGTTCGTCGCATCTGCCCAGAGCGGCAACGCGGGCACAGTGCGCGGCACGCTCACCGACCCCTCGGGCGCTATTGTTCCCAACGTGGATGTACATTTGGTCAACAGCGTAAGCGGATTCGACCAGACTGCAACGACTGACACCACAGGCCATTTCGTATTCTCCAACGTCCCTTTCAACCCCTACCGCATAACCGTCTCCGCGCCCGGATTCGCCCCGTTGAATCGGAACGTTGAAATTCGCTCATCGGTGGGCACGATCATGAACTTGACTCTCCAAGTTGCAGGCGGCAGCCAGACCGTGACCGTCGAAGCTACCGGCGACCTCGTTGAGGACGATCCGACGTTTCACACAGACGTGGACCGCGACCTTTTCGTCAAAGTGCCGCTGGAAAGCCAGTCCTCAACGCTCAGCTCCCTGGTCACGCTTTCCACTCCCGGCGTGGCAGCCGACTCCAACGGCCTCTTCCATGGGCTCGGCGATCACGCTTCCAATTCGTTTTCGATCGATGGTCAGTCGATTACCGACCAGCAGAGCAAAGTATTCTCCAACCAGCTTCCCGCCGACGCGGTCCAATCCATCGAAGTCATCTCCGGCGCGCCGCCTGCCGAGTTCGGCGGCAAAACAAGCCTGGTCATCGTAGCCACCACCCGCTCCGGCCAGGGTATAACGAAGCCCACCGGCGACATCTTTAGCTCTTACGGTACTTTCGGATCAGCCACTGCCGGCTTCGATCTCTCTTACGGCGGCAAGAAATGGGGAAACTTCATCGAGGCAGACGGACTCAACACCGGACGCTTTCTCGATCCGCCGGAGTTCACGGTCTTCCACGACAAGGGGAATGAGGAGAATCTCTTTGACCGTGTGGATTACAGCTTCAATCCGGCGAATTCCGTTCACATGGATTTCAACTACAGCCGCTCGTGGTTCCAAACGCCGAATGCCTTCGACAACGTGAACGTTCAAAATGTGATTAGCGGAGGTGCAAGCGCCAACCCTGTCTTTGGCAATGTGGGAGATGCCGACCAACGCTCGAAGATTGATACATTCAATATCTCGCCCACCTATACGCGGGTGCTGAGCACCAACTCCGTTCTCAACCTGGGGGCTTGGGTCCGCAAGGATCTCTATAACTACTTCCCCAGCGGCAACCCCCTCGCCGACCAAGGGCCGGCGAACCTGCAAACCTCCTCGATCTCCCAGGACCGCACCCTGACCAACGCCGCGGTTCACTCGGACTTCAACTACTCCAAGGGAATTCATACCATCAAGGCAGGGGTGGTCTACGAACAGACCTTTTTGCGCGAAAACGACAGCCTGGGCGTTGTAAATCCCACCTACGACTCTCCGTGCATCGATGCCAACGGAGACCCGCTGCCGGGATTCTCCTACCAGGACTATTTGAACAATTGCCTCGCGGCCCCGACTGGAGCGAGTGCGAACGGGAACTATGTGGTTGCTCTAGACGGCCCGTTGGGGAACTACGATTTGACTCGCGGCGGCAGCGAATACGCCTATTTTGGCCACACCGACGTGAAGGAACTGGCGCTCTACGTCGAAGATCAGATCAAGGCCGGCAACTGGCTCTTCAACGTCGGCATCCGCGGAGACATCTACAACGGACTCGCGAAGGCGCAACAAGCGGAGCCTCGCCTGGGTGTTGGGTACCATATCAAACCCTCTGACACCTTGCTGAGCGTATCGTACGCGCGCACCCTTGAGACGCCCTTTAACGAAAATCTGGTACTTTCCAGCAACGGTTGCTCGAATGCGGTGCTGGCGCCGCTGCTTGTCTGCCAGGGAGGCCAAGGAACACTTCAGCCCGGTTTCCGCAACGAGTTCCATGCCAGTCTGCAACAAGGTTTCGGAAAGCATGCGGTGGTCAGCGGCGAGTACATCTGGAAGTACACCCACAACGCCTTCGACTTCAGCGTACTGGGAAATACTCCGATCACTTTCCCCATCGACTGGCATAACTCCAAGATTCCCGGTTATGCCATCCGCGCGGAGGTTCCCGTGGTGCGCGGCTTTAGCGCCTACTTCGTTACCTCCTCGGTAGCCGCACGCTTTTTCCTGCCACAAGTGGCCGGCGCCGGCGCCGCCCCGATGGGGGGAGCCGGACTGCCCTTCCGCATCGATCACGACGAGAAGTTCAACGAGACAACGCACCTCCAATACACGCTCTCCCATGCCAAAGCACTCAGTGGCCTGTGGAGCGGGTTCAACTGGCGCTACGACTCAGGTTTGGTGGCGGGCAATGCACCCTGCTACGGAACGACAGATCCGAATAGTCCGTGCGGCGCCACCTCCACGACTCTCAACGGGCAGCCCGCGATCGCAATGGTGAACGCTGTTGGCATCCCGTTGACCGCCGACGAGGAGTTTCAGGCAGGCTTTATGTGCAACGGCGCCAAGGCAACTCCGACTGTTGCACTTCCGAGCGTCTGCCCGGCTTCACAGTTCTCCTCGAGTCTGATCAGCCTCCCTGCGCCAAATACGGGAGACAACGATAAAAATCCCCAGCGTATTGCGCCGCGCAACCTCTTCGATGCGTCGCTTGGCAAGGACAACATCTTCCATACCGAGCACTACAAGGTGAACCTCGACCTGACTGCCATCAACGTCACCAACAAGTATGCCTTGTACAACTTCCTCTCCACCTTCAGCGGAACTCACTACGTAACACCGCGAGCGCTAACGGCGAAGATTACGTTGAACTTCTGATACAGACCACTTGCGGGCAGGCCGCAAATGGTCTGCCCACGAGCTCTTCCAATTGAGCTATCGGCATGAATGCTTCCCTAAGCAGGGTGGGGATACTAAGTTCGAACCTCTTCGGAATTCTCTATCGTCCGATGACGGCAGGGATAGCAGGCGCCAGTTTCGCACATCAATCTCTTGTTGCTAATTTCAGCCAATCCGAGGAGTGTTTTTCGATTGCGATTCTCACTAACTCACTTCCGCGTTCTTGCGCCGGTCTTGCTGAAGAGTTCCTGGATGGTGGCTTTAACGGAACTCTCTGAGGTATTCAGCTTCAATGAGATCTCCCTATTGGTCAGACCGTCAAGAATCCCTCTCATCACCTGACCTTGGCGGGAGGTCAGAGTGGATCTAGAACTCGATTCTTCCCTGAAACGCGATCATGCGGGGCGAACTGTCTCCGCCGAGTCCGACGCCCAGCAGGCCGGTCGGCGGCGAAATGGTGCTGGTCAGCGCGCCAAAGCCCGTCTGCGTTGCAGGCTTACCGGGCGTTCCCGCCTGATTGCTGGGCAGCGCGAAGTTGGGATGGTTGAAGGCGTTGAAGACCTGGGTGTCCAGCCTGAAATTCACGCGTTCGGTGATCGCTATCCTTTTCGTCAGATAGACCTCCGAGTAGGTGAAATGGGGTCCGCGCACATTGTTCCGCCCCGAATTGCCAAACTGGCAGTTGGCGGGCGAATCACCGCCCGCGCAGGCGCCGGTGCTGGGATCGACGACCGAGGCGAAAGCATCGGGATTGAGCCATTGGCGGCTGCCAGTCTGCGTCACTCCGGAAACCGAAGTCTTGCGATAGAGCGGAACTCCGGGGACATGGTTCGCAAACTGCGGGCCGCTCCCTTGAAAGATGCCGTTATTATTGGCCGTGTAGGGCGCGCTGAGAACGCTGAAGGGCAAGCCGCTGTGCAGGAAAGCGGTTTGCGAGAGCTGCCAGCCGCCCAGCGCCTGACGCAAAACTCTATGGCTGGAGTGGAAGGGGATTGCATAGATCCCGAAGGCCGACAGATTATGGCGCACGTCGTAGTCGCAGTTGCCGTATTCCTTGCGCAGAC
>JBEKOA010000220.1:0-6141 GCA_049522255.1 Occallatibacter sp.
TGGCTGGAAAAGCATAAGCGGTTCCATCTCTACTTCACGCCTACCTCGGCTTCATGGCTCAACATGGTGGAACGCTTCTTCCGCGACATCACGCAAAACCGCATCAGGCGCGGCGTCTTCCAAGATCTGGAACAACTCATCACCGCAATCGGTGACTACATAGACGGACACAATCAGAACCCCAAGCCCTTCATCTGGACGGCAAAAGCTACCGACATCCTGGAAAAAGTCACCCGCGCTCAGGCCGCTCTCAATAAATGACCATCTGTGTGGCGAACTACACTAGTTCAGATAAGACACGCCGTGCATTTAGGGTGCATGCGAAAATACGTTAGCCTCTTGAACAGCCCGGAGGTCCAACAGATTTCGAGCCTTCTATATTTTAAGGACATTCTTGAAGTGGAAGTGATCCCTTCGGAAGTATCTGAGGATCATTGGAATTACATCTTAGCAAACTTACTTGAATTCGAGCGTTTATGGATGTCGTCGAAATCCAAAAGCATCTCCGGTAAATACAGTGCGGATTAATAAATCCATGCATTTGGCGAAGCAGACCATTTTGTTTTGCCAACAACACTGGAGTCACAACCCTTAACCACAGTCTTGATACAAGGGGGCATGCAATGGCAAATCATCAACTGACGTTCCGCCGCATCCGGGTTCCCAGGCCGTCGGTCCCGTCCAATGAGAACATCCTTAGCATCATTAAGGCTGCCGACGAAGACCCGCAACTTCACGATCTGCGTGACGCCGTGCGTGTAATTGTCAATACAGGAATTTGCTTTACGGAACTGGCCAATCTTCGGTGGAGTGATGTTGATAGTGAGAGCGGCCGCGCTTGCGTTGGTACTCCTCGTCTGCACCGCAGGGAACGCATTATTTCCCGTGGTCCGCTGACACTTGAGTCACTGGCTGCACTTCTTGCCCGCAACCAGACGTCAGAATACATCTTGTCTGACTCCTGTCGAGGCTCTTTTCGCATGTCCCGCCTCTTGCGGACTACAGCAAAGAGTATTGGAGTTGACCCTGTCCCGTTCAGTGCCCTGCGCCGTGTCTTTGCTTGCCGTCTCGTCGGAAGTGGAGCGCCTATCTCCGCAGTCATGCACTGCCCTGGGCGTCGCGATTGTGATGGGGGGCTCGAAATCTGGTTATCTCCCGATTACCACTGCGAACAGGTTTCTCTCAACTTGGCAAAGATCGGGGAGTTATAAGTAGGAATCTCCTTCTTCGATCCAGAATCCATGCATTTGCATTGCTCGTGAGCTAGATTGCGAGGGCAAGAGAGCGTATTCGCCGAAAACGTCAGCGTTCAGGCTAATGGATCAAAAAGGAAATGCGGTTTTTGATCGTTTGGAGTTCGTTAGCAGATTCGGAAGTGTCTTCACAAACCCCACCGTAAACAACTAATGATTTTTCAGATGAAGCCGCAATTTGGCGATGCAACATTTGCATCGCCAAAAAGAACGAGGAAAGACGAAATGAGGTTAAGCAACACTAAGAGTTGCTTACTTTCTCATTTAATAAAACAAGAGAAATGTGGAGCAGGATGGACTCTGCTTCACCAAAAGTACATAAAAGTTGCTAGCTGCATCCGCTTGTCGAACCGCAGCTCATGCAGCGGTAACAACTGCCGTTACGAACCATGATGGCTCCGCAGACCGAGCAGCTTGGGGCGTCACCCATCTCGTACATCGTGCTCATGGCGTCCGAGGAGTGAAAGATGCCACGGTCGGTGAGACGGGGCTCCTGTTGGGCTCCGGCGTTGATCGACAGGCCGGCCTCCTCATCGGGAGCGATGCCGCCTCCCGCAATTCCCGGATTGCCGAAACCGGGTTTTGCGTTCTGGTCACTCACCTGGTGCAACCGCCATGCCACCTCCTCGGCCAGTTTGGCCAGGTTTCCCTGCGGCGCGGCGCCCTCATGCTCCGGCTCAGAGTCGGGAAGCATTGTGGGCGGAGCGGGCAGTTGCGAGGCCTGCGGAGTCAGACCGGCAAAAAGCGACAATTGCGTGCCGGAGAGGAAGCGCAGGTTGAGCCAGCGGAAGATATAGTCCATCAGGCTCTTGGCGTAGCCGATCTGTTCGTTGCCGGTCCAGCCCGACGGCTCGAAGCGAGTGTGGGCAAACTTCTCGCAGAGCACCTTGAGCGGCACGCCGTGCTGCAGGGCGATCGAGATTGAGGTGGCGAACGAGTCCATCAGGCCTGAGACCGTCGAGCCCTCCTTGGCCATCTTGATGAAGATCTCTCCTGGCTGCCCATTGGGGTAGAGGCCGACAGTGATGTACCCCTCGTGACCGGCGATGCCGAACTTGTGGGTGATCGATGCGCGCTCGTCTTGCAGGCGGTGGCGAACCGCGCGGGGCGGCCCGTTGAGATCCTGCGCCTCCGAGTTGCCGGCCTCAGGCACGGAATCAAGCGGGACAGCTGTCTGCAGCAGCGGCATGGACAGGTCGGAAACTCTGGCGATTTCTTCCAACGCTCGCTGGAAGGAGGCGGCTGCCAGAAAGACCGACTTGGCAGAGGTCTCGACCTTTTCGCCGGCATTGGATTCCAGAACCTTCAGGTCGGCTGCGGCGCCTGTTTGCCCAGCGGCCATTTGCGTCAGCACGCGGCCGGCGGCGAGGTCGAGCGGCGAGGACTCGCGCTTTACGTCCATGCTGGTGTTCAGCGGCTGGGTGCCCTTGGAGCCGTCGCGGTAGATGGCCACGGCCTTGATGCCCTGACGCCAGCTCTCGGCGTAGGCCTCGGCAATCTCCTCGATGGTGGCTTCCTGGGGCAAATTGACAGTCTTCGAGATGGCGCCGGAGAGGAACGGTTGCGTGGCGGCCATCATCTTGATGTGGCCCATGTAGTGGATCGTCCGCGTGCCCTTGAGCGGCTTGAAGCTGCAATCGAAAACAGCCAGGTGCTCGGGCTTGATGCCCGGTGCGCCTTCGATCGTTCCCGTGGCATCGATGTAGCTGACAATTGCGTCAACCTCATCGTCCTTGTAGCCGAGCTTGAAGAGCGCGGCGGGCACGGTGTTATTGACGATCTTGATATTGCCGCCGCCCACCAGCTTCTTGTACTTGACCAGGGCCAGATCGGGCTCGATTCCCGTTGTGTCGCAGTCCATCATGAACCCGATGGTGCCGGTGGGAGCCAGAACCGTGGTCTGGGAGTTGCGGTAGCCGAATTTCTCTCCATAAACCAGGGCCAAATCCCAGCACTCGCGGCTGGCGTCGATTAGGGCCTCCAACTGGGGCACATTGAAGGGCTCGCCGCTCTGCCGCACCGCTCCGATGTTGTTCACCTCGGCCCGGTGCATGCGAATCACGTCGAGGAAGGGCTCGCGGTTGACGTAGAAACCGGGGCAGGCGCCGCCTTGGTGATCGACACGGGCGGTCAAAGGCGTAGCCGAGGCGATCGGCGGGCAGTTGGCCGCAATGATGGCCGATTGCAGGTAGGCCTGGCCGGTCATTATCGCGGTGAACACTGCTGCCAGATTGCGCCCAGCAGCCGAGTCGTAAGGCAGCCCGAAGGCCATCAGCAGCGCGCCCAGGTTGGCGTAGCCCAGGCCCAGCGGGCGATAGTCGTGGGAGTTCTTGGCAATCGCTTCAGTCGGATAGCCGGAGTTGTCCACCAGGATCTCCATCGCGGTAATGAGCACAGAGATGGAGTGCCGGTAGGCGGGAATGTCGAAGCCGCCCGACGGTGTGACGTACTTCATCAGGTTGAAACTGGCCAGGTTGCAGGCCGAGTTGTCAAGGAACATATACTCCGAGCAGGGATTCGACGCATTGATGCGGGCCGAGTTCTTTGAGGTGTGCCAGCGGTTGATTGTCGTGTCGAACTGCATGCCGGGGTCGCCGCAGTGCCACGTGGCATCGGCGATCTTGTGCATCAGATCTCGCGCCTTGTAGGTCTTCACCGGCTCATGGCCTTTGACGGTGTAGGTGGTGAAGTCGCCGTCGCTCTCGTACGCGCGCATGAATTCGTCGCTGACGCGGACGGAGTTGTTGGCATTCTGGAAGAAGATCGACGAAAATGCCTCGGAATCCGGTCCCGAGCCGTCATAGCCGGCCTTGATTAAGTCGTGAGCCTTTTTCTCTTCCTTGGCCTTGCACTCAATGAAATCCAGAATATCCGGGTGCTCGGCATTCAAAATCGCCATCTTGGCCGCGCGGCGCGTCTTGCCGCCCGACTTGATGACCCCGGCAAAGGCATCCAGGCCGCGCATGAAGCTGAGCGGTCCGCTGGCCGTGCCGCCGCCCGAGACGGACTCATGGCTGGAGCGCAGCGAGCTGAAGTTCGTGCCCGTGCCGGAACCAAACTTGAAAAGCATGGCTTCGGTGCGAGCCAGATCCATGATGCCGCTCATCGAATCCTCGACGGAGTTGATGAAACAGGCCGAGCACTGAGGATTGTGATAACCGGTCGCAGAGAAGCGTACACCGCCGGTTGCCGGGTCCCAGTGCCAGTTCTGTCCCTCCGCGTTCGGCTCTAGGCGGTCGCAGCCTACATTGAACCAGACCGGCGAGTTGAAGGCCGCCTTCTGGGTCAGCAGCATGTTCGCCAACTCGTCGTGGAAGATAACGCCGTCCTCATAGCTTGCAAAGTAGCCGCCCGCCATACCCCAGTCGCGAATCGTCTCGGCCACCCGGCTCACCAGTTGGCGAACGCCGGTCTCCCGCTCGGGCGAACCCAGCTTCCCGTGCAGGTACTTCGAGGCCACAATGTTGGTCGCGGTCATCGACCAGTCGACCGGAACCTCAACATTCTTCTGCTCGAAGATGGTGTTGCCCTTCTGGTCGGTGATCGACGCGGTGCGGTTTTCCCACTTCAGTTCGTCGTAGGGCGAGACGCCCTCGGTCGAGAAGCGGCGGGTAAAAATCAATCCCCGCTGGGTTTGCGAAGCCTGGGTGGTGATGGTGGAACTCTTCTGCTGGACCTCATTCATGGAACCCTCTCAATCGGAAAATCGGAAAATCTCTGCCCCTCTCCGGCGCGAGGCGCCTGGAGCAAGTCGGGGTAAACCTCTGACAAAGAACGGGAAGACGGGGATCGGAATGTACCGCGAGTTCTCTTCTTTCGAGCGGCCTCACCTGAATCGTTCCCACCGGCGATCGTTACAATCCGTTTACAGCCGCAGATGAAAAAATACCGCTGTCTGTGGTGCCTGTCAACAAAAAACCACAACATCTAGTATTTTCTTTGCATTCCCCGCATCTACTTTCAAAACAAAGGCAATCGGCTGTGGAAAGCTCATATCGACCTTGTCAGGAGCGGTCTCCAGCCCTCAACCACTGCCCCAAATTAGATGCAACTCAAGCTCTTGTGGAACGTTCCGGCTCCAGCATCCAGCCTAGCCCTCACTTGGACCGGCTACAAGGCGCAGAAACGGTGCATAATGCCGGCAATCCTGTGCAGAAGTGGAGATTCGGGGGCGGATTGCAATCCGTTTACCTGTCTGGCTCCAGCGAAAGCTGCGTGGCGCCGCTAGATTCCGTGGAGAAGACAAGGAAAGTCGTCGCCTTCAGCCGTTTCTGCGGAACAAATCAATATGCCGGCCGCTGTTCGTGAGAGGCCCCTGAGCCTGAAATACGCAACACAAAGCTGGCTGTCATTCTGAGCGAATGAGCGTGCTGGAGCGTAGGCAATGCAGGGAATTCACGGAACTGGGTGTATAGTTCGTTCGTATCTCCTCGGAATGATTGATGCTGCGAATCCTGCAATCTGCTCCGGACGCACAAGCTTGTTTGAAGCGGCGGGAGGCCGGCGCATGCTGCCGCAAGATTGACGAAATCCAGATTTCGATTGCGCCAAACCGCAAGAAAAGGAAACAAGCTCGATGAAGACCTTCGTTTGCGTCTCAATGTGCTTCGCGCTTTTTGTATCTGTTGCAGGAGCGCAGGATAAGGAACCTGCCGGCCTTCCCAAGCCGGCCGTTGATCTCGAACCGGGCGTCTATCACTATCGGGTGAAGCTTGAAGCAGGCGGCCAGGTGATGGACCTCAAGTCCTCCACAACGATTCAAGACAGTGGAGCCTCATGGACGGCCATCGGTGAGATGGAAATGCCTGGTGGCTCGGTGACTGACACGACGACCATTGAGAAGACCACGCTGATTCCGCAGAAGCGACATCTTTCGCGGGGGCCGGTG
>JBEKOA010000221.1:0-6130 GCA_049522255.1 Occallatibacter sp.
TCCACCCGGCAACGAAACGATCTGGAGAGGATTAACACGCCTTGTCGACATCCAACTCGGCGTCATCATGGGGGCTGAAAATGTGGGTAATTGAAAGCGCTTCAGCGTGGGGAAAAGGGATTTCACAAGCTCGTTACGGAGTCCCGCAGGGACGGCGCAAGCTTAGTACGTCGTCATCCTTACCTTCAGCAACACATTCTCATTCGACTTCAGATTCAGCCCGTAGTCCGTCTGGTCGCCATTCCAGATGCGTGCGGTCTTCCACTTCCCTGCCCCGTCGTAGCTTCCCTCTTCCACCTTGAGCCACAGCCGTTTCTTGCCCGGATCGAAGGTAGGAGTGAAGTCCACCCGCGCATGGTGGCCGGCAATCAAAAACTCATCCGTTCCCAGTTGCATAATCACCACGCCCCCGTCGGCCGGCGAGTTGCCCTTGGGCTGCATCCCGTTGCCAAAGGAAGGCATGCCGTATTGAATCACCGCCTGCCAGCGGTCAAAAGCAAGAGTCTGCGTGTGACTCTCGGGATCTTCGCTCGCGCCTTTGACCTTGCCTTCGAGATTGCCCTTGGCCAGCAGTCGCGCAATAGGCGCCAGCAACTCGTACTGCTGCGCAAAAGGTCTCAGCGCATCCGGCTCCATCGCTTCGGGCCCTTCGGTCTGGTTGCTATAGCGGCTCAAGTCCAATCCAAAAGGCGCCCACCCCATCGCGCCCTGACCAATCGCGGCGAAAACATAATGCGCATAGACACCCTGGTTGCCGGTCTCTGGAATCAGCAGTGGATTGCTCTTGCGCTTATAGAGTTCCATCGACCTCATATACTTGGCATACTCCGGCATATAAATGTCGGGAGCCACCACGCTGATCGACGGAGCGGCAATCTTCCACAGATCGATATTGTTGTCGGTCGGCGCACCCGACTCATAGCTCGGAGCCTTGCCAGGGTTGAAGGGATCGCGCAACGCCGCATTCACATAGAGCGGTAGCGGATACTCGGCCTTCCCTGCCGCTGCCACCTTTTCAATGTAGGTCGCCGTATACCATGCTTCAAACGTCTCATCGGCCGCATCGCCAAAGACATGCTGCCATGTTCCCGCCTGCCTGCCCAGGCCCGCAACCAGCTTGGCTGGCACCTGCCCGGCAAATGCCTTCTCCGCCTCCGCGCCATAGTCGCGAACCCCGTTCCACTCGCCCGCCTCATTCTCCACCTGCGCCATAATCACCGTGTGCACTGGATCAACAGCCTTCAAGTGGCGCATCAGAGCGCGAAAGGCCGCCGCATCGGCCTCCAGCCTTGCCGGCGAAAACGGCGACGGCGAGTCCACCGTCTGCCCGTCCTTGTCCACCACAAACGGGTACTTCGCCTGATCCAGCTTGATCCACTCGGGCGTGTAGTGCGAGCTTCCGTTCTTCCACGTGCCAAACCACAGCAACACCAGTCGCAGATGATGCTCCCGCGCCTGCTTCAAAATCAAGTCGACGGTGCTGAAGTCGAACGTTCCCTGCGTGGCCTCGATCTGCTCCCAGTAGACGGGCAGCTCGACCGTGTTGGCGTGCAGAGTCTCAGCCGCCGGCCAGACCTTGTCAAGATATGCGGGCCATGCGCTGGAGTTATTGGCCTGCACGCCCAGCATCAAATACGGCGCGCCATCAACCATCAGTGCATAGCGCCCATCTTTCTCTGCAATGGTTGGCATCGCGTGCGAAGCGTGAATGGCTTCGACCCTGGGCCTACCCGATTCTGTAGCAGCCGTGCTTTGCGCCCATACCGTGACGGTTCCCAACACCGTCCCCAATGCCGCCAATCCACTCCGCATCCAGCTCTGTCTCATCACCCTTTGTCTCCGTACCATGCTTCGATCAAAGCACGAGTATACCTTCCGTACCACGGCAACCGGGCGCTGCGGTTTACACTTGAAGGCTAGGAACCACAGCATTCCAGGAGTCTCTCTGCATTTATGGATAAGTTCGTAATTCGCGGCGGCAATCCGCTGGTGGGCACGGTTCGCATCTCGGGCGCCAAGAACTCGGCATTGCCCTGCATGGCCGCGGCGATTCTCACCGAGGATGAAATCATCCTCGAAAACATTCCCCAGGTGCGCGACATCGAGACCGAACGTCGGCTGCTCGCGTCGATGGGCGCCGAGGTTGAACTGGGTTACGGACGCGCGCAGCATCGCACCACGATCAGTTGCCGTTCGCTCTCAGATCCGGTGGCAAAATACGAGATCGTAAAGACCATGCGCGCCAGTTCTCTTGTTCTCGGCCCCCTCATTGCCCGCACTGGAATGGCCCGCGTCGCCATGCCCGGCGGATGCGCCATCGGCGGCCGGCCCATCGATCTGCACATCAAGGGCCTGGAAAAAATGGGCGCGACGATCACCCAGGAGCACGGCTATCTCGAAGCGCGCGTCAAACGCCTCAAGGGCGCGCACCTGGTCTTCGACAAGATCACCGTCACCGGCACCGAGGATCTGCTGATGGCCGCGGTCCTGGCAGAAGGCGAAACCCTGATGGAAAACTGCGCTCGCGAACCCGAGGTCGCCGACCTGGCCGCCCTGCTCACGGCCATGGGAGCGAAGATCGAGGGCGCAAACACCTCGACTCTCCGGGTGCAGGGCGTAAGCAGCCTTCATGGCGCGCGCCACCGCATCAATCCCGATCGCATCGAGGCGGCGACTTTTCTGGTGGCTGGCGCGATCACCGACGGAGACCTGATCGTCGCCAACTGCAACGCCTCGCATATGAGCTCGGTGATTTCCAAACTCGAAGAGGCCGGAGCCCGCATCGATCTTCTCGGGCCCGACACGGTGCGCGTGCGCTCCAGCGGCAAACTGCGCGCGGCTGACATTTCGACGGAAGAGTATCCGGGCTTTCCCACCGACGTGCAGGCGCAGTACATGGCGCTGGCTACGCAGGCCGAGGGCGTCAGCGTCGTCAAAGAGAACATCTTCGAAAACCGCTTCATGCACGTGCAGGAACTGGTGCGCATGGGCGCGAACATTAAGGTGGACGGCCGCACGGCCACCGTGCGCGGACCGGCTAGGCTCTCAGCGACGGCCGTCATGTGTTCTGATCTGCGGGCATCGGCCTCGCTAGTGCTGGCGGCGCTCGTGGCCGATGGCGAGTCGATTCTTGATCGCGTCTACCACATGGATCGCGGCTACGAGCGCATCGAAGAGAAGCTCGCCGGCGTCGGCGCGCAGATTCGCCGCATGGGCAACGTCTTCCCACCCAGGAACGAAACGCCCGAAGCGAGCTAGCATCCAGTCTCCAGGAAAGTTCTGATTATCCTGCTGCGGGTGCCCCATCCTTCGCGCTCTTTGCGAAGGGTGGGAAACGTCGAACCCCAACCCGCGGGTGGCCCACATCTCGATTCTGAGATGTGGAGACGACGAACCCTACCCACCGTGTTGATTACGGAGAATCTTGAACCCAACTAACCACAAAGACCACCAGAATCCAAGCAAGAGAGCCATTGCGAGCGATGAGCGAGCGTCTGCCCCACCGCGGGTTACGCAGGTGGCCCACATCTCGATTCTGAGATGTGGAGACGACGAACCCTACCCACCGTGTTGATTACGGAGAATCTTGAACCCAACTAACCACAAAGACCACCAGAATCCAAGCAAGGGAGCCATTGCGAGCGATGAGCGAGCGTCTGCCCCACCGCAGGTGGCGCAGGTGGTGGTCAGCGCCAACTCACCGCGATATGCCAGCGCAACCCGCGCAGCGCCGCCTTGCGCAATACCCTCTGGTATTTACGAAGTTCGATCAAGACCGGCTGCGTCTCCGAACCAAGCGCCGTCGGCGCCGCGGCCAGCAAACCAATCAGCGCAGAGACAGTCAGCAGGCCGTCAGCGGCATCAAACCATTGCGGCTCCGGGAGAGCCTGTTTCCACTCGTGTTCTTCCGCGCCTTGCTCCAAAAGCAGCGCCATCGAGTCTTCATCGGCAGAGAAGTATCTCAGCAGCGGGGGCACATTCAATCTCTCGGCCAGCCGTTCCAGCGCATCTTCGTTGCGCGCCAGAGCGTGGCCGTTCACAAAGATGTCAAACCCAGGGTCTTCACCCTCAACGACAATGTACAAGCTTGCAGCCATTTTTCTGAGTCTATTAGAGATCGAAGCCGCACAGCGAAGAAACTGCGGCATGGGCATCCAACGAATCAATTGCGTGAACCGGCTCTAATGTTACGGAAGTGCACTCGAAAGTCCCGTTGCTTGAACATAAAGAGGTCAGACCACCGTCTCAGATGATTGATAATAGAGATGAATCGGTCAAAACGGGGTAAGACTCTTTGATCTTGAGTAAATTACCGGACGTAGGAGCCGTCACGCTGCTGACATGCGCCTTCGCGTCGGTAGCTAGACGCAATCACACCACGACCTCAAGGCTCTGGCTCACAGCCTGGGTGATGATCGCACTGCACTTTATCGCCAGCATCTTTATGGACGCCCCAGGCGTGTGGGGAATCCTGGCGACTTTGTTCACGCTCGGCGCCCTCACATCGGCGGGAATTCTTTTCATGTGGGCGTCGATCCCTTATCGAAATCAGCGCTCCAGTCCGTGGATGCTCGCAGTGCTGATGTTCACCAACAGCCTCTACTTCGTTATCCTCGTCCTCGGCCCGGGGGCAAACTGGCCTCTGGATGTCGCTGCGGCTCTCTTCGGCGTCTTTCCGCTTGGCCTCGCCCTACTCTCGCTTCGCCAATTCCGTCATCCGCTTCGCTGGTCGATGGTCCTGCTCTACATCGGCCTCGCCGGGTTTCTCCTGACCTTCCAACATCGTCCGGGCAACGGTGGAACTCTGGCAGTGAATGCCGTATTGTTTACCGTCTTTTTGGGCTGCAGCATCCACTTCCTTTATATGCACCGGCGCAACACTGCCGGTGCATTTATCACCATTGCCGGGTTCCTCGCCTGGGCCGCGGTTTTTGTACTGGCGCCGTTCATGCAGGCCGTTTTTCCCCTCGTCCAGGTTGAGAGCGAAGTCTGGAATCTGCCCAAATACCTCGTGGCAGTGGGCATGATTCTGCTGCTGCTCGAGAACCAGATCGAAGAGAACAAGTATCTGGCGCTGCATGATCCGTTGACTGGACTGCCGAACCGCCGTCTCTTTGAAGACCGGATGACCAGCGCCCTTCAGCGCTCTCGCCGCACCGGAACCCGGATGGCGCTTCTGGTGATCGACCTCGACAACTTCAAACAGATCAACGACGCGCTAGGTCATCACGTAGGCGACCAGGTGTTACAGCATGTTGCATCCACCTTTGTCGAACGTGTCCGCCGCTCCGACACTGTATCCCGAACCGGAGGAGACGAGTTCTCAGTGATTCTCGAAGAGCCCACCAATCGCGAAGAGGCCGAAAACGTGGGAGCTTCGTTGCGGCAACTGCTTGAGCTTCCAGTCACTCTGGAGGATTGCCTGGTCGAGATCGGCGCCAGCGTAGGCATCGCAATCTTTCCTGAGGATGCGGCCGACGCCGAGTCGTTGTGCATTGCGGCAGACCGCCGAATGTACGAAGCGAAGCAGGATAAGCGGAGATCGAATCGGGATGCGCCTCCTGCCAGATGGAGGTCCATCTCTCAAGAAGAATCGTCGATCAATGAGTAGTCAAGACTGACGACGTAGTGAGTCTCCTCATGCGATGATCCACCAGGCAAAGGCCGGCTTCCAGCAACACCAAGGCCCGGAGTTGAACTCCGGGCCTTGGTGTCATTCAAGTTGAAGCAAGCAGCTTAACCCTGTCCCCCGCCTGGTCCGCGGCCACCGCCTGGTCCACCTGGGCGACGGCGACGGCGACGGCGATTGTTGTCCGTCGGCCGCGGCCTGCCAGCGCCAGGCGCGGCTACTGCCGTGCCAACTGGAACCGGAGCGCCTTCGACGCGGTTGAAGTTCGGCTCGTTCTCCTCGTCGAACTCTTCGCCGCCCTCCTCGTCGAAGTCGTCTCCGCCTTCGATCAGGATGGTGCTCTGGTTCGACTTAGGCTGACGCTCGTCGAACTCATTGAGCGGCTTGTTCAGCTTGGATTGTGCAACTGGCGCGGCGGGCGCCGCCTCAAATTCGGAGGCGGAACGCTCCACCTCATCTGTTGCAGCCGGAGCCGTCAACCCCAGCTTGGCCTTCTGCTGC
>JBEKOA010000222.1:0-6096 GCA_049522255.1 Occallatibacter sp.
CCATATTCGTTCCCTCTTTCATGGTGTAGTATATGTCAGATGTGTCACAATAGGCAATACTATAACCGCCTGCATTCACAAGACTTCACGCAATATCTGCTCACGTGGGCGTCGTGGGTTCATCGCATGACGGGAATGGGGGATGACAGAAGCCAGATTTGCCAGAACAAAACTAACCGTCGTGCGAGGTGGAGAAAAGGGAACCCGAACAAGCCGCACACAGTGAAGCAGAGCCGTAAATTCGGCATGGAGCTAAAAGGATCTCATGCGTGAAGTTGCTGCGCATGAGCCTTTGCAAGAGGATTCTGATCTGATTTGTGTCCTTCAAGTGGGGAGGAATACAGTGGTTCTAATAGAGACCCTGCGTTAACGCGGTTTTGAACGGAAAAGCGGAGCCATGACCAGTCAGGAAATGAAGAAAACACTCTGGGAGGCGGCAGACAAACTGCGCGCCCAGATGGATGCGGCCGAGTACAAGCACTTGGTGCTGGGGCTGATCTTCCTCAAGTACGTCTCCGATGCGTTCGATGAGCGGCGGCGAGAGGTGGCCAAGCTGCTGGCGGACCCCGCTTCGGACCTATTTTTCTCGGACGACGCAGCGGAGCAGGCTAAGGCGCTGGAGGACCGGGACTACTATTCTTCTGCCAACGTCTTCTGGGTTCCGCAGGTGGCGCGGTGGGAGACGCTGCGCAACCAGGCAAAGCAGCCGGAGATCGGCCGCCTGCTCGATGATGCGCTGGTGGCCATTGAGGACGTGAATCCGTCGCTCAAGAACATTCTGGACAAGCGGTTTGCCCGGACGCAGATTGAACCGTCCCGGCTGGGGCAGTTGATCGACCTCATCTCCAAAATCGGCTTTACCTCTGAGGACAAGGCCAAAGACGTGCTGGGCGAGGTTTACGAGTATTTTCTCGGCCAATTCGCCACGGCTGAGGGCAAAAAAGGCGGGCAGTTCTACACGCCGGGGTCCGTGGTGCGAGTGCTGGTGGCCATGCTCTCCCCGCACAAGGGGCGCATCTACGATCCTTGCTGCGGTTCTGGCGGGATGTTCGTACAGTCGGAAAAGTTCATAGAGGCTCACGGAGGCCGCGCAGACGACATTTCCATCTACGGGCAGGAATCGAACCCCACAACGTGGCGTCTGGTAGCGATGAATCTGGCCATTCGCGGCATCGGTTTCAATCTTGGCAAGGAGCCGGTGGACACCTTTACGCAGGATCAACACCCGGACCTGAAGGCCGATTACGTGCTGGCCAATCCGCCGTTCAACGTCTCGGACTGGTGGAGCGCCAAGCTGGAAGGCGATAAACGCTGGGCCTTCGGAGCGCCGCCGGCGGGCAATGCCAACTATGCGTGGCTCCAGCACATTCTCTGGCACCTCAAGCCCACGGGGCAGGCCGGAGTGGTGCTGGCCAACGGCTCCATGAGTTCCAGTCAGAACAATGAAGGCGAGATTCGCCGCCGCATGGTCGAGGGCGACGTGGTGGAGTGCATGGTCGCGCTGCCGCCGCAGCTCTTCCTGAATACCCAGATTCCCGCCTGCCTCTGGTTTCTCACCCGCGACAAGACATCCCATGGCCGCGACCGCCGCAGAGAGTTTCTCTTTATCGACGCGCGCAAGCTGGGGCAGATGGAGACGCGGGTACATCGCGTCTTCTCTGAGGCCGACATCGCCCTGATCGCCGACACCGCCCACCGCTGGCGACATGATGGCGAGGCCACGGGCGACTACGCCGATGTGCCGGGATTCTGCCGGGCTGTGAAGCTCGAAGAGATTCAGGAGCACGGCTACGTGCTCACTCCCGGCCGCTACGTTGGCGCAGAGGCCGTCGAGGATGACGACGAAGTCTTTGCCGAGAAGATGGAACGGCTCACCGCACAACTGGCCGAACAGATGGCCAGGGGCGCGGAACTGGATGCCGTGATCCGTCAGAAACTGGGGGCGCTTGGATATGGCATCTAGCAAGAGCCGCAAATCCAGTTCTTCTACTGATTCAGCGCCGGGGCAGGTCCTCATCTACCAGGATGCCGGACTCAACCTTCAGGTACGGCTGGACGGGCAGACCGTCTGGCTATCCCGCGTCCAGATGGCAGAGCTGTTTCAGACTACCCCACAAAATGTAACCATGCACATTCAAAGCATTTACGCTGAGAATGAGCTGGCTCCGGAGGCAACTGGTAAGGATTACTTACTAGTTCAACAGGAGGGGGAGCGGCAGGTCCAGCGCAGCCTCAAGCACTACAACCTGGAAATGATTCTGGCCGTTGGCTACCGGGTCCGCTCACTGCGCGGCACCCAATTCCGCCAGTGGGCTACGGCACGGCTCAGCGAGTTGCTGGTCAAGGGGTTCACCCTCGACGACGAGCGCATCAAGGCTGGCCGCACCCTTGGGCAGGATTATTTCGACGAACTGCTGGCGCGCATTCGGGACATACGCTCTAGCGAGCGGCTCTTCTACCAGAAGATCACCGACATCTACGCCACCAGCATCGACTACGACCGCAACGCGGAGTTGACCGAGGTGTTTTTCAAGACGGTGCAGAACAAGCTGCACTGGGCCGCTCATGGCCACACGGCGGCAGAGGTGGTGCGGCTGCGCGCCGACGCCACGCAGCCGCACATGGGGCTTTCATCCTGGAAGAACTCACCGCGCGGAGCCGTGCGCAAGGCCGATGTCTCCATTGCCAAGAACTATCTGAGCAAGGAGGAGTTGGAGAGTCTGAACCTGATCGTCTCTGCATATCTGGATTTTGCCGAGTTGCAGGCGCGAGGCCACAAGCCCATGCACATGCGCGATTGGATCGCCAAGCTCGACAGCTTCCTCCGCCTGAGTGATCGAGAGATTCTCTTGGGTGCTGGCAAAATCTCTCATGCTCTGGCCGAAGAACATGCCCATGCGCAGTTTGCGATCTTCGAAGAGCAGCGCCGCCTTGAGGCCGACGCCAGCGACTTCGACAGGACGGTCGAGGAAGTCAAGAAACTGGGCGCAACCAGCCCCAAGCGCCTGCACAAGGGGGACGCACAGTGAAGGTGATCGGCGGCAGGATGAAAGCAGCTGCGGGATCGTGCGAGAAGCTGGGGTGCTGGGCTATGGGGTCTGAGTGGCAGGACGTAACGATAGGAGATCTTTGTAACGCTGGTGCTGCTGTGGTTCAAACCGGTCCGTTTGGGTCACAATTGCACGCAGACGAATACCTCCCGCAAGGTGTCCCTGTTGTTCCAACTGAAGCCATTCGCAACCGTCAGATTGACTGGTCTGTACTTCCGCGAATCTCGAATGAGAAAGCGAAGACGCTTTCTCGCCACCTACTTCAAGTTGGGGACATTCTATTTGCGCGTCGAGGTATACAAGCCACTGGACACATCGGATATGTTCGCCAGGCTGAGCAAGGATTGATTTGTGGTACAGGTGCGATACTGCTTCGAGTCAAGAAACCGCATGAACTGGACTCGGAATTCCTATCTCACGTTCTGGCTGATCCGCGATCAATTGAGTGGTTCAAGTTTCATGCGGTCGGCGCTACGATGCCGAATCTAAATGATGGCATAATCCGCAGCTTTAGATTTTCGCTGCCTCCAATTGAAGACCAGCGGAAGATTGCCGCGATGTTGAGCGCTCTGGACGACAGGATCGAGCTATACCGGAAATTGTGTGGAACCTTAGAAGAGTTGGCGAGAGCGATTTTCAAGTCGTGGTTTGTGGATTTTGATCCGGTGCGGGCCAAGGCGGGGGGCCGCGAGCCGGAAGGCATGGATGCCAACACCGCCGCGCTCTTCCCCAGCACCTTTGAAGACTCTGAGCTTGGCCCCATCCCGCAAGGCTGGACCACCGGACCAATAACGAATGTTCTCTCACTCAACCCGACACGCAGTTTGAAAAAGAGAGTTACTGCAACTTATCTGGACATGGCGAGTGTTCCCACGTCTGGACCTCGGGCGACTTCATGGATCAAGCGTGATTTCGTTTCGGGATCGAAGTTCATCAACGGTGATACGCTTCTGGCCAGAATCACGCCATGCCTTGAAAACGGTAAAACTGCGTACGTTGATTTTCTGGAGAAAGACGAAGTTGGCTGGGGATCAACTGAGTTTATCGTTGTGGCAACAAAGCCGAATGTTCCATCACAGTTCGCCTATTTGGTTGCACGTGATCCCGGGTTTCGACAGTATGCAATCCAGAGCATGTCTGGCACAAGCGGACGCCAGAGAGTGCAGGTCGATCAGCTCGCCATGTTCAAAATTACCATCGCAAATGATTCGATCTATCGGGCGTTTGGGACTTTGATCGAACGCCTATTTCAACGCATCAGGTACAGCAGTGAAGAACAAACAACTCTGACCGATCTCCGCGACACCCTCCTGCCCCGCCTGATCTCCGGCAAGCTGCGGGTGCCGGAGGCGGAAGCTATGCTGATGGCAGTTTAGGATTTCGAGAATGTGGAAATGACGATGGAATCGACATATCTGACCAATATGTCGATTCTGAGAAGATTTTTCGACATATTCCGGAACGAGGTATTCGTGAGCCAAATCAACGAAGACATGGTCGAGCAGGAGATGCTTGGGTGGTTTGAGGACCTGGGCTACGAGGTCGTCTTCGGGCCGGAGCTTGCGCCGGATGGGGAAAGGCCAGAACGGAAGAGCTACAAGCATGTCTTGCTGGAAGGGCGGCTCCGGGATGCGCTGCACCGCCTGAATCCTGGCTTTCCCGCCGCCGCCATCGCCGACGCCGTCGCCGTTTTGACGAGCGCAGGCACACCCGGACTGATGGCGGGCAACCAGGAGTTTCAGCGGCGGCTTACGCGGGGTGTGCAGGTCTTTTGGCAACAGGACGGCGAGACCCGCAGCGACCGGGTCCGGCTGGCGGACTTTGACCATCCCGAGCAGAACGACTGGCTGGTTGTGAACCAGTTCACCGTGATCGGCATGACCGCAAGCGGCAGCCGCGAACGCCGGCCCGATGTCGTGGTCTTCCTAAATGGAATGCCTGTGGCCGTCTTCGAGTTGAAAAATGCTGCCAGCGACACGGCGGATGTATCGGCCGCCTACCACCAACTCCAAACCTATAAGGACGAAATCGCGGAGCTATTCCGCACCAATGAAATGCTGGTCGCCTCTGACGGCATCTATGCGCGGATGGGTTCACTCTCCGCCGATGAAGAGCGCTTCACTGCGTGGCGGACGATTGACGGCAAGGAGCGCGACCCACTGGGTCAGTTTGGCGAGCTGGAGACTCTGGTGCGCGGCGTCTTCAAGAAAGAGCATTTGCTGGATTATCTGCGCCACTTCATTGTCTTTGAGGATGACGGCGGGCTGGTCAAGAAGATCGCGGCCTATCACCAATTTCATGCAGTGTGCGCCGTGGTCGAGCGTGTGCTGACGGCATCGGCTCCCGGCGGCAGCGGCATGGGCGGCGTGGTGTGGCATACGCAGGGCGCGGGCAAGAGCCTGGAGATGATTTGTCTTGCGGGCAAGCTGATGACGCATCCGCAGATGAAGAATCCCACGCTGGTGGTGGTGACGGACCGGAATGACTTGGACGGGCAGCTTCACGGCATGTTCGACATGGCGGCGGAGGTGCTTGGCGAAAAGCCTGTGCAGGCAGATAGCCGGATGGTGTTGAGGGAGCAATTGAATCAGAGGCCATCGGGCGGCATCGTCTTCACGACCATCCAGAAGTTTGTGCCCGGTGAGGATGAGGATACTTTTCCGACGTTGACTGAGCGGGACAATGTAGTGGTGCTGTGTGATGAGGCGCACCGAAGCCAATACGGGCTGAAAGCGCGTATCAATGACGCCGGAGAGACGATCTACGGCTACGCCAAGTATCTGCGCGATGCCTTGCCCAACGCCACGTTTGTGGCCTTTACCGGGACGCCGGTATCCGCGAAAGACAAAGACACCCGCGCCGTCTTTGGCGAGTATGTGGACATCTATGACATTGAGCAGGCGGTGAAGGATGGGGCAACAGTTCCCATCTATTATGAGTCGCGCCTGGTGAAGCTGGAGATGGATTCCGCCGCTGTCGAAGCGACGGACGATGAAGTTGAAGAACTGACTGAAGACGAGGAAGAAGCGGCCAGGGCGCGGACAAA
>JBEKOA010000223.1:0-6014 GCA_049522255.1 Occallatibacter sp.
CATCAACGCCATGCAAAAAGAGGGTTCAAAAGGCTCCTTGCGCGGAAAGTTCAAACGCGCAGGGTGGGACGACGGATACCTCTACAGGCTATTGGAGCTATTTTGAAATGCGATTGCCCTGGCGGGAACGAGGCAGGCTTATGCGTCGGCCAGCTTCGCCAGTTGCGCCAGGTGGTTCAGGTCATGACCCGCCATCGTTTCGACAATGGTGAGGAAAGTCATCGCGCCCCGATCAGGGTGCGTGACCGGCCGGTTTGCGGCGACAGGCAATGCAGCGGCGATCAGGCGGAGATTCCACGATCGCACGGCTGAAAAAGCTTCCAAAGCCGCCTCGGCGGGAATGCTGGGATAAGCAACGGCCCACCTGTCCTGATCAAAGGGCTGGATAGTTGGCGCATCCTCGGCCAGCGTCTGGCGCATGCGAAAACCAAAGACCAGTTCACAGTCGGCCAAGTGGCAGACGATCTCAGCCGCGTTCCATTTGCCTGCTGCAGGCGAGGTGGCGAGCTTCTCAGGACCGATGGCCTTGAGGTGCGAGGCGATCTCGGTGGGTGTCGCGACTAGAATGCTCTCCAGTGGCCGGCCGTTGAGAAAGCGTGCATAGGGGTTGAGTTCGCTCATTGAGTTATCCTCCTTTGCCATTGGATCGCCATTCAACGAATTTGGTTCCAGGCATTCTGTACTCTGATCCCTGTTCCCTGATCCTTGCTTCTCACAGGTACTCTTGCACCATGCGCTGCCACGTAGGCCAGTCATGGGAGTTCTCAGCGTCCCAGACGTGGAGCTGGTGGGGTATGCCTTTCTCGTTCATGATGCTGTCGAGAACCTGGTTCTGGCGGAGGCATTGGTCGTCCCACCCGGTGGCGAGCAAATAACTGCCTCTGCTAAAGCGCTCGAGAAACCAGGGGTCGCTCAGGTTGGGCAGGTAGTGCGTGGGCAGGTTGTAATAGCAGTCCTGGTCGTAGTAGCCATACAGGAAACTAGTCAGGTCGAAGGCGCCCGAAAGCGAGACGAAGCCCGAGAAGAGCTCCGGGTGCCGCAGGGCGATATTTACCGCGTGATAGCCGCCGAAGCTGCAGCCGAGCGCGATGAGGCGCGGGTCGGGATTCCGCTGGTGGATGAGCGGAAGCACATCGTTTATCAGAGATTCCTCGTAGCGCATCTGGCGCGCGATGCGCCAGCGCGGAGCAGCCTTGCGGTTGTACCAGCTCTCCGCGTCCACCGAATCCACGCAGAAGAGCTGCAACTGGCCCGAATTGATCTTGCCGTCGAGGGCGGCAATCATGCCGCGGTCCTCAAAGTCGTAAAAGCGCCCGCAGGATGTGGGAAAGACCACGACAGGCAAGCCGGCATGGCCAAAGATGAGCATCTCCATCTCCCGGCCCAGGCGGCTGGAATAGCCCTTGTGATACTCACGAACCATGGGGAGTGCGCCTCCGAGCCAGGCGACGGAAGAATCGCCGATTTGTTGCTACTGTATCAGTCTGGCTTGGCTGTGCTGAATTCGGCGCGGAGACTGAAACCTGATCCGAGCTTCCCCCCATTTGCCGGGCAGACGCAAGCCGCTCGCAAAAATGTTGGTAGATCCTCCAGCCCTCGTCCGGCTCGATCCAAAACTCAGTCTCGCTAGAGTCGGCTCCCGTCGCTGCCGTCCGAGTAGCGTTAGCAGACTCTAATTTCAGCTTAGGCCCTTGTCCATCGCAGACCTTCCCCCAGGGTGAAGTCTCGCAGTCTCGTTTGACCCTTCCAGCAAACCCACTTACCATGGGACGTGGGCACTCCCCTGGGCATTCTTTGGGCGCACGGCTGGTTTGGTCCAGATCGGAGCCGAAAGCAGCAATCTGTCGCCAGCTTGAGTGTCCTTATGAGCTAGGTAACGTTGGATTGCGGCCGGAAACAGGCAGTTTTTGAGCCCAGTCTTTAGATTATTCGGCGCATTGCGCCGGGAAGGCAAAACCTTGAGTTCTACCGACACTGTCGAGAAAAACCCCCAACCTGAATCGCCCGAGGCGGTGCACCTGAACCCCGAAGAAGGCCACGATCACGAAGGCCATGACCACAGCCATGACGGCCATGACCATGAGGGTCACAACCACCAGCAAGGTCCGGTGCTCAATCCCGAATGCACCCGCGAACTGGTGCTGGACGTCTCCGCCGAAGAGGTCTCAAAGGCTTACCGGAGCGTGACGGCCAACTACAGGAAATACGCCAAGATTCCCGGTTTCCGCGCCGGCAAGGTGCCGGAGACAGTCATCCGGCGGCGCTTTGCCGACGGCATTCGCAAAGACGTGATCGAAGGCCTGCTGCCCGAGCGATTCAACAAGGCCGTGGTCGAGCTTGGCGTCAAGCCGGTCGGCGAGCCTCGTGTGACAGAGCTTACCGTCGAGGACGGCGAGCCGCTGCACGTGAAGGCGGTCTTCGAGTTTGTTCCGGAGTTCTCCATCGAGGGCTATCAGACGGTCACCGTCGAGAAACCGGCGGTCGAAGTCACCGAGGAGGAGTTCGAGCGCGAACTCGAGCATCTCAGGGCCGCTCACGCCACGATGGAGCCGGTCGAGGAAGACCGCACACTGACAGACGGCGACTGGGCGCAAATCACCTATAGCGGCCAGGTCGAGGGCGACGAGCAAGCTGCCCCGGTGGCTGGCGAAGACACCTTGGTCGAGGTGGGCGGCAAGGATACGATGGAGGCTTTCACCACCGCTCTGCGCGGTGCCAAGCCCGGCCAGGAACTGAAGGCCGAGGTCATCTATCCGGCCGATTACGCTGAACCGAAGCTGGCTGGCAAGACCGTGGCCTATAACGTCGAGGTCAAGGCAATCAAAAAGCGCATCCTGCCCGAGCTGGACGACGACTTTGCCAGGGAACTCGGCCAATACGAGAGCATGGCTGAGCTGGAAACCCGCGTCCGCGAACACATGACCAGCCGTCTGCGGCGCAGCGTGGAAGGGGAGACGAAAGACCGGTTGTTTGCCGCGCTCACCGCGCGCTACACGTTTGCGGTGCCCGAGTCGCTGGTGCAGCAGCAGATTGAAGCGCGCCTGGAGCGAGGATTGCGCGCCCTGGCCGCCCAGGGAATGAATACGGATCAGATGCGGAAGCTGGACTTTGCCCGCCTGCGCACCGCTCAGCGCGATGGCGCCCTGGCCGAGGTAAGGACGAATATCCTGCTGGACCGCATCGCCGCCGAAGAGCAGATCAGCATCAGCGACGAGGAGATGGACCGAGAAATGCAGCTTGCCGCACTTCAGGCCCGTGAGCCGATCGATGCCCTGAAGGCGCGTCTGGCGGCAGACGGCGGACTGGCCAGAATCAGGGAACAATTGCGGCGCGAGAAGACAGCGAGTGTTTTGTACGAGCGGCTGCCTGCCCGAGACAAGTAACCAAGGCGGCAACCGGACGATAATTGGAGTGCGGTTCCACAAAGACAAAGTGGGACCGTATGTGTACAAGGGGAACAGGAAGCGAGATTCCCCAGCGAGTGAGAAGAAGGTCAACAGCGGTTCTTCAATTGGAGTGAGCCGCAACAGCAACCCTTGAACGGCTTTTTCATCGAGAAAAGGCCGCCCCTACAAAGTGCGTAGAGCACTTGAATTGGAGAACCGCTCGAATGGCATTGGTTCCTATGGTGGTTGAGCAGACGAGCCGGGGCGAGCGCGCCTACGACATTTACTCCCGTCTGCTTCGCGACAACATTATCTTTCTGGGTACCCCCATCGACGATCAGGTGGCGAACCTGATTGTGGCGCAGATGCTCTTCCTCTCAGGCGAAGATCCGGAGAAGGAAGTACATCTCTATATCAACTCGCCCGGCGGCTCGATCACCGCGGGCCTGGCCATCTACGACACCATGCAGTTCATCAAAAACAAGGTGGAGACGATCTGCATCGGCCAGGCGGCCTCGATGGGCGCGTTTCTGCTGCTGGCGGGCGCCAAAGGCAAGCGCTTTGCCCTGCCTAACTCGCGTATTCTCATTCATCAGCCGTCGATGGGTGGATTGAGCGGCCAGGCCACGGACATCGACATCCATGCCCGCGAGATTCTGCGCATCCGCGAGATTACCAACAACCTGATCGCCCGGCACACCGACCAGCCTCTGGATCGAATTGAGCGGGATGTCGAACGCGACTTTATCATGAACGCGCAACAGGCCAAGGAATACGGCATCGTCGACGAAATCATCGACCGGCCGCGCTCGTAACCGGAACGATACCCGCACGTAACCGGCATGCTGGCGATTGACCGGCATGTCGGCCTGCAAACCTGCTAAACTGACCGGGACGCAGGAGCAGAATAGACTAAGAGTTCGTCCTAAGGGAGCAGGAACATGAAAACCCGTGTGGGACCCGAAGAAGCATTGCGCTGCTCCTTCTGTCACAAGTCGCAGGACGCCGTTGCCAAACTGATCTCCTCGCCCAGCGACTATCCTCGCGCCTACATCTGCGACGAGTGTGTGGCTGTCTGCAACTCGATCCTCGAGGACGACCGGGGAGTCGATGCCGCCCATCCGGCCAACGCCGCCGGCCACCTGCCCAAGCCGCAAGAGGTCAAGGGCTTTCTCGACGACTACGTCATCGGCCAGGATCAGACCAAAAAGAAGCTCGCCGTTGCGGTCTACAACCACTACAAGCGCATCCAGATGAACAAGATGCGCAATAACGAAATCGAGCTGAGCAAGTCGAACATCCTGCTGATCGGCCCTACAGGCTCAGGCAAGACGCTGCTGGCTCACACCCTGGCCAAGATGCTCGACGTGCCCTTCGCCATCGTGGACGCGACAACACTGACCGAAGCCGGCTACGTTGGCGAGGATGTTGAGAACATCATTCTCAAGCTCTTGCAGGCCGCCGACGGCGACGTGACGCGGGCCCAGCAGGGCATCATCTACATCGACGAGATCGACAAGATCGGCCGCAAGGACGAGAACCCGTCCATCACCCGCGATGTCTCGGGCGAGGGCGTGCAACAGGCCCTGCTCAAGATCCTCGAGGGCACGGTTGCCAATGTGCCGCCGCAGGGCGGACGCAAGCACCCGCACCAGGAATTCACCGCCGTCGACACCACCAACATCCTGTTCATCTGCGGCGGGGCGTTCGTGGGGTTGGAGCGCGTGGTGGGCCGCCGCGTAGGCAAGAAGGCGCTGGGCTTCAAGTCGATTGACGCCGCTGAGGCCGATGCCGCGACCAGCCGTTCGCATCGCGACACCGAGTTGCTGCGCCGGACAGAGCCTCAAGACTTGATCAAGTACGGACTGATTCCCGAATTTGTCGGACGCCTGCCCGTCATGGGAATCCTCGACGAGCTGGACGAAGTGGCGCTGGTCGAGATTCTGACCAAGCCCCGCAACGCCATCCTCAAGCAGTATCAAAGATTGTTTGAATTCGAGAATGTCCGCCTGCATTTTACGCAGGACGCGATCGGCGCCGTGGCCCGCGAGGCCCTCGCCCGCAAGGTGGGAGCGCGCGGTTTGCGCATGATCCTCGAAGAATTGATGCTCGACTTGATGTATCACCTGCCTAACAACAAGCGAGTGCGCGATCTTGAAATCACCAAGGACATGGTCGAGCGACGGGATCTGTCGCTGTGTCTGCTCGAAAAAGCCGGCTGATTTCATAATCCTCGTAAATGCGGGTGCCCCACCTTAGCGGCGTAGTTGTGTACGCCGCTAAGGTGGGATATCTATAACTACAGTTCTTTAATGTTATTGGCATTTTTCCTGCACACAGTGATCCCGATAACCAATACGATGCTCTTCCTGAGACGGATGCTAGCGTAGTTATGATACTTGGGATTCGATTCGCATCTTCCCCGCCAGCACCCCATTTCGCTGTACAATCCCAACAGGCGCTTTGCAATCAGCCCCGCAACCGGAACTGCTTCCGCGCATCCAATTCTTACGAGGTCCCGATGACCGCATCCCGCGAAAAGACCGAAGCGCGCAAGCTGCCCATGATGCCCATACGGGACATGGTGATTTTTCCCTATATGATGACGCCCTTTGTCGTGGGCCGCGA
>JBEKOA010000224.1:0-9361 GCA_049522255.1 Occallatibacter sp.
CACAGACCAATAAGCAACCGGCAACCGAGTTATCTCCGAGTAACTCAGATTAAGAGGATTTCCATGAATGAGAAAAGCATATTGAAAGCCTTGACCTCGACGCTGATTGTTGCGGCAGGCACGCGAACAGCGCTGCACGCGCAAACGTCGCAGCCTTACCAGGGCGTGGTCGGCCGCACTCTTGCCGAGTCGAAGGAATGGTGGCCGGAGCCCGTGCATGCGCCAAAGGGCGCACCCAACGTCGTCTGGATTCTGATCGACGACGTGGGCTATGGCGCCGCCGGAACATTCGGCGGCCTGATCGATACGCCCACCTTCGACGCTCTGGCCAACAACGGCCTGCGATACACAAACTTTCATACCTGCGCCATTTGCGCCCCCACGCGCTCGGCGCTGCTCACTGGGCGCAATAGCGCATCGGTACACGAATCGGGCTTTTCGCACATTTCCGCATCCGCGGGTTTCCCCGGCTGGGATGGCCGCGTGCCCGCTACCGCAGGCACAATTGCTGAAATTCTGCGCGACAACGGTTACAGCACCTTTGCCGTAGGCAAGTATGGCATCACGCCAGATGAAGAGGCCTCCGACCTTGGCCCGTTCGACCGCTGGCCGACGGGCAGGGGCTTCGATCACTTTTTCGGCTTCCTCGGCTCGCAGACCGATCAATATAAACCCGATCTGGTGGAAGATCAGGCGCATGTGAAACCCGACGGTCGCCACCTGAGCGATCAGATTACCGATAAGGCGATCTTTTATATCGACCGCGTTAAGAAGATCGATCCCAACAAACCCTTCTTCCTGTATTACGCGCCCGGCGCCACCCACGCACCGCATCAGGTCGACAAATATTGGAGCGATAAGTACAAGGGTAAGTTCGATCAAGGCTGGGATTGGTATCGCCAAGAGACCTTCGAGCGGCAGAAGAAGCTCGGCGTGATTCCAGCCAACGCCGTACTGCCCGATCGCAACCCGGAGATCAAGGCATGGAACAGCCTGACGCCCGAAGAGAAGAAGCTCTATGCGCGTTTCATGGAAGTCTACGCCGGCTACCTGACTTACACAGACTTCGAGATTGGCAGGCTGATCAATCACCTGAAGGAAATCGGGCAGTTCGACAACACACTGATCTTCATCTCCATCGGCGACAACGGCGCCAGCAAGGAGGGTACGCAGCACGGCGTGATCGAACGTTCGACCCTCTACAAGACGCAGACAGACCAGGAGAATATCGCCTATAACATCGCCAAGAGCGATGAAATCGGAACGCCCGCCTCCACAAACGGAAACTATCCTCTGGGCTGGGCGCAGGCCGCCGATACGCCTTACAAATACTGGAAAGAGGACGCAAACAGCGAAGGCGGCACGCACAATCCGCTGATTGTTTCCTGGCCCAGCGGCATCAAGGAGAAGGGCGGCATCCGCTACCAGTACAGCCACGTGATCGACCTGCTTCCCACCACGCTCGATCTGGTCGGCATCAAGGCTCCCGATGAGATTCGCGGGATCAAGCAGCAGCCGATCGAGGGCTTCTCGTTTGCAGATTCGATCAACAACGGCGATGCGCCGTGGCATCACACGCTGCAGTACTACTACATCTTTGGCTCGCGATCGATCTACGACAAGGGATGGAAGGCCGAACTGGCCTACCCCAACGAGATCCTGGTGAATAACGCTGCCACCAATCCTCCGCTCGATGAAAACGCATGGGAGCTCTACAACCTGAACGACGATCCGACCGAACGCATCGATCTTGCCAAGAAGTATCCGGAGAAGCTCGCCGCATTGAAGGCCGAGTTCGAAGAGCAGGCTCAATCGCACCATCTCTACCCCTACATCACCTTTGACGATTTGTACCAAAAGCGCATTCAGCACACGTACCTGCCGGATTTTCTGAAGCAGGCCGCGCAAAGCGGCAGCAAGTAGGTTTCTGCTGCCATTGAAGACACACGGACCGGCTGGCGATCGGCACAATTGCGCTACCCGGTTCGTGTAGTCAGGCAGCGGACGGCTAAATCGCAATTTGCTGAATTACCTTTCCGGGATTTACCAGACATTCGATCGCTTCACAGTTCCATGACACGCATCAAGAGGAAGATCATGAATGAGAAGGGTTTTTTGACAGCGTTCACATCGACGCTGATTCTGGCGGCGGGCGCACGGAGCTCGCTGCACGCGCAGACATCGCAGCCTTACCAGGGCGTGGTCGGCCGCACTCTCGCCGAGTCGAAGGAGTGGTGGCCGGAGCCGGCGAAAGCACCAGCCGGCGCTGCCAACGTCGTTTGGATTCTGATTGACGACGTGGGCTATGGCGCCGCCGGAACATTTGGCGGGCTGATCGACACGCCCACCTTCGACGCGCTGGCTAACAATGGCCTCCGTTATACCAACTTCCACACCACTGCGATCTGCGCGCCGACCCGCTCAGCCTTACTGACTGGCCGTAACAGCGCCTCGGTGCACGAATCTGGATTTTCGCACACGGTGATGTCCGCCGGATTCCCAGGTTGGGACGGTAGGACTCCGCCCACAGCGGGGACCATTGCCGAGATTCTGCGCGACAACGGATACAACACGTTCGCGGTCGGCAAGTACGGCATAACGCCGGACGAAGAAGCAACCGACGCGGGCCCGTTCGATCACTGGCCAACCGGCAAGGGTTTCGATCACTTCTTCGGCTTTCTTGGATCGATGACAGATCAGTATCACCCGGATCTGGTGGAAGATCAGGCCCACGTGAAACCTGACGGCCGCCACTTGAGCGATCAAATTACAGACAAGGCGATCTTCTACATCGATCGCCAGGAGAGGGTTGCGCCAGGCAAGCCCTTCTTTCTTTACTACGCTCCGGGAGCAACGCACGCGCCGCATCAGGTCGATAGGTACTGGAGCGATCTCTACAAGGGCAAGTTCGACGAGGGCTGGGATGTATATCGCGAGAAGGTATTCGAGCGGCAGAAGAAGCTCGGCGTGATCACAGCCAACGCCGTTCTGCCCGATCGCAATCCAAATATCAAAGCCTGGGACTCCCTAACTCCCGATGAAAAGAAACTGTATGCGCGCTTCATGGAGGTCTATGCCGGCTATCTCACTTACACCGATTTTGAGATCGGCCGCCTCGTCAACCACCTCAAGGAGATCGGGCAACTCGACAACACACTGATCTTCATCTCCATCGGCGACAATGGCGCCAGCAAAGAGGGCACGCTAAATGGGACGATCGATCAGAGTCTGCTGGCCAGGCCCGTATCGGAACAAAAGAATATTGAGTACAACCTGAACAAGATCGGCGAGATCGGTACGCCATCCTCCACAAATGGAAACTATCCGCTCGGTTGGGCGCAAGCCGCTGACACTCCATTTAAGTATTGGAAGCAAGACGCGAACAGCGAAGGCGGCACGCACAATCCGCTGATTGTGTACTGGCCCAGGGGAATCAAGGAAAAAGGTGGAATTCGCACTCAGTATAGCCATGTTATCGACCTTCTTCCCACCACGCTCGACCTAATCGGCATCAAGGCTCCCGAGGAGATTCGCGGCATCAAGCAACAGCCGATCGAGGGCTTTTCCTTTGCCGATTCGATCAATGACGCGAACGCTCCATGGCATCACACCGAGCAGTACTACTACATCTTCGGAGCGCGGTCGATCTACAAAGAAGGCTGGAAAGCCGAACTGGCTTATCCCAGCAGCTTCATCACGGGCAATGCAGCCGGCACGCAAGCCTTCGATGAGAACGCACACAATCTCTATCCGCTCATCACCTGGGACGATGTTTTTAACGGGCGCATTCACCGCACTCCCGGCGCACCGTCCATTGCGGACGCCTTCAAAAATGTGACGAAGAGCAGCGACAACCAATAACGCATAAACCGTGCCCGGCCAGAGGCTTTCCAACTTCCGGCCGGACGCTCGTTTTTACCATTCTGCAGATCTATCAGGAGGTCGCACTTTGGAGATCACATCGCACAGCTTTTGGACTCTCATCCACGGCATGGGATTCGGCGCGCTCTATCTGCTGGCAGGCAGTGGCGCGCTGATCGAGTTACGACATCGCTTTTATCCGTCCGGTGCGAACCAGAATCGCACGCAGGGCCGTTTTCTCGGCTGGTATCTGGCTGCGATGGCGGCGCTGGCGTGGTTGACGGTCCTCACCGGAACTTATCTCATCTATCCCTGGTATCGCACGCCTCCGCCTGCCGGAACCGCGAATCTGGCCGCTTATCCTCGCGCCTTCCTGCTGGCGCATCCTTCGACAAGCGCATGGCACTCGATCGGCATGGAATGGAAAGAACATGTCGCGTGGCTTGTTCCCATTGCCATCACGGTGGCGGCCGTTGTTGCTATCCGTCACCGAAATCAACTGGCGCGCTCTCTTTCATTGCGCGTCACACTGCAAAGCTTTGTCGTCTTATCGCTCGTAGCTGCGGGCATTGCCGGCTTCTTCGGCGCCATGCTCGATAAAGCTGCCCCGGTTGGCGGTGGAACGCCGATTCAGATCGTGAAGGAGAATACAAAATGAGCAACGCACCAAATGCAAATGCTGAGAGTCCAGAGTTGCTTCCAAACGGATCAGCCGCGGCGGCGGTTCTCTCTGCCGGAATCGGTTCCTTTGCCCTGGCATTTATCACCGTGCTTGCTGATCGTTCAGCCGCGTTCAAACTGCTCTTGACGTTTTCCAAGCCCGTTGGCCCGCTTTCGGGAGTCACCACGATTGCAGTTGTTTTCTGGATCGCCGCTTGGATTTTTCTTGATCTTCTCTGGAAGCGTCGCGAACTGCCGTTGTCCAGGATTGGCTGGGGCGCGATTGCTCTGTTTGTTTTGAGCTTGCTCCTAACCTTTCCGCCTCTCGCCGATCTGTTCTAGAGACTGGATCTGTTCTAGTGGCTTGACAAGCGGTTTGGCAGACCGTAAATTGTATCTAACAGCCGGATACTACTCGATTCATCCGGCAAGGTGACGGATTTGACGAACTCCTTCAATGCGACCGCGATCTGTATGTGCTGCTGTCAGAGCTGCGCCGCGCGGGCGTGTCGAATGGGATAGTTCGAACCACTGAATCCATATCCCATTAACCCACCCGCTGATAGCGAGGTGGGTTTTTTAGTCTCTAGACAAACTCTTCCTAAATGAGGAAAAAGCGCCGGTGGCGAAGTGGCTAACGCGCAGGTCTGCAAAACCTGTACTCGCGGGTTCGATCCCCGCCCGGCGCTCCAAATTTCATCTTTCGGCTTGTTCAACCGGAAAGTACTTGAGCGAATCCCGTTCATGCGGGTTCGCAACTTGGAGCAAATGACATCATGACGAACTTCGCACGCCGTTTATCAACCTCACTCGCATTTGTATTATCACTGCTCGCGTTAGGACTTCCTCTGTCAGCACAGACAACTCTACTCAATGTCTCCTACGACCCGACGCGCGAATTCTATGAAGAGTATAACCAGCTCTTTGCGAAGCACTGGAAGGCGACCACCGGACAGGATGTTGTCATTAACCAGTCGCACGGTGGCAGCGGCAAGCAGGCGCGCGCCGTGATCGACGGCTTGGAGGCCGACGTGGTGACTCTCGCCCTGGCCTATGACATCGACGCCATTGCCGATAGCGGCCTAATCGACGAGAACTGGCAATCGCGGCTTCCCAATAACAGTACGCCGTTCACTTCGACCATTGTCTTTCTGGTGCGCGCGGGCAATCCCAAGGGCATTCACGATTGGAACGATCTGATCAAGCCAGGCGTTCAAGTCATTACGCCCAACCCCAAAACTTCCGGCGGCGCGCGCTGGAACTATCTGGCCGCCTGGGGCTATGCGCTTCGCAAATCCGGCGACAATGAAGCCGGCGCGCGTGATTTCATGAAGAAGCTGTTCGCCAACGTGCCCGTGCTCGACACTGGCGCGCGCGGCTCGACCGTAACGTTCACGCAGCGCGGAATAGGCGATGTGCTCATTGCATGGGAGACCGACGCCCGGCTCTCTCAGCAGGAAAATCCCGGCGAATACGAAATCGTGGTTCCCTCCGCCACCATCGTTGCCGAAACGCCCGTTGCCGTTGTTGACAAGGTTGCTCAAAAACACGGTACAGAAAAGCTCGCCCGCGCATATCTCGAATACCTCTATTCCCCCGAGGCGCAGGAATTAGCCGCGAAGTATTATTATCGGCCGCAATTGAAGAGCGTGGCGCAGAAGCATTCGTCAGATTTTCCAAAAGTCAATGCGTTCACCGTCCAGCAAGGCTGCGGCGGATGGAGAAACGCGCAAGCCAAACACTTCGCAGACGGCGGCACCTTCGACCAGATCTTCGAAAAGAAGTAGGCGCACGCCATGGCTCGACGCTCCGCAGTGAAAGCTCTGATCCAGCTCAAGCGATCTTCCCCTTTGCCGGGGTTTCGCTTGAGCCTTGGCTTCACGTGGCTTTATCTCACGCTCATAGTTCTATTGCCTTTGGTGGCGATCATCACGCGCAGCTTGCGCGGAGGCTCGGCGCAGTTCCTTCATGCAATCTCAACTCCGCGTGTAGAGGCGGCTTTCCGGGTAACGCTCGCTTCGGCGCTGCTCGCGTCGGTCGTCGCGGCCGTGTTTGGTTTTCTTGTCGCGTGGGTTCTGGCGCGATACAACTTTCCCGGACGGCGCATCGTTGATGCGCTGATCGATCTTCCCTTTGCACTGCCCACGGCTGTTGCCGGCATCTCACTCACCTCGCTTTACTCCGAGAAAGGGTGGATAGGCCGATTTCTCGATCCGCGAGGAATCCACGTGGCCTTCACGCAGACGGGCATTGTTCTGGCAATGTCGTTTGTCGGTCTACCGTTTGTCGTGCGCAGCGTGCAGCCTGTTCTGGAGGAGATTGACACAGCCATGGAAGAAGCGGCCGCCAGCCTCGGAGCCAGCGATTGGCAGGTATTTGCGCGCATTCTTGCGCCGGTCAGTCTGCCCGCGCTGGTAACCGGGGCAGCTCTGGCCTTTGCACGCGCCGCCGGCGAATACGGTTCAGTGATCTTCATTGCCGGCAACATGCCGATGAAGACCGAGATCGCGGCCTTGCTGGTAGTGACAAAGCTGGAAGAGTACGACTACACCGGCGCTTCGGCGATTGCCGTAGCTATGCTGGCGCTGTCATTTGTCGTCATGCTGTCGCTGAATTTGCTGCAATGGCGGTTGCAGCGGAAGGTGGGAGAGCGCATTTGAAATCTCTCGTCCAGCCGCGAGTAGGACCTGTTCGCCGCTCTTCTCATGGAGTTGGAATGACGCGTGTCATTCTGGTGGTCGCGGCGCTAGTCTTTGTCGCTTTGTTCCTGGTGCTGCCGCTGATTGCGGTCTTTGCGCAAGCCTTCGCTCATGGATGGCGTATATATATTGACGCGATTCGCGAAAGAGATGTGTTGGCGGCGCTGCGTCTGACGCTGCTCGTTGCAGCCGTCGCGGTGCCCCTCAACGTGGCCTTTGGCATCGCCGCAAGTTGGGCCATCACGCGGTTCGATTTCATCGGTAAGAATCTTCTCGTTTCCCTGATCGATATTCCGCTCGCTGTTTCTCCGGTTGTGGCCGGTCTCATGTACATCGAGCTTTTCGGTTTGCATGGGTGGCTGGGGCAGTGGCTAAGTCAGCACAATCTGCATATCGTCTTTGCCGTGCCAGGCCTGGTGCTGGCCACCATCTTCGTTACGTTTCCTTTTGTTGCGCGCGAACTGATCCCATTCATGCAGGCGCAGGGCAGCGACGAGGAAGAGGCAGCCGTTGTGCTTGGCGCCGGCGGTTGGAGCATCTTCTGGCGGGTCACACTGCCCAATATCAAGTGGGCGCTCCTCTACGGAACGATCCTCGCGGCATCCCGCTCAATAGGCGAGTTTGGCGCCGTCTCGGTGCTCTCCGGCCACATTCGCGGGCGCACGGTCACGCTTCCGCTCGAAGTCGAAATGCTCTACAACGAATACAACTTCACGGCCGCATTCGCCGCCGCCTCGCTGCTCTCGCTTGCCGCCGTCATCACGCTCATCGTGAAGAAGGCCATTGAGCTCATCTCCGGAGTTCACACACCACCATCCAAAGAGGACTTCGCCGAATGAGCATCGCCATCGAAAAGATCAGCAAGAGCTACGGGAGATTCACCGCGCTTAACGATGTTTCTCTAACTGTCGAAAGCGGCGAACTGGTAGCTTTGCTCGGCCCCTCCGGGTCGGGAAAAACAACATTACTGCGCGTCATCGCCGGTTTGGAATCGCCCGATAGCGGCACGATTCGGCTGCGCGATGAGGAGTCAACGCATCTGAATGCAGCGCGACGCGGCATCGGCTTCGTTTTTCAGCATTACGCGCTCTTCCGCCACATGACGATCTTCGAGAATGTCGCCTTTGGATTGCGCGTGCAACGCGGTGGAACGCGCCTCACCCGCCGTGAGATTCGCAATCGAGTGGATGAGTTGCTTTCCCTTGTGCAACTCGATTCCTACGCGCGCATGTATCCCGACCAACTATCAGGCGGGCAGCGGCAGCGCGTAGCTTTGGCGCGCGCTTTGGCCGTGCGTCCCAGTGTGCTGTTGCTCGATGAGCCTTTCAGCGCACTTGACGCCAAGGTACGCAAGGATCTGCGCGACTGGCTCAGGCGCATTCACGACGAGTTAAATGTCACTACGGTGCTGGTCACGCACGATCAGGAGGAAGCTCTCGAAGTCGCCGATCGTGTCGCCATTCTTAACCGAGGCGCCCTCGAACAATATGGCACGCCGCAACAGATTTACGACCACCCCGTCAGCCCCTTCGTCTATAACTTCCTTGGCAACGTAAACCTCTTTCATGGCCGTCTGCTGGCCGACCTCTCGCCATCGATGGAAAGCATCACAGAGCGCAACTCAGCGTCGGTCATCGGATTTGTCCGCCCGCATGAGTTTCAGGTTTCGCGCAGCCTTCCCGAAGACAGGCGAGCCGTGCAGGCTACCATCGAACGCGTACACGCCGCCGGCCCGCAAGTCCGGCTCGATGTGAAGGTGGATGGAAACAAGAATCTGGTGGCTGTGGATCTGTCGAAGGCGCAGTACAGCGATTTGGAATTAGCCGAAGGCAAAGAAGTATTTTTGAGTCCGCAAGCCATCCGCGTATTCAACGATCGCGCCGCCGCCGATGAACTCGTCGACCAAGGCGCCGGCATCTGACGGAGGTTGGGACAGAGATTATTCCCTATAGGGGTATTTACTTGACGCCACCAACCCCAAGATGTAGTGTATGGGGCCATGGATGAGGATTATCCGAAGACGTTGCTTGAGCTGGAGCGACGCTTTTCAACCGAGGAGGCCTGTGTTGAGTATCTGGGGGCATTGCGCTGGCCCGGCGGTTGGGCGTGTCCGCGTTGCATGGGTGGCGATGCTTGGTCGG
>JBEKOA010000225.1:0-5875 GCA_049522255.1 Occallatibacter sp.
AGGGCCTGGGCGGCGTTGCGGGCGCGAAGCACCGGAATGAGGCCGACGCGTTCGATGGATTGCGCTGTGGTTTCTTGCATGGCTTCCTCTATCCCGATAAGACTTTAGTCCATCGGTCAAGGATACTTTAGCGCATCTATCCCCGCGCCGGCCGTGAGGAGGACCGATCGCCACATGTCTGCTCACAATCTCTCCCGCGGCTCAAGAATCAAAACGTGGCAAAGCTGATCATCACCTCTTTGCGTTCAGCGACGGGCTGGCCACGCTTGGTGGCGGGCAGAAACCTGTATTGCCAGGCGGCTGCCTCCGCTTTCTTGTCCAATCCAAAGCCGAGGCCGCGCACAACACGAACCTCCTTTGGCAAGCCTTCTTCACTGACCAACACCGAGACCTCAGCCACCTGCACGTACGGATGCGCCACAAACGGGTCGGCGAAGTCCGCGTCAACGGTGTGAATCGGGAAGGGCGGCGTATAAGACAAAGGCTTGTGATGCTTGTCCTCGAGGCGCGATTCATTCGGAGCAGGCAAGTCTCTCTCGGTGATGAGGATCTGTGGGATGGCTGGGCTGCGGTCGGCGTGATATACGACTCGAATATCGATCCAGACAGGAACCGGTTTGTCTCGTAACTTTCCCGGTTCAAACTTCGACTGCTTCACGGCTGCGATCGCGACATCATCGAAGGGCTCGCCATGCGCATGCAAAACTTGAATGTGCGCCGGTGCGCCATCGGCGCCGATCACCATGGCCAGCACCGTCATGCCTTGAAGCTCCTTACCGGAGAACCCGTCTGGGTACGGCGCCTGGACAGTGCGAATCAGAATGGGTGCCGTCACCTCGGGCCCCGTGTAGTAAATGCCATCCTTGTCTGGCGCCTGGTGGACCTGGCGGGCAACGGAAGCTGAACCTTGCGCCCAAAGGCCGATAGCTGCCAGAGTCATCAGAAATACAAATGCATATTTAGCTTGCAGCATTTTATTCTCTGCTCCTTTTTTCATTTGTTGCCGTGGTTCGCTCGGCTGTTCCGTCTGCAAAATCCCATTTGAGTATCGCAAGGATCACCCTCGATTGATCTCCCCATGAAGATATGAGCGGGGATGCTCATCAATAGATAGACTGAGTCGTGTGCATGATGCAATAAAGATTAAATAAGGAGTTCGATACGAAACACGGAGACTTTGAATGAAAACAAACATCACGCCACTTGCACGAGAGATTCTATGACTGCGAATTGATCTTTATGACTTACTTATTCTGCCCTGATAATTCGCTCATAACTTTCTTCAAAACACATATAGAATCTTTATGGACAGCGTCTTAGAGTCGGAAAACAATAGCTCCATGTTCGAGAGCGGAGCGAATGCAATTGATTTTTTCGTTCAGTTTGTTAGTGTGACTGAAAATCGACATTGGCAACGCAGTTAACTCCGATTTCTTCACAAATCCTGCAATTCAGGCGCATCGGCGGCTCCGCAGGCAAAGCTGCGGAGCATTGAGGGATTCCCTGTCCCGCAATTGCAGTCATTGTTCAAAATGATGGAATCAACGGATGAGAACTAAGGAAAGCTGTCTCCGTCGCGGTGCTTCCGGTCTTTCTCTTTTCAACCTTGGCAACTTTCGGCGATAGCTCGATTGCTCGAAGAATCATTGAAGAAATGAGCAATTCAACGGTCACTTACTTTTAGTTAGTGACCGGCAGATTTCACCTTGAAGACTCGTGCATGACGATGCGCGATATTGCTTGATCTTTTCGAAAACACTTCGATCTCTTTGCGGCTCCTTTATGTCGCTTCGCATAAGAATTGAAACTATGAAGAGCGCCGAGCAAGCTCGTTGTTCTTCATCGAGAGCCAACGCAAACTAAACCGGCGACGCCAGGCGTCGTGGAGGACAGAACCCCATGAAGAAGAACCTCAGGATGGCCATCGTACTGGGAGCTGCAATTTGCGGGATCGTCGTGCCGCTCGAGTGTCGAGCTCAGGCCGCTGCATCGAGCTCCGTAAAAAGTACCGCGCCGCAAACCGCCGCCAGCACGCCCTCGGTTCAAGCTGCTTCGGTTGAGATTGCAGCCTTGGGAGGGCCGGAATCGGACCCTGGCGCACCAGCCGGCGCAGCCGCTGCCCCGGCGCCTGCCGCTGCAACTCCAGGTGCAACGCCCGGTTCCGTCTTGCCCGCGATCGATCGCGACGCGGTGGTCAAAGAGCTGGTGGAAATGAAGGCGCGCATCGCACAACTTGAGTCCGAACTCGGAGCAAGCAATGCAGAGCGGGACGCGAATGCACTGCGCTCGGCGGAAGGCGTTGCCGCGGGCGGCGGTTCGAGCAGTTCGACGATGCCTGAGATGCAAGCCGCGGCGCCACCTCCGCCGGCAGCAGCTCCCGCGCCTCCCGAGATCAGCGCGGAAAGATTGACAAAGGAAGCGCCATTCCCAGGCGACTGGACCTGGCTGAACAGCGCCGGGCACAACGTCGACAGTCCCATGTCGACCAAGTACTTCACGCCTGAGTTCCGCGCCGACGCAAATTACATTCTCGACTACAATCACCCCGAAGACGACACCATGGGAGGCGCGACAGAGAGCTTTCGCTCCGATGAGTGGCAGCTTGAGCAGGTCAGCGTGGGCGGTGACATCCGCATCGATAACGTGCGCGGGCGCATTCTTACCATGGATGGCTTGTTCGCCACGACGACTGTGCGCAACGACGCTAGCCCGAACCGCGGCCAGTGGAATCTGGGTGACGCATACAAGTACATTTCAGAGGGGTGGGGCGGGTATCACTGGGATGTTGCCCACGGCCTCAACGTAGATGCCGGTATCTTCGTCTCTTACATCGGCCTGTTCAGTTACTATAACTTCGATAACTGGACCTATCAGCCTTCGTTCGTCTCCTCGAACACGCCCTGGTTCTTCAACGGCCTTCGCATCCAGTATTTCCCGACATCAAAGTTGAAGATCGAGCCGTGGATCATCAATGGCTGGCAGTCGTACGCTCGCTACAACGGTCACGGCGGACTGGGCGGACAGATCCTCTGGCGTCCCAAGCCTTATCTGGATTTCGTATTTAACAACTACGGTCTGGGCGAAGACGATGCCGGCTTCCCCGGCCGCTCGCGCATCCACGCCGACTATAGCGGTCAGGTGAAGTACTACGATAAGCCCAAGGCCCTCGTCGACAAGATGGCGTTCACCGTTACCGGCGACGCCGGCTGCGAATACGGCGGCGGACCTGCCTCATTCGGCACCTCGGATGGCGCGGTGAACTCCCATGGCTATTCCTCGGAATACGGCACCACCGATACCTACAACGGCGGCGTGAATTGCCATAACGAGAAGAACGGCAAGCCCAAGCAGGCGTTTCTGGGCTACATGATCTATGACCGCACGTGGTTCAAGAAAGACCTCTACGCCATAACTCTGGGTGGTGGAGTTATGAACAATCCCGGCCGCTACCTGACTCTTCTTCCGCCGATCAATGGCGCCACGGCGATCACCGGCACCCCATACTTTACCGAAAACGCCGGCGATCGCTCTCAGATGCACGACGGCACTATCACTTTGGACTACATGCCGAGCCAGTTCATCACCTTCACCTTGGAGGAAGGCTATCGTTACTCCGATGTTCCCTACTGGACCGGCCGCCGCGGGATCACGCCTCCCGGCGGCAACAACGGTCAACCTACACAGTATGCCTGCGCAAGTGGCGTTCCCTCAGGGTTTGGCTACGGCACTCTGAACTTGCAAAACGCTGAAGCTGCCTGCTTTGTTATGGGAAACGGGACGGGAACTGCAGGAGACGCAACTTCGATCTGGTGGCCTGACCTGCGCACCAACCAAACCAACACCACGCTTGCGATCAAGGTCAGATTCTAGCAGTTCGTTCCCGCCAGGTCTGGCCTTTGCAAATGAGGCCAGACCTGCTAACTCGACAAGCCGCCGCCGCTACGATTTCTTGAGGAACCGATTATGCAAATCCGATAAAGGTCGATGCATTCTTGAAGAATCAATATTGGACTTTGCAAACAGTAGTACCAGAATTATTTCCGAATGAAATTGGATTGCAAAGGTAATCATTGATGGAGTTGACCCTCAATCTCGGCTGGACGGCGATGACCCTAGCGATGGGCTGGATGTGGGCGCACCACGCGCGGCGCGAGGGCCAGGGACGCTGGAGGCAATTCGTCTCTTTCGCGTTAATCCTCGTCATCATGTTTGGCGTCATCACGGTGTATGACGACATGGCGATGGCGCAGAATCCCGCCGAGACACGATGTTTCCAGCGTGAGGATGATTTAGGCGCGCATGAGCACGCACAACTTCATCCGGTCATTGCATCGATTCCCACACCTGCCGCGGAGCTTCCTTGCAACGCGTTTTTCTCTGCCATGCCAGGTAGGTTTCTTGTCCCGACTGTGAAGCTTCACGCTCTCTCTTCCATTCAGAATCGCCCTCCTCCCGCGGCCTGATCCACTCCTCTCATTCGATCAAATTCCAGGCAGGTTTACTTCCTGCAACTGATGCGCGCAGCAATGCGCAGAGGCCGATTCAGAAAGTAACTTGTTACACAATCCGGCCAGGTTAACAAAGGCTACCGCAATCTGAAGATATCCGGGTGTCAAGATGGCCGAAAGGCACAAGGGGGCGGGAATCATATGAACAACAAGTATTCTGGATTGAGCCTTGTACTGATCGCAATGGCTGCGTCCTTAGCGATTGGAGGTTGCAAGAGCGATAGAGTGAAGGCAGACGAAGAGGCCCCGCCCCCAGCCAAAGTAATTTCCGGAGTGGACGTCTCCTTCTTCGCGGTCGACCATCCTGAGCGGTATCCGATCGAAACAGCCACCGAATACCAGGCCCCGTCCCAATTGTTCGTGACCGGCACTGTATTTCCGGACATCGCGCGAACTGTCCCGGTGATTTCGCTTGCCTCCGGCCGCATTGTTGACATCCGCGCCCGCCTCGGCGACACCGTAAAGAAGGGCCAGATCCTGCTGCGTGTTCGCAGCGACGACATCTCGGGAGGCTTCGACGCCTACCGCAAGGCCGTCTCCGATGAGCTGCTTGCGCGCAAGCAATTGGATCGAGCGAAGGTGCTCTACGAGCACGGGGCAATAGCTCAGGGAGATCTGGAGGTCGCGCAAGACACCGAGGACGACGCCAAGACCACCCTCGATACCGCGACCGAGCATCTTCACCTGCTGGGCAGCGATCCCGATAATCCGAAGGGAATTGTCGATATCCTCGCCCCGGTTTCCGGCGTGATCACCGATCAGGAAGTAACGAACTCGGCCTTCGTGCAGGCCTATTCTACGCCGAACCCGTTCACGATTTCGGACCTGACTAGCGTGTGGATCGTCTGTGATGTCTACGAAAGCGACATGGCCAACGTGCGCATTGGGGAACCCACCGAGATCAAGCTGAATGCCTATCCGGACAAGCTTCTCAAGGGCACGATCAGCAACATCGGCTCGATTCTTGATCCGAATATCCGCACAGCGAAGGTCCGTATTGAGGTGGCCAATCCCGGCGAGATGATGCGGCCGGGCATGTTCGCCACGGCCACTTTGTACGGCAAGGAGAAACGGACCTATACGGCTGTCCCGGCGTCCGCGATCGTGCACCTGCACGACCGCGATTGGGTCTACATCCCTGTGCAAGAGAAGTTCAAGCGGATTCAGGTCGTCAGTGGCGGACAGTTGCCGAACAACATGCAGGAGATTCTATCCGGGTTGCAGCCGGGCCAGCAGGTCGTGACAAACGCGATCAATCTCCAAAATGTAATCGACAATGAATGACGCTCAACTCCAGGACCCGAGGAAGAAACCATGATTCGCAAGCTCGTAGATTTTGCCCTCAATAATCGGTGGCTGGTGCTGGC
>JBEKOA010000226.1:0-5829 GCA_049522255.1 Occallatibacter sp.
AAGATGAACGCCAAAGTGCGGCGCCCTTGACCCGGTCCCGACCACCAGAGGGAGATGTCGCGCGCGAAAGAAAAAATCGCGCTTGACAGAAGCCGAAGCTGTCATACATGGGGCACCCGGCCGGAAGAAAATTGAGGGCCGAATTGAGGCAGAAATGAGAAGGAAGTCCGAGCTCTGCCTTCAGAACCTCAAGCTCTTCGGGATGTTTCTGGAGGGATTCCGGCAAAACATGATCTATTTCTAAATCCCTAAACTGGATGGGATCTCCGCAATAAGGGCACCTCTTTGAGTATGGCATCCAAATCGCGAGCCTTACGAAGGGTGAACTTCCCAATTGCGCCATTGTTTTGCCCCGTGGTCAGAGTACACCGAACGTCGGCTCTCGGCGGCCTATTCGCCTAGTGGCCCGTGTCCGAGGGTGTGAGTGAAATGGGTGCCCCAGGTCCGGACTTTCGGACCTGGGAGGGTACGACGCCTTGCTCCCTTGTCCAGCCGGTCCAAAACGATTCGATCTCTACGGTCCCTTCCGTTCCTGTTGCGTAGTGACGGAAGCTGGACCAGGGCCAGTCTTCCGGCTTCTCGATGAGGCCGCGAACTACAGGGTTGCGGTGCATGTATCGCAGCTTCTCTACCCGCTTGTCTTCTGAAAAAACGTTGAAGTCGTGATAGCGGGCTTGCCAAAATAGCCGCTCTGAACGCCGCAGTGTGACGGAGAGCTTGATCGCCTTGACGGCCTGATCAAGGCTGGATCGTTTGGGCTCGTTGACCATCAGGTGAACATTCTCCGGCATGACGACATATCCGGCGACGACGAAGTTGTACTTCTTCCGGATTCGTTCCAGCGCGTCTTCAAAGAGATTTTTGGCTTCAAGGGAGGCGAGATAGGGAAGACGGTGGTAGCAACTGAAGGTGAGAAGGTGCATGTCACCGGATTGCTGGTAACGAACGAGCCTCTCCGTCATGAAGGAGAGGATACACCTGTTGGATGGGGATTCTCGGTTGGAATTGAAAACGGGTTTATTGGGCGGTCAATCCCAGGTCCGAGAATCCGGACCTGGGGCACCCATTCTTGTTGGGCGAATCAGCGCAGCCTTCGCCGGATGAGGTCCAGCGCTTGCTGGGTGGCCCAGGCTCTTACTCTTTCGCGGTCGCCGCGGAAGGTTCGCTCTAGTGACTCGGTCTTGTGGTCGTCGCTCAACGCGATATAGACCAGGCCTACGGGCTTGGCTTCTGTGGCGCCAGTGGGGCCGGCGATGCCGGTTACGCCTAAGCCCAGAGTCGCGCCGGTCTGGTGACGAATGCCCTGGGCCAGTGCTTCGGCCACTTCCTTTGAGACTGCCCCGTGCTGGGCGATCAGTTCCGATGGAACACCGGCGAAGTGGGTCTTCAGTTCATCGGAGTAAACGATGGCGCCGCCCAGAAAGGAGCGCGAGCTACCGGGTACGCTGGTGATGCGCTGGGCGATCATGCCGCCGGTGCAGCTTTCGGCGACGGCGAGGGTGGATTGGCGAAGGCCGAGATAGTAGAGGACGATCTGTTCCAGAGACTCGGCGGATGCCTGGCCGGAGGAATAGAGCCAGTCTTCAAGAGCTTCTTCCATGCGGCCTGCCAACTCGTCGACACGGTGCTGCGCGACGGCTGCGTTGGACTTGGTGCAGAGCAAAGTGAGCTGGATGTCGCCGGCGTGGGCCAGGATGGTGGTTTCGACGTCTTTGTATTCGGTGTAGATGGGCGCGAGCAGCTTGTCGGCCTGCGACTCGGGAATCATGGCGGCCCTCAAGGTGCGCTTGGCGATATGGCGGACGGGAAGGAGTTCGCGCAGGCGGGGGGCGCACTCGGCGTCAAAGAGCGGGCGGCACTCGTTGGGCGGGCCGGGGACGAGCATGAGCAGCTTGCGATAGCCCTGCCACGTGGTATCGAGCCACTGGCCGGGAGCGCTCCCGTTCGGGTTGGGCAGCACGATTGCGCCTTCGAGCACGTCGGCCTGCTTGAGGTTGTTGGTGGGCATGGGAATGCGCCAGGTGGCGGCGCGGGCGGCGAGCGCGACAACCTGATCGGCATTGCGGCGCAGGGTCAACGAGAGAGCTTCAGCGACGGCCTCGCGGGTGAGGTCGTCTTCGGTGGGTCCGAGTCCGCCCATGAGGACGATAATGTCGGCGCGGGTGAGGGCAGCGCGAATGGCGCCCACCAGGTCCTTGCGGCGGTCGCCGACGATAGTCTTGAAGGCTACGGTGACGCCGAGCTCATTGAGCTTTTCGGTGAGGTAGAGGGAGTTGGTGTCCTGGCGGAAGGGGGTGAGCATCTCGGAGCCGATGGCGATGATTTCGGATTTCATAAACGCAGCTTTCAGCTCTCAGCTTACAGCTTACAGTTCGGGTGTGGATTCAGCATTTGAGAAACAGCTTACGGCCGCATGGTCGTAAGGGCTCTTGAAGTGTCAGCTGATAGCTGTCTGCTGTCTGCTCTTTAAAACAGACTCAGCCCTTCGACTCCCAGGTCCACCTCGTAAACGGCTTCGTTGGTGGCGACGATGGTTGTGCCCAGGGGCGAGAAGGCCAGGCCGACGATGTTGGGGCCGGCGAGCGCGAGGCTGGCTTCGCCTTGCTGGGTGACGCGCACCAGGCCGCGCTGGCCGTGGAGGCAGGCGGCGAGGTAAATGTTGCCTTCGCGGTCGAGAGCCAGGCCTTGCGGGCGGCCCAGTCCGCGATACCAGGCACGGGTTTCGCCGTTGGGCTCGATGGCCCATATGGCGTCGTTCGATGAAAGCGTGGGTCCGGTGGCAAAGAGGGTTCCTGCGGCGTTCACCGCGAGGTGATAGGCCGCTGGACTGGGCTCGAGTGTGGCGTGGACGAAGATCTGGCGGTCGGGGTTGATCTTGAAGATGGTTCCGCTGCGGTCGCCGACAAAGAGATTGCCCTCGGCGTCAAAGGCCGCACCGGTGGCCACTCCCATGCCCTCGGCGTAGAGTGTGGATTCGCCAACCTCGTCGATGCGGTAGACGTTGCCCTCGGCGCGCGAGGTAACGAAGAGGTCTCCGTCGGGGTTGAAGGCCAGGCCGGTGGCGTTGAGGATGCCGGTAACGAAGGGGGTTCCGCGGCCGTCGGGGCTGATGCGGACGATTGAGACGGGGGTCTGCTTGCCGCGCTGGCCGGAGATGGTGGCATAGATCATGCCCGAGCGGCTGACGGCTGGGCTGGTGACCGGATGCAGCCCGTCGGAGAGTTCGCGGGCGACGCGGAGGGGGGCGGCATTGCTTGAGCCGGCGGGGTTGCGGACCTCGACCATGCCCGTGGCGGCCTCTTCAGGAACACGCAAAGCCAGCCGCGTGGGGCGGCTCATGAGGATGTGGGCAGGGAAGCCGTCGACCAGGACAGTGGGCAAGCTGGAGGTCAGGGGCCCAAGATTTGCGCCGAATAGCTCGACATCGCCCCCAGGCAGAGCAGCGGCGGGGAGAATATCGTCGATGCGCGGCGAGGTGCGGTCGAGCGGGGCGGATTGTGCGCTGACTTTGGGCATGGCTTGAGCTAGATCCACAAACGCAAAAGAGATGCTACACCCAAAGCATACAACCCGGCACCCACATCATCGAGCACGATGCCCCAGCCTTCGGGTAGCTTTTCGAGCTGGCGGACGGGGAAGGGCTTGGTAATGTCAAAGAGGCGGAAGAGAACGAGGGCGATAAGAGCATGACGCCAATCCGCGCGGCTGCCGATCAGGGCGATCCATTGGCCGGCGACCTCGTCGATCACGACGAACTGCGGGTCGTGACGGCCGGATTCCCTTGCGACGATGGTGGCGGCGGGGATGCCCAGCAGCAGCGTGAGAGCGATGCCGGCGAGGAGGACGAGAAGCAGGGTCAGCGGGGCCGGATGGATGCCCCAAACGAAGGCGGTCCAGAGCAGGACGGCTGCTACCGAGCCCCAGGTGCCGGGGCCGGGCTTGCCGAGGCCAGCGCCGAAAAACGTTGCTGTTATCCAGGCCCACTTCGTGCGGTTTTCGTTTTGGTCTGGAGTTGCCGTAGCAGGCGGCTTAGTCTTCATCGGAGTCGCCGTACCTGGAATGGCCGCTGCTGAGTTCGCCGAGGTCTTCTAGGACTTCAGGGTCGAGGATGGGCGAGCTGATCTTGTAGACGCCCGAGGCCCACTTGCCGAGGTCGATCTTGCGGCAGCGGTCAGAGCAGAAAGGGAAGTCCTCGTCGTTGAATCGGACCAGCATATTACAGGTGGGGCAGCGGAGGAGCTTGGCGGATTTTTTCCTGGTGGCCATGGATTGTGTCTCCACTGAGTGAGCAGCTGTCAATGAATATGGTACAAGGGTGAGCGAGGTTGTGAGTAGTAGCCGAATTGGGTGACGAGATTGCTTTGTTGCGCGCCGCACTCATTTCTTTGCGGGCCCAGTTGCAGGATCGTCGCCGCTATCCAGATGCACTTTTCCTTCTCGCGCTATACGCCTCTTGAACGAGAAATGAGTATTGTGGAAACTTCCGCGAGTTCCGCAGTTTGTTTCCTTGCACCGGCCGGTTGGGTCACCGAAATCGACTCCCGTCGCCGTCGGGATGACCTCGAAGTAGCACGTTTCCCCTATGTCGTTTTTCCCGTGATCCACAAAGAATCCCTTGCTGTTGTAAATCGCTTCACCACTCTTTGAGCACGAATGGCCGTTAGAGAAGTTGAGCTCGGTCGAATAAAGGATGGAATGATCCGAGGCCCGTTGAATCTCGAGCGTATCTGTCGACCAATAAGTGTCTCCCGACATATCGCCGTTCCTGAAGGTGTGCCGATAGCTTCCGGTAATCGCCGCGACTTTTCGTTTGGCCTCCGCGGGATCGCCTTGCTGCATCTCCGCGGTTTGCCATTTTGATAGCAGCGCATTCAATTCGTTGATGGCTTGCTGGAAGTCATTTGCAAGGCAGGCAGCCGGGTCTTTCGCCGCATCGCAGGCGGCGATTATCTTTTTCTGTTTTTCTGAGTCAAACATCTTCGGATAGATCTCCGAGACTAGGCTGTCCAGTTGCGACCACTGTTCTTGCTGCGCGGATAACTGCTGGCTGGCACAGAGGGCCGCACGTGCCGGCATGCCTGCCGCATAACAGGATTCAATATCGTCTGCGAAGAAAGCGCTTCTCGATCGCAAGGGAAAAGTACCGGCAAAACTCACCTTGCCGGAACAGTAAGAAGAACAGTCACCGTCTACTTTGACCGTGATCACAGGATGGTCAGAGCCAGATTTTTGAAAGATCAGTGAGCAGTGACTCGCTAAAGAGCTTGGATAAAGCTCCGCCACTGCCTCAATGGGGGTCTCGATTTCAAAGCTTTTGCCAATATATTTACTGATATTGCAGCTTCCTTGGGTGTCAGCTAGCCTAATCCAGAATTTGCATTGATCTCCGGTGCAATTTGTCACGGTGAGATGATGTCCCAACAACTCAGTATTGCCTGGAGGCAGGTGATACTCTCCCCACTCGCCCGCCCAGTCCTGGACCGAGTTCTGCGCAGGCAAACCTGCCGCGAAGCCCGCCACAATCAATGCACTCAATGCAATACGCACGGCCAGCCTCACCCCTGGTTTCTCCAGGTTATGATTGCAATCCGGAATCATTGTAACTCGATTAGATCGTCGGCCCAGTCGATTGATTTACAGTGGGCCGGCGAGGATGCGGGCCACCACGTCGTAGTCGTGGGCTTCGGTGATTTGGGCTCGATAGAAGCGGCCGGGCTCCAGATTTTCGAGAGCGCCGAAGTCGTTGATGTAGACCTTGCCGTCGATCTCGGGGGCGTGGAACTCGGTGCGTGCCTCCCAGAGGAGCGGGGTCTCTTCGCTCTCACCCTC
>JBEKOA010000227.1:0-5716 GCA_049522255.1 Occallatibacter sp.
CGCCCAGTCACTCTGCCCACGCCATGGGCTGTTATATCGACCTGCTGCCCCGAAAAGACCAGCCATGGGTCGAGCCGGAGATGGCCGCAACCGTTTGCAGGGAGTTGTGCCGGCATCTTCGCGCCGTGCCGCTGCGTTGTTGCCGCGCCGATCTGGTCATTCGCCGCGCATTCATCCTCCCAAATGCAGCGAACGAACAACCGGAATGCCTCGGAGTTACGGCCTACCTGACCTCGTGCGGCGCCTCTTCGGCGGATGCTCAGCGGACGATTCAGACCGCGCTGGCTGCCTTCGCAGATGCTTTTGTCTCCAAGCGACGTTAGAATAAGAATCGGTGCGGGCGAGTAGCTCAATCGGATAGAGCACCGGCCTTCTAAGCCGGGGGTTGTGGGTTCGATTCCCGCCTCGCCCACCATGCGGAATCAATAAGCTGTGTACTCAGTTCTCCGCGGCGATTCTTTTTGCTGTCTCGGGTGGCTGTGCGGCGGAATGAACGGCGCTGTTCTCCACAAAAATCAAGGCCGAAGGCAACCAATCCCCGCGCCGGGGTGCGCACGCTTCACAAGCGTAAATCGCGCAGAAAAAAACTCAAAAAAACTGCCTGATGCGCGTCAGTAGACGATACATTTGAATAGAAAACAATCCAGAAATGGAGAGGGGCGTCCTCAACTGACCATCTTCTTGAAAGGCAAAATCATGCTCGTCTTTTCTTTCCCTGTCTGCTCATTCCGCAAGGCCCGTTTACGGCTTCTTCTGGCTTGCTGGCTGACGGGGTTCGCTTCTGTCCAACTGCCGGCCCAATCGACCTTTTCGGCGATTCTGGGCACGGTGCGCGACTCCAGCGGAGCGCTGGTCCCCGGCGCGCAGGTGACCCTGAAAAACACCGGCACCTCGGCCAGGCAGTTGGTGACCACCGACGAGAGTGGAAACTACGCCTTCAAGAACATCGAGGTGGGCACTTACGCGCTCACATTTACCGCATCGGGATTTGAAAAGGAATCGTTCTCAGAGATCTCGCTGACCGCGCGCGAAACACGCCGTATGGATGCGGTGCTGCGGCCGGGCGCCGAGTCGCAGACCGTCGTTGTGCTCGACACCGCCGCGCCCGTCATCACCACCGATGTTTCCAATGTCGCCGAGACCAAGATCGGCGATGAACTGGTCGAGCTGCCCGTGGCTATCTACTCGCGCTCAACAGGCTCCACCAGTCCCATCTCCACGCTGACATCTGAAGCCGGAGTGCAGACCGACGATAGCGGCGAACTGGACGTCTCGGGCACTACCGCCGCGCTGCTCAGCGTGACCATTGACGGCATCTCCTCGGTCGGCGTCGAATACTCCGGCCCGGTCAACGAGATGTTCCCTTCCTTCAACTCGATCGAAGAGATTCGCGTCAGCGAGTCGAACAACAACGCCGAGTTCAGCGGCGTGGCCGACATCACCACTGTCTCCAAGGCCGGAACCAACCATTTTCATGGCGGCGTCTTCGAAAACCACGAGAATAACTTCCTGAATGCGGACGACGCCTTCGCGAACTCCAAGCCGAAGATCATCATGAACGATTTCGGCGGCACACTCGGCGGCCCGCTCACCATTCCGCCTCTTTACAACGGCCACGACAAGACGTTTTTCTTCATCAGCTTCGAGGGGCTGCGCCTGCCCCGCGAGACGCCCATGCTGCTCAGCGTGCCTTCGACGGACATGCGCAACGGGAACGTCGCGTATTACCTGGACCAGACCTACTGCGAGCCCGACCCAGCCACGCAGTGCCCGAATGGGTACACGGTCTATGACCCGGACGGAAGCCCGCTCACCTCCATCCTCACCAATACCTCGCTCGACAACACTCCCGTAGCGGTTAGTCAGATCTCCGCCAACCTGCTCCAGTACCTGATGCCCGCTCCCAACCATGGCGCACCCGGCGACATCGCCAACAACTACCAAACCAACTTTTCTTCGCCCATCTCTTCCAACCAGGGCGATGTTCGGCTCGACCAGAGCATCTCGGCGAAGCAATCGGTCTTTGCGCGCTTCTCTTACAAGAACCGCCAGGTCATCACCGCGCCCTCCCCCACCTGTACCTACAGCTACTGCGCTGAGGCCGGTAGTCCTTTGCAAGGGGGATACAACACGCCCGAGATCGACGAAGGCATGACCTTCGCCCACAACTACATCTTCTCGCCGAAGCTGCTGAACGAGTTTCGCGGCGGTTACAACGCGCAGCACACCTCGGAAAATCAGTTCTACAAGACCAGCGATCTGCTCGCCTCCACCGGCCTTACCGTTCCTCAGCCCGACACGCAGTGGCCCGAGGCCCCGCAGGTGCTCATCAATGGATTCATGTCCACCGGCGCCGGCAATCCCGGCATGCAGCGCGGCCAGATCATCCAGGCCCTGGACAACGTCACGTGGACCCACGGCAGCCACTCCTTCAAGTTCGGCGCCGACTTCAAGCGGATTACCGATCACGACGAGAACCTCTTCGGCAATTACCGCTCCGGCTGGTACGTCTTCAACGGAGCCTCAGGCATCGTTAATGGCTCGAACGGAAGCACCGATCCGAACGATAATCTCATCACCGCCGGGGAGCCTTATGCCGCATTCCTGATGGGCTACCCGGATTACACCATCTTCACCACCACCAACAACGCCACGATGAACGGAGCCGGCCACTCCTGGGCCTTTTTCGCGCAGGATGACTGGAAGATCATGCCCCGACTGACGCTCAACCTCGGCGTGCGCTATGAACTGCATCCGCCGCTCACCGATCGCGACGCCAACAGCGCCGCCTTCCTTCCCGGCTGGACCGGCATCGGAACCGATGGCGCCACGCAGGTCAACGGCGCCGTCGTGGTTCCGAACGCCGCCGCCGTCAACAGCGCTTCGAGCGACTTCGTTGGGGCGATTGCCCCGACGCCCATCCTCACCGCAACCCAGGCACGAATTCCCTCGGCCCTGCGCTATACCGACCACAACGACATCGGTCCGCGCCTGGGCTTCGCCTGGCGTATCTTCGGCAATGACAAGAGCGTGCTGCGAGGCGGGTGGGGCCGATTCATCGAAACGCCTCTCGGCTTTCAGGTTTATGCCGGAGGCGCCGTGGCCTCCAGCTTCCAGGCGACTTACAACCAAAGCCTTATCACCAGCGGCGGCGTCTCCTCGCCTCTGCTCTCCTTCTCCTCGCCCTATTACACCCTGGCCTCGGGCTCGCTGACAGGCACGGCCGGCTTTTACTACGCCTTTCCCATCCACTACAAAGACCCCTCGGTGCAGCAGTGGAACCTGACGTTGGAGCAGGATCTGGGCCACGACGTCGGCGTTCGACTCTCCTACACCGGCAGTCACGGGCAGAACCTCGAAGCCATGGAAGACCTCAACCAGGTGCCTGCCAACACCGTCGGCTATGCTCAGGCCAGCCTTAGCCGTCCCTATCCCGACTGGGCGGTGATACAGAGTGTCGCGAATGCCGCCGAGAGCAACTATTCCAGCGGTACCGCCGAACTGAGCCGCCGCAGCGGCAAGGGCCTCACCTTCGACGCCAGCTACACCTTCACGCACGACCTTTCCAACGACGGCGGAGCCACGCCCTCCGCATTTGCCGTTGCCGGCGGCAGTTTCCTCACCGACCGCTTTCATCCCGGCCTGGACTACGGCAACGTGATCTACGACCGCAAGCACCGCTTCCTGGTCAATTATCTCTACGATCTGCCCTTTGGCCACGGCCAGCGCTGGCTCGCGAAGGGCACGCTGCCCAATATCCTGGCCGGCGGCTGGCAACTGGCCGGGGTCACGATCGTTCAGAGCGGGCCGTTCCTAACGCCCTTTGAACAGACCGTCGACCCGGCCAATACCAACATCCTCACCACTGTCGGCCAAACGCGCCCCGATCAGTTGCCAAACGTCAGTCCCTACGCGTCGCAACGCACCACCGGGCACTGGTTGAATCCGGCGGCATTCTCGATTCTCGACCTCGAAGCCACTTTGCCAGACGGCACACAAGGCGGCATTGGCCGCTTTGGCAATGCTCCTGTCGGCGGCGTCGTCGGCCCCGGCACTGCAAACTTCTCGCTCTCGCTCATGAAGCTCGTCTCGCTCGCCGAAGAGTCAAAGTTGCAAGTCGGTGTTGAAGCGGCCAACCTCTTCAACCATCGCAACTACGAGCCGCCCAATATGCAGGTGGACTCGGGCGGCTTCGGCACCATTACCGCTCTCCAGACCGCCGAGGGCGCCGGTCCACGCAGCCTTGAACTCTCCGGCCGTATCACCTTCTGAGACGTTGGCCAAGCCCGGCGCGGTTGCGAGCAAGAGGTCCAGGCGAGCGATCGTCCATCCGCGCCGCTGGAAACCTTGTTCGCGCCCGCGCACAGCTCTTGTTTTTCACTCTGCGCATTCCTGAGCCGGTGTACAATTGCTTGTGCTTGGGCGCGACCACTACAGTTTGTCTATTCTTGGGAATACCCCTCGTTTCATCTCCCATCATGAGCTGGATCGGCTGGCCGGAGCAGAGGATGCCAGGCGGGGGCCGGCGCACGGAGAGGCTCGTTCCGTGACGGCTCCCATGAACATTGGTGCGAACGAGGCCCACTCGCTGTGCCGAACCCTCCGCCGGAGTGATGAGGAAGGTTCTCCAGTCGAGAGGTGTGTGTTTTAGCAACGGGTTTGCGTTTTACTGTAAGGTGCGGGTCTTCAGCCTGCATATGAGGTTCCGGTATGAGCGATTCAGCGGTACTCGGGAAGCCAACCATCCTTTTCGCCGAGGAATGCGACCGCGGCAAAATGCGCCAGGTCAACCAGGATTCCATCCTTCATGTCAGCATCCCCATGGGAGAACTGCTGATCGTCTCCGACGGCATAGGAGGAGAAAACGCGGCCGGGGTAAGCGCATCGAAGACGGTGGTGGAGCAGATCCACTCCTATCTCGCGAAACTGCCGCAAAACTACGCGGCCGACAGCGCCATCCGTGAGGCCGCTGCGCAGGCCAATGCGAAGATCTTGCCGGACAAGGAGCCTGACGTGCCGCAACTGCGCATGGGCGCAGCGGTGATTGTGGCGCTGGTGCAACAGGAAGCTGAAGGAAGCTACGCCTGGATAGGCCATGTCGGCGATTGCCGGGCGTACCTGGTGCGCGCCGGCCGCCTGCATCGTCTTACCTTCGATCACTCTGGCGTGCAGTCGCTGCTCAATCGCAATCTGATTACGCCGGAAGAGGTGTATCGCCATCCCGACACCGGGGTGCTGACCCGCGCCCTGGGCGTTGAACCAGAGGTCGAGATCGACATCGAAAAACATCCGCTGGCTGTCGGCGACACGCTGCTGCTCTGTTCCGATGGCCTATGGGACGCCGTCTCCGAAAAGGAGATTGAGAGAACGGCGAGCGGTCCCACGGTGGAAACCGCGGCCCGCGATCTTCTTCAGCGGGCTCTCGATGCCGGCGGCCGGGACAACATCGGCATCGAGATGGCGCGGTTGAATGAAACCCGCGACATCCCCCACAAGAGCAACGTCCAAGGTACCCTCTTGAAATGGATTCTGGTCGTCTTCGTGCTCGCGGTCGTGGGATTGGGCGCGCTGACCTACCTTACCTTTTTCGCCAACTAGCCGCCATTTCTCACAGGGGTCAGTTTTGGCTGGAGCGGCGGGACTGAGCGGGCCTGGAGAGTAGATTCCCGGCAAGAAGCTGTTCTGGAAGCGGAGCAGCGGTTGCGCGGAGGGACTT
>JBEKOA010000228.1:0-6156 GCA_049522255.1 Occallatibacter sp.
TGGTAGACCAACTGGTTTCTCTGGTTGACATCCGCGCCGCTGTCGCCCGCATCGCGGGCATCGCGGTCAAAACTCCATTAATCGAGGCAGCCTTCCCCCGCATCTCCGGCCACGGAACCGGCAAACAGATCTGGCTCAAGGCTGAAAGCCTCCAGCCCATCGGCGCATTCAAGATTCGCGGCGCGGCGAACAAGATTTTGCAGCTTACTCCCGACGAAATCACCCGCGGCGTCATTACTTACTCATCAGGCAATCACGCGCAGGGCGCGGCCTACGCCGCGCGCGAGGTCGGCGCCAAGGCCGTCATCGTGATGCCCGCGAATGCGCCGGCCATCAAGCGTGCCGCGACACTGGCGCTCGGAGCTGAGGTCGTGGATGTTGGTATGGCTTCAAGCGAACGCCTCGCCCTCGCCGAGCGGCTGGTGCGAGAACACGGATATGTGGTCATCCCTCCCTACGACGACGACCAGATCATCGCAGGGCAGGGGACTTGCGGTCTGGAGATCGTCGAAGCTCTACCCGATGTGGACCTGGTGCTGACGCCGGTCTCCGGCGGCGGCCTTCTCAGCGGCGTCGCTGCAGCCGTCAAGCAACTTAGACCCAACGCAAAGGTCTTTGGCGTCGAACCGGAGCTGGCTGGCGACGCGTCGGAGAGCTTTCGCGCCGGCGTGATCGCGACCTGGCCGGCCGAGCTTGTCAGCCGGACCATCGCCGACGGGCTGCGCACGCAGAGCGTAGGAGTGCGCAACTTCGCCCACATTCAGGCCTTCGTGGACGGCATCATCACCGTGAGTGAAGCGGAGATTCGCGCCGCTATGCGTGCCATCGTAGCGACTACGCGCCTGGTACCCGAGCCTAGCGGAGCCGTGGCCACAGCCGCTCTGCTCTTCCATGCCGCCGAACTGCCGAGCTACAAAAAAGCAGTCGCCGTAGTCAGCGGCGGTAATGTTGCACCGGAATTGCTGGCCGAGATACTTACCGAACGCTCAAAGTGAGAAGACGAAGGCTCGTTGAGGATCGTGGTCTCCCACCCTTGCGGCAAGAACAAAGACGCCGCAAGGATGGGGCACCCAGCCGTAGTAAGCGGCGCTAACGTTGCGCCGGAACTGCTTGACAAGATTCTCAACGAAGCCCTACACGGGCGAGCCGAAGGCATCCGCCCCAACGCAGGTGGCGTCGTTCGACTATGATTTTCTATGTGATGAGACCCCACATCCTCGCTCCCCGAAAACTCGCCCTTGCCCTGGCTTTGGCCTGCGCCGCCCTGCCCGCCCACGCCGACAAGAAACAGCCGCAATTGGAAAAGCCAATCGCCGGCCCGCGCGCCACGGCCCTGCGTGTGACCTGGCTTTACATCGCGCCCGATAAGAGTTCGCAAAAGGTGGACAAGGTGCAGATTGGCCGCGAAATGGTGGTAGCCGAACGGAGCGGCCCCTGGATGCGCGTCTACGCCAACACAGACATCCAGGAGGCCCGCGGCAGTGATGCCCCCGAATTTGGCCGCGACGAAACGCCGCCGCCCATCTCCGGCTGGATGGAGACGCGCGGAGTAGTCATCGAAACCACGCCCAATGGGGACCAGGTGCTGATGGGAGAGGCTGCCAATCAGGAGTCGCTGGCAAGCGACCCTCGCGGCCCGATCAATGCAGCGCGCAGCGCGAGGCTGCTCTATCGCCGGCTCGCGGAGATGTTTCCCAACTCGCCGCTGGCCCCGGAGGCCGCATGGCGCGCGGCCGACATTCTGTGGCAGTTGCAGAAGGCCGACTCTTCTTCGCGGCCCTCGGCCAAAGAACGCGAACCCTACATGCGCGACCAGATGGACGAGGAAGAACTGAAGAAGGTCATCAAGCTCTATCCTCACACCCGCCCGGCCGACCTTGCGGCCTTTGACCTGATCGACAACAAGCTCTGCGGCGACTGGCAAGGCACCACCAAATGCCCTGAGAAGGAAGCCGAAATCTACGAGAAGTACGCGGACGAGATTCCCGATGGCCCGCGAACCGCACAGGCCCTCTATCAAGCGGTCTACCGCGAGGCTGTGCTCACCGACATGTTTGCCGCTGACGGCAGCGACAACAAGAGCAGCGCAGCCCATAACAACGCCCGCCAGTTGGCCGGCAGGTTAAAAGACAAGTTCCCGCAGTCGGATTTCACCGCCCGAGCCGCGGCCCTCGTGTTCAAATTAGATGAGGGCATCCCCGTCTACGGCATCGACCGGGAGTGACGCGCGCCCCGGAGGCTTCTTGAATCCTTATCTTCAGTCGGTTTTATTGGGCATTGTGGAAGGCTTGACCGAGTTCTTGCCGGTCAGCTCGACGGCGCACCTGCGCATCACCGAAGCGCTGATGAAGATCCCGCTAGACGACGCCTACTGGAAGATGTACACGATCGTGATCCAGTTGGGAGCCATTCTGGCGCTGCTGCTGCTTTATTTGACCCGCATCATCGACTTCATGCGCAGCTTTCCCAAGGGCGAAGGGGGAGACCGCAACTGGCTCAATCATCCCATCTCGCTCACGCTGATCGCCTTTGCCTTCACGTCTGCCCCAGCGCTGCTCCTGCACAAGTGGAGCGAGAAGAACCTGGGCAGCCTCAACGTGATCGCGCTGGCGCTTCTCCTCGGTGGCATAGTAATGTGGATCGTCGATCTCCGCAGTGACCGCTTCGAGGCCACCACCACGCACGTCGAGGAGATGACCGTGCCCCAGGCCATCTGGATTGGCCTCTGCCAGACGCTCTCGGCAATCTTTCCGGGAACATCGCGCTCGATGTCCACCATCGCTGCCGGCCAGATGGTAGGTCTCGACCGTCCCGCTGCCCTCGAATTCAGCTTCCTGCTTTCGATTCCAACCATGATCGCAGCCACCTGCTGGGACCTGAAAAAAGAGGTCTTTCCCAGCCATGGCGTAGCAGCGCACGTGGTGATGAACTCAAACAATTGGATCGTGCTCGCAATCGGCCTGGTTGTCTCGTTCATCGTGGCCCTTGGAGTGGTCGAGTGGTTCCTCTTCTGGGTGCGCAAGCACGGCTTCACAGTGTTTGCTATCTACCGCATCATCCTCGGCGTGGCCCTGCTGATCTGGGGAACCAAGTTCATCGGGGGATAGGCTCTCCGGTCGGGGGTCCACACCAAGGTTCCTCCCGCCATCTTTTGCCCAGAATTCGCCTTCTGCACAGGGATAATAGAGACTGCTCTGGGAGTCTCAAGTCCGCTCTTCAGTTCGCTCGCGGCAGGGTCCCGAGCGGCCACGGAGACGGAGCGCCCACGCCATGAAACCCATTCGCATTGTTCTAGCGCCGACGCGCAGCCGCCCATTCAACATTCTCTTGGGTCTGGTGCTGGTCTTGGCCGCCCTGATGCTGCTGCTCGCGCTGGCCACCTATCACCCCACCGACCCCTCATGGAACACAGCTTCGGGCGCGAACGGGCCCCACGCCGCGCGCAATTGGACCGGCCTCTTCGGCGCCTGGATCGGCGACCTGCTGCTGCAAACCCTCGGTCTGACCGCCTTCTTCCTGCCCTTGTGGATGGGCGGCCTGGGATGGACCTGGATGCGTTCGCGCCCCGGCGGCGCGGCCTGGCTGCGCTGGATGGGCACCTTGCTCGCGCTTGCCTTCCTTCCAGCATGCTTTGGCCTGTTGCCCTGGAGCTGGCGCTGGCTGCACGCTGTGCCCGTCGAAGGCGTCGTTGGCAAGCTCATGGCCCAACTGCTGGTCACCTATCTGAATATCCAGGGCGCCTGGCTGGTAGCTGGCGTGCTGGCCGCCGCCGGGCTCTGGTTCGCCTCATCTGTAAGCTTCTGGGCCATCAAAGAAGGCGTCGGAGACCGCTGGCTGCAGTTCGCCTCCTGGCATGACCGCTGGCGCAACTGGCGCGACGAGCGCAGAGAACGCAAGGAAGAGCGGCTCGCCATGCGCGAGGTCCAACGAATGGAAGAGAGCCGGAATGAATCAGGCCCTCACCTCGTTTCTTCAAAGCTCATTCCCGACCCGATGCCCGAAGAAGATTCGGCGGAGGCATCGGAAGAAATACGTCCGGGCTTTTTCGCACGACTCTTCCGCCGGCACCGCATATCGCCGATTGACCCGCAAGACATTCCGGCATTTCAACGCGCGATCCCATCGGCACAAGCTGAGAACGCAAACTCATCTGTTTCCCATGGAAGCAGTATCTGGGAACGCGCCGCCGGGGAACCGGCTCCAGCCCCGGTTGAGCAGATTCCAGTCACTGCAAACGCTGTGCAGGCCAAACCGGAAGCCGCGCAGTCCACACCCGCACGGCCCCAACCCGCCCGCTTCGAACCGATGGAGTCGCGACTTGGAGCTGCCCGATTTGAGCCGGCCGCGCCCCAGCCCGCTCTTGTGCCCACCGCCCCAGCCGCCGCGCACAGTGAAGAGATTGCGATTCATCTGCGCGCCGATGCTGGAATGCACACCGCGACCGTGGCGCCCAAGCATGTGAGCGGCTTCAAGCTGCCTCCCAGCACTCTGCTCAACGAGGGCGACGGCCCCCAGGCCGTGCGCGAAGATGAATTGCGCGAAGAGGCTCGCGTGCTCGTTGAAAAATGTGCCGAGTTCGATGTGCGCGGCCAGGTAGTCCAGATCAACCCCGGACCCATGGTCACGACCTATGAATTCAAGCCCGAGGCCGGCGTGAAGTACTCGCGCGTCACGGGCTTGGCCGACGATCTCTGCCTTGCCATGCGGGCTGAGAGTATTTTGATCGAGCGCATGCCCGGCAAGAATACCGTCGGCATCCAGGTGCCCAACCACCGCCGTGAGACGATCAACCTGCGCGACTGCCTCGAGTCGGAGGTCTTCAACAAAGCTAAGTCGCGCCTCACCATCGCCATGGGCAAGGACATCAACGGCCGCTTCATTACCGCCGATCTGGCCGGGATGCCCCACGTGCTCATCGCCGGCTCCACAGGCTCAGGCAAGTCGGTCGCGATCAACGCCATGATTATGAGCCTGCTCTATCGCACCACGCCCGCACAGGTTCGCCTTATTCTCGTCGATCCCAAGCGTGTTGAGCTGGGCATGTACGAAGGCGTGCCGCATCTCTTCACGCCCATCATCACCGAGCCCAAGCTGGCGGCCAACGCGCTCAGGAACGCTGTCCGCGAAATGGAACGCCGCCTCAAGCTGCTCGCCAGCCGCAGCGTACGCAACATCGATCAGTACAACAAGCTCTTCGAGGGCGTCATGCCTTCGCTCTTCGACGATGGCGAAGACGAGCAGCCGCTGCCTTGCATCGTCATCATCATCGACGAGCTGGCTGACCTCATGATGCTCGATCGTGCGAATGTTGAAGAGTCGATCACGCGCCTCGCGCAGATGGCCCGCGCCGTCGGTATTCATCTCATCCTCGCTACGCAGCGGCCCAGCGTAGACGTGATCACCGGCCTCATCAAGGCCAACGTGCCTACAAGGATCAGCTTCCGCCTGGCCACCAAGGTTGACTCGCGCACCATCCTCGACACCAACGGGGCAGAGGCCTTGCTGGGCCGCGGCGACATGCTTTTCCTGCCTCCTGGCACCAGCCGCCTGATGCGCCTGCACGCGCCTTACGTAAGCGAAAAGGAGACCGCCGCTGTTGTCGATTTCTGGAAGGCGCAGGGCATGGCCGAGTACGTCGAAGGCTTCCTCGAATCGCCCAAGGACGAACGCGCACAGGTCGACGGCTCCGGATTAGTAGGCCAAGCCGATGGCTCCCGTCCAAGAGAATTACTGAAAGCCCCAGGCTGGCTGCATGAGGTAGCCTCTACTGCCAACGAATAACGGGGTCCCGAACTTCTCCGTCCTACAGCCTCAACAACTCCCCGGTTGGCCCAGGTCTCGACTCTGAGACCTGGGAAACCACGAAGCTCGATTCGCTATGTCCAACGACAAAGGGCTGCCAATCGGCAGCCCATGCTTGCAAAGAACTCTGTTCCCACCCTACCAACTACCCCAGGCTCGGCTGATGTAGTCTGCCAGCGTCATCGAAATCAAAACCAGAAACATGAAGACGCCCGAGAAGACCGTCAGCTTTGTCAGCTTCGTCGAGTACTTCACGTGCATGAAAAACAGCACCACCAGCATTGCTTTGGCGGTGGCGATGGCCAGCGCGATGATGGGATTCCACGGACCCAGTTCCAGGAACGACGCCCAGAC
>JBEKOA010000229.1:0-5573 GCA_049522255.1 Occallatibacter sp.
GAACGGGTGGTGGCAGCGCCAAAAAGAATTCAGTAGGAGTTGTACTTCGCAAGACTCCATCCGGGTTGACGATGCGCTTGATTTTGAGTCAGGTTGCCATTCTGGAAGGCTGCTATCAATTGCATTTACTTGAAATATGAGGTGTTGATCATGCTGTCCCGTCGCCGTCTGCTGGTTTCTTGTGGAGTATTGGGTCTTACCTATGCGGTCCGGCCACTCCGGGCAGCTCTTGCTTCGTCAAATTCTGTCGAGGTGGAAGCGCGTATCCGCGTCGCCAGGATTGTGCGTGACTATGACGCTCAGGGCATCCACCGCACCGCCACCGATGTTGACGAAGCGTCGGCTCATTGGCTGGCTGGCCAACTCCAGGCTGCTGGGATCGAAGCAAAGCTGGAATCATTCCCCATCAATCGAGTGGACCTGGACCAGACCTTTCTCGACATCGATGGGCGACGGATCGGCGGCGTGCCGCTTTTCGACGCTGGCCTTACCGCATCCGAGGGAATCAGCGGACATCTTGGTCTAGTCGGCAGCAATGCCGAGATCGGCCTCTTCGAAGCCTCACCGCAGGATGGCACTGATCGGCCCGGCCCCCTGCGCCAGGCTCTGGACGGATCCCATAAAGCGGTGGTGATCGTGACTCGCGGCGGCCGGCCCGGCCTGTCTCTGATCAATGCCTCCCGCTTTCTGGCGCCGTCCGGAGCACCTGCATTGCAGGTGTCGAGCGTCGAAGCTGATTGGCTGCGAGAACGAGCCGCCGCCGGTGCATCGGCACAGCTAGTGGCGTCGGCAACCCGCCGGCCCGCGAAGGCTTTCAACGTAGTCGGAGGGATTCCTGGCAGCGATCCTGCCGCCGCACCGCTGATCGTGATGACACCGCGCAGCGGTTGGTGGACCTGCGCCGGGGAGCGTGCGGGCGGGATCGCTGCTTGGCTGGAAACTGCGCGAGCTGTCTCTGTAGTCAAGCCGGTGCGGGATGTTTTCTTTCTGGCTTCAAGCGGACATGAACTTGGGCAGATCGGCCTGGACGCCTATCTGGAGCACCGTGCGGCCTTGGTCGGGCAGGCAAAACTGTGGCTGCATTTCGGCGCAAATATCGGTGCTGGTCGGCAAATCCGCCTTCAACCGGCCGATGCAGAAGCCCAGTCTCACGGTGTGGCTGCACTGGCTGACCAGGGGCTGCTTGCCAGCCAGATCGTACCGCTCGGCACCGCGCCGGGGGGAGAGGCCGGCACCATCTTCCATCGCCACGGCCGCTATCTCTCTTTGCAGGGTGACAATCCCCTGTTCCACAACCCTGCCGACCGCTGGCCGGAGGCCGTCGATGTAATCTCGGCGACCCGGCAAGCTTTAGCGTTTGCCACTCTGGCAGCTCAACTGGCAACTACATGAATTCAAGAGAGGATCTTCCCGTGATGTTTCGTTCCCTACTCGCACTGACAGCAGCCTTGACCCTGGCAGCCGGCTTGACGGCCACAGCACAGTCGCCTTTGGCCTCCGCCGATCAACTCACCTTGGATCACCAGTCCTTGCGCTTGCTGGCCAGCCAACCGGTAAAGGCAGAAGTTGCTTCGGTCACTCATGCTTTTGCCGCCGATCCTTATGCCAGCATATTGGAGGGCAAGGCGATTCTTCCGCATGCGGTGGACGAGGTTGTCTATGCCGGGGTGGTTGACGCCATCAACCGCGATCCAGCGCGCTCTCGCCTGCAATGGCTTTGGGCACCAGCACACATCTGGTCGGGGATCGCAGTGCCTGCGAGTAAGGTGCTGATGCCCAATGTGGACAACGTCTTTCGCATCTTCCCGGTGGACGACCGCCATCATTATCGTTTGACCGCTCACCCGGCCGGGCCGACGCCAATCCAGGAGTCACTGCAACTGCTACCGAGGCTGCCGGGTGAGGACGGATGGAGCAAAGTGATCCAGGAAGTTGTCGACGAGGACATCCACACGGAGACAGACGGTTCCTTCACTCTGACGATCGGCCCGGAACCGGCCGCAGGGCAGACGAATCACATCACCACTACATCTGATGCTCACTTTATCCTCATCCGTGACACCATCCAGAACTGGGGCCGTGAAACGCCCTACCGGATGGAGTTGACCATTCTCGATGGCCCCGCCTCTGCAACTCCGGCGGACGACGCCACCTTGGCGCGCGAGGCTGCCGCACTCATCCGCCAGATCACTCCTCACATCGTTCAGGCCAAGGGCGGCGGCTTCGCCAACTCTCCGGGTTTCTACCAAGGGCCGCCTAACAGTTTGACTTCACCCAAAATTCGCGAAGGCGGGCGATGGGGTCTTTCATCGTCGGGCCATTTCCAGTTGGCGGACGACGAGGCGCTCGTCCTGGTTCTCGACCCCATCGGCGCCAAATATCTGGCCGTGCAGTTGGCCAGTGGCTGGCTAAGCTCGCTCGACTACGTGCACCGTACGGCGTCGCTGAACCTCTCGCAGGCAAGGCCTAACCCCGACGGATCATTGACCTTGGTCGTGGCGCCCAAAGACCCCGGCGTCACCAACTGGCTGGATACGACTGGCCTGCACGAGGGCACATTGTTCGTGCGCTGGCAGAAGCTGCCGGAACCGCTCGACGCCCATGCGCAAGGGGTGCGATCAGTTCGGCTGGTCAAGGTGGCCGACCTTGCCCTGGCGCAGCCTCGGCTTACTCCAGCGGAGCGCAAGGCTCAACAGGCCGAACGCGCCGCCGCCTACGTCCGCCGCTATGCGGATTGAAAAGCAGTCGCCGTGTGTGGAAAGCCAATTCCTTCCAGGCATGAAACCGGCACGAAGATAGAAGACATATCTCCGAGAGGACACCGTTGAAGACGAGATCGAGATCGACCTGGCCGCAATGCTCAACAGTGGCTCTTCGCCAGCGTAAGAGTGTCTTTAGTCTACGATGTCGTGCCTAAGCCCCCTGGGCACATGCTTTTTCCCGCGCATACCTTCCTGCACTTTATCTAACTCAATCACTCGGAGCAGGAAACCGCTTTTCCAGCTCATTCAAGCACAAACTCTTCTTGGAGAACGAACAATGAAACTTAGCCATCGTATCGGATACATCCTGAGCGGAACCATGGCCTTCAGTGCATGGCCCTCCGCACACGCACAGAGCGCAGCGCCGCAGAAGTCATGGCCGACGCTGCCTGTTCATGAGGTTCCCACGGCTTCGTGGCCCGAGCCGCCCAAAGCGCCGGCAGGCGCGCCAAATGTTGTTTTGATCCTGATAGACGACGTGGGCTTCGGCGCCACCTCGGCCTACGGCGGCCCCATTCACACGCCGGTCTTCGAGAGTGTTGCGAATGCCGGCTTGCGCTACAACAGCTTCCACATGAATGCGCTCTGCTCGCCGACGCGCGCCGCACTGCTGACCGGGCGCAATAACCATCAGGTGGGTTTTGGTTCAATCGCCGAGTGGTCGGCGCCTTATCCGGGTTACAGCACCGTGCTGCCCAAAAGCGCGGCGACAATCGCCGAAGTGCTCAAGGAAAATGGCTACAGCACCTCTGCCTATGGCAAGTGGCACAATACGCCGATGTGGGAGGTCAGCTCAGTAGGTCCATTTGACCATTGGCCCACGGGACTAGGTTTCGACCATTTCTATGGATTTAATCAGGCAGCCGACAGCCAGTACTATCCGCGCATCTACCGTGATACGACGCCTGTGGAGCCTTCCAAATCGCCGAAGGATGGCTATCACTTTACGACGGATATTACCGACGAAGCGATTAACTGGCTCCATCAGCACGATGCCGCGGCCAAGAATAAGCCCTTCTTCATCTACTTTGCAACCGGGGCCACGCATGAGCCGCACCATGTGCCGCAACAGTGGATCGAGCGCTACAGAGGGCAGTTCGACAAGGGATGGGATGAAGTCCGCAAAGAGGCCTTTGTCCGGCAGAAGACTTCCGGCGTGATTCCCGCCAATGCCGAATTTACTCCGCGTCCTGATGGACTGCCTGCATGGGACTCGCTGACACCGCAGCAGAAGAAGTTGCTGGCGCACGAAGCGGAAGTCTACGCCGGTTACGCAGAACATACCGATCACGAGATTGGCCGACTGCTCGATGCGATTCGCGATGAAGGCCAAGCGGACAATACCGTCATCTTATGGATCTTTGGCGATAACGGCGCCAGCGCCGAGGGAGGTCTCGAAGGGCACGATGCAGTCGATGTGAATGGCAAGCCCAAGTCGATTGAGGAGCGAACAGATATCGCCGGCCTGCTGGGCAGCGAACTGTACATGAATCACTATGCGGCTTCCTGGGCGTGGGCGCTGAACTCGCCCTACGTCGGCACCAAGCAGGACGCCTCGCATCTGGGCGGCGTCACTGATCCGCTGGTGATCTCCTGGCCCGGACATATCAAGGACGCGGGTGGCGTACGCGGCCAGTTCTCGCACGTCAACGACATTGCGCCAACGATCTATGAGATCACGGGCGCGAAGTTTCCCGAGGAAGTCAACGGTGTGAAGCAGATTCCGCTCGAAGGCAAGAGTCTGGTGTATACCATTGACAATCCGAAGGTTCCGACTCGCCACACACTCCAGTACTTCACAACCAGTGGCAACCGCGGCATCTACAAGGATGGCTGGTGGGCAGGCGATCGCTACCACTCCACCTGGGAGCCGAATACAATTCAACATCCCAGCGACAAGGACATCGATGTGCGGCCGTGGGAGCTTTACAACCTGAATGAGGACCCCAGCCAGGCTCACAACCTCGCCGACAAGTATCCGGAAAAAGTGAAAGAACTGCAGCAGGTCTTCAACAGCGAAGCGGAACGCAACCACGCGTATCCGATTTTGCCGGAGCGCTCCTCGCCTTTGGATAAGAAGATCAAGGACCAGAAGGCATTCACCTTCCGTTCGGGAGTGGAGCGCTTGCCGCTGCGTTTTGCGCCCGGTCTCTACGGGCATGCATATACGATCGATGCCGATGTGGAGATTCCGACGGATGGCGCCGAAGGTGTCATCGTGGCCGACGGAGGCATCTTGGGCGGCTTCAGCCTCTTCGTAAAAGACAGCCACCTGTACTATGAGGTGAATGTTGCCAACGACCACTCTGAGCAGATTGTTTCAAAGACGCCTATTCATGCAGGCGTGCAGCATATTCAACTGAATGTGACTCCGTCGCCGGACAGTACGCCAAACACTTCGGGTGCGCCAGGCTTTTATTCGCGCCGCCCCGTTCCCGGCGCTGTGAAGCTGTCAGTCAACGGTGTGTCTGTCGGCGAAGCTCAGTTCTCTAGCATCTATGCCGGAGGCGAAACACTGGACGTGGGCAGCGATCTTGGTTCCCCGGTCAGTCCGGAGTACAAGTCGCCCTATCGCTTTACAGGCAAGATCGATACCGTCACGTTCGAGCTGCAATAACCGGCTGAGTGTGAAGAAAGTCTCGGTTGGACTGAAGACAAGAATCTCTCTTGGCTTCAGTCCAACCGAATCGTATTCACTGAATTCTGGAGTAATCATGAAGCCTTTGAATGGAACGAGGTTCCTGCACTGGACGCTCATCTATCTGGTCTTGATACCCGGTGCTCTGGTAGCTCTCGAAGCGCAGAGTCTCA
>JBEKOA010000230.1:0-5396 GCA_049522255.1 Occallatibacter sp.
CTACCTTAGCTCACGCTGCCGGGTGTCCTACAATGATGGACATGGCAACTGCGACCGAAAACCGGGTGGCCGGACTCAAGCAAAAGATCGACTCCCGGGAGGCCCTCATTGGCATCGTCGGGATGGGATATGTGGGCCTGCCCTTGACGCTGCTCTTCAGCAGCGAGCAATTCAGAGTGACGGGCTTCGACATCGAGCCGGGCAAGGTGGAGACGCTCAACGCCGGTGGCTCCTATATCGTCCGCATCCTCCCCAGCGAGATCGAAGCGGCGCAGAAGGCGGGCTTTCGCGCTACGTCGGATTACTCTGAGATCGCCCGCATGGACGCGGTGATCATCTGCGTGCCTACACCGCTGAACGAGCACCATGAACCCGACTTGAGCTACGTAACCGGGACAGTCGAGTCGATCGCGCCGTGGCTGCACGAGGGCCAGTTGATTGTGCTCGAGAGCACGACCTATCCCGGCACGACGGAGGAAATCGTAGTCCCGCTGCTTGAAGCCGGCAACCCGCTCGGCCTCAAGGCCTCACGCACGCTCGACGAGCTCGGCGTTCATGTTGCCTTTTCGCCTGAACGCGAAGACCCTGGCAACGATACGATCGCGCGGCACGATATTCCCAAAGTAGTGGGCGGCTGCGGCCCGGCGGCCACGGAACTGGCTTCGGCAATGTACGGCGCTATCTTTCACCGCGTAGTCGAGGTCAGCAACCCCTCGGTCGCCGAGATGACCAAACTGCTCGAAAACATCTATCGCTGCGTCAACATCGCGCTGGTCAACGAACTCAAACAGCTCACGATGCGCATGGGCATCGACATCCACGAAGTCATCGACGCGGCCAGGACCAAGCCCTTCGGCTTTCAGGCTTTTTATCCCGGCCCAGGTCTCGGCGGCCATTGCATTCCCATCGATCCGTTTTACCTTTCGTGGAAAGCCAAACAATTCGACTTTCGCACGCGATTTATCGAACTTGCCGGCGCAGTCAACACCGACATGCCCTACTTTGTGATCGATCAGATCGGCGGGGCCCTCAACGAGCAATGCAAATCGATCAAGGGCTCGAAGGTGCTGGTCCTGGGTGTGGCCTACAAGCGCGACATTGACGATCTGCGTGAATCGCCATCGCTAACCATCATTGAACTGCTGCGCGCAAAGGGCGCCGAAGTCAGCTATAACGACCCCTACTTTGCCAAAGTGGGCCACGGCCGCCACTACGACCTGAATATGACCAACACGCCGCTCGACAATCTGGGCCAATACGACGCCGTCGTGATCGTGACCGACCACTCAACCTACGACTACAAAGCCATCGTCGAGCAGTCGCAGTTGGTGGTAGACACGCGCAACGCAACCAAGGGGATTACGTCGCCGAAGATCGTGCGCTGCTGAGGACAAATCGGAGGGTGTATGCTCGCTCGTTCGTGGTACTTCGCACTCGGGTTTCTCCTTGAGTCGGTTAGCCTCATTGCCTCATCAGCTGCACATGCACAACTTGTCGCCACGCGTGATCTTACACAGCCCCTCCCACCATCCCCCACTTCCGCCCAACTCGGAAAGTACGATGAGGACTACAAAGTCGCTTGTAGTGGTAGCGGCCAAGCAGACGGCGAGGTAATTGATAAACGGAGAGACGATCATCTTGGTCTTTCGATCGTTGATGCCCAACCTGAAATAGGCGACGGCCAACCTCGCATCTCAATCACCCTCCGACTCAAGAATCTGAATGTCTACGTCCCTGCCGAGGTCCCCTGGGAAATAGCTCCAGTCGCTCCAGTACAAACCGATCCGCATAACGACACCTTCACATATGAAGCCGCATCCATTTGGGTTCGGATGGCGGTGACGAAAACCACCCGTGAAATCGCTGAGCTTCGTGGTGGAGTTACTTTCTGGGCACAGCCTGAAAACCCTGTACAACACTTGAAGCTTCGTCCTGGCGAATGGGTTGACCTCAAGTTCTCCGTCGACGTGGTCTGCAAGTCGATTGATGAGCAAGTCTGTTCGCGCTACCTCAATGGCGATGCAGTGCAACTCACCGCATGGTGGTACGAGAGGGACCTCACTCACCTGCGCGTGGGATGCAAGATTACGGACAGTGCATACACTTCGCGGGAATTTGAATCGAGCCCGTTTGATTTTGCACAACCCATCGCAGAAAAGCCGAAAAGCTCAATTCCAAGTGAGACTGCAACTCCGAAGTCCAACTGATAAAGGCTGAGCGTCTCTCGGATCCTGTCTGCGTCGCGCGACAGTCCTCAAGCTGATAGTGTATCGTTGCCCCTGTCTCATTAGTTCGGTTCGCTTATGCACCTTTTGAACCTGACACTGGCTGAACCCCAGCACTTCTCTCTTGCAGAGAAGCTGCTCCTCATCGTGTTGGCCGCGGCATCCGTAGCAGGCTTCTGGCGCCGCTTCGGCACCGTCCTCGACAAGATTCTCCACTCGAAGAAGGACGCGGGCTTTCGCTTCTCTCCCATCGGCAAGCGGTTCGGGGATTTCGTCTGGGAGGTGGGTTGCCAGGCAAAGGTCATCCGCCAGCGGCCGCTGCCCGGATTGGCCCACGCCCTCGTTTTTTGGGGATTCTGCGCATTTGCCCTGGTCACATTGAATCATTTCGCAACCGGGCTGGGCCTTGGCTTTCTCAACCCATCCGGTTTCTTTGGCCGCTTCTACTTCGACCTCGCTGCCGGCTTTGCCGTGGCATGCGCCGTGGGGATTCTAGGTCTGTTGGTCCGCCGGTTCCTGGTGCGGCCCAAGTGGCTGGGTAAGAAGCTCTCCTACCAGTCCGGTGTCATCGCCTTGCTGATCTTTGTGCTCATGGTCACCTATCTGGCGTCGTTCTTCGTCGCCGACTCCGCCCCCGCCGCGCGGATCCTCTGGTGGGTACACACGCTGGCGCTGCTGAGCTTTTTGCCTATCATTCCGCACACCAAGCATCTGCATCTGGTGCTGAGCCCGGCCACGGTCTTTCTTTCGCGCGGCGGCTTCAGCCAGATCCCCCCGCTTGTTGGCGATGAGGACTTCGGGCTGGTCGCGGGCACGGATCTCACTCAGCTTGTCAGCCTGCAAGCCTATTCCTGCGTCGAGTGCGGCCGCTGCACCGAGCACTGCCCCGCGGCGAATACCGGAAAGCTGCTCAACCCTAAAGAAATCATCCTCGGCCTGCGCGGCTATCTGAACGACCTCACCCCGGCTTCAGAAGAGCCGCTGCTCGGCAAGTACAACTCGCAAGAGGCGGTTTTCCAGTGCACGACTTGCGGAGCCTGCGAGTTCCAGTGCCCGGTGGGCATCGAGCATCTGCCCATCCTTGTTGGCTTGCGTCGCGGAGCGGTAAACACGGGGGCATGGGAGAACGACTACGGCTCGAAACTCTTCCTGGCTCTGGAACGCGGGTCGAACTCGCTAGGCCTGCCCGCTTCCGACCGCGACAAGTTTATCGCGAAGGCCGGTCTGCCGCTCTTCGACGGGACGCAGGAGTATTGCCTTTGGCTCGGCTGCATGGGCAGCTACGACCCCAAGGGCCGGGAGATCGTCGCCGACCTCGCCCGCGTGATGAATTATCTTGGCGCGAGCTACGGCGTGCTGCGCAAAGAGAAGTGTACCGGCGACCCGGTGCGCCGACTGGGCAACGATCTGCTCTTTCAGCAATTGGCCGAGGAGAATCTGAAGACACTGGCCGAGAACAAGGTGAAGCGGATCATCACCATCTGCCCGCATTGCGTGCGCACGATTCAGGAGGACTGTAAGGAATACGGCACGCCGCCGCCGGTCGAGCATCACAGCGAGTTTCTCGCGCGCTTCGCTGCGAAGCTGCCTAATGCGTCTTCCTCTTCAAATGACCAAAACAAAAAAGACAGGGTGCCCCAGGTCCCGCTTTTGGGACCTGGGAGAGAAAAGATCGTCTTCCACGATCCCTGCTATCTCGGCCGTTATCGCAACGTCTACGAGGAGCCGCGAACCGTCGCCGCGCTGGCGGGAGAGCTGGTCGAGGCTCCGCGCAACCATGAACGCAGCTTCTGTTGTGGCGCAGGCGGCGGGTTGGCTTTTCTCGGCGAGGAAACGGGCGAGCGGGTGAGCCATGTGCGCGCGGCGGAGTTGGTTGCAACTGGGGCGAAGACCATAGCAACGGCTTGCCCCTTCTGCAATACTATGTTCCGCGACGCGCTGGCTGGGGGCGGCGAAAATGCGCCGCAACTCCTCGACATTGCTCAATTAGCTGCGCGCGGACTACCCACAGATCCAGACCGTGCAAAAGCCTGAGAATTGGAGAAAGTGAATGGAACAAGAAACATTACCCGAAAAACGTGAAGAAGGAAAGCCAACGAGGTCGTTTGGAAACAGTAAAGCTCTGTTCTTTTCGATACTCTTCCTCTACGCAATTGTGGACTGGGAGTTTCTCTTCAGACTTTGGACTCTGATCGGAAGCCAGCTACATTTCTATGACTATCTTTTCAACGCTATCGCGTTTGAGGCATGTTTGGTTGCCTCTGCTGTCGAACTCTGGCGGTGCCTTCGCGTTCTACAGGCTGCCGAAGAGGTAACTCTGAACACCAAAGACATCGTTCGACAAATCACCATTTTGGTGGTGATGCTGCTTCTTTCGTTAATGCAGCTCTCGAGCTTCACGCAGGCTTATGACAAGATCAAACCCAGGTGATTTTCATGAGGATCATCGTAGCCATCAAACAAGTGCCGGAGCGAGATGCGCAGATGCGCGTCGACGCTGCGGGCAAGTGGATCGAAGAGGCCGGGCTGCAATGGGCTCTGAACGAATCCGACGCCTACGCACTCGAAGAGGCCTTGCAGCTCAAAGAGAAGCACGGCGGCGAGGTAATCGTCGTCAGCGCCGGGCCGGAGCGCATTGGCTCGACGATCCGCGAGGCCCTGGCCAAGGGCGCGGACCGGGCGATTCAGATCGATTGTGCCGACCTTGGCAATCGCGATGCGCTGGGCGTAGCCAAACTGTTGGCTGGCGCAGTGAGTCCTGAGAATCCCGACCTAGTGCTCACGGGACTCCAGTCCGATGACTTGGGACTGGGGCAGACGGGGGTGATTCTAGCCGAACTGCTGGGGCTGCCGCACGCTTCGCTCGTTCTGCACGTGGAGAAGACCGAGAGCGGCCTGAGCGTCAAGCGCGAGTGGGAAGAAGGCTGGTTCCAGACCGTCGAGATGCCGACCCCCGCGGTGCTGACGATTCAATCGGGCGGCAACAAGCTACGTTATGCGACGCTTATGGGCATCAAGAAAGCAAAGACCAAAGAGGTACGCGCGGCTACAGCAGCCGCGTTGGCCGTGGACGCTACGCCAGTGGTGGTCTTGGAGCGAGTCACGTTGCCAACCAAGCAAAAGTCGACGCAGATGCTGCCCGGCACGGCAAAGGAAGCAGCCGCGGCGCTG
>JBEKOA010000231.1:0-7545 GCA_049522255.1 Occallatibacter sp.
CCCTCAACTTTCTTCTCGTAACGGAAAGTGTGCGTTTTGCTGCGTTCAAATTCCATTCCGCCAATCAGCAGCGCTTTGACCCGGTCAATAACTTCGCGTTCCTGGGCCGCTTTTCGAAGCAGCAGATCGATATCCAGGCTCATCGAGTGTGCCGTTTCACTCTCTCTCGCGAGCTGCTTCAAAAACGGAACCCAGCCACCGCAGAGCACGAATTCGATCCCCTCGTTCTGCAAGTTGCGTACGACTCGCAGCAACTCCAGGAGCACAGTCCTCTCCCTCGTGGGCGGGAATTGATTCGTGATGTCTATTATGCTCAGCACTATTGATGAAGTCCCAGTGTGTGTTCCATCAGGAATTCCGCCTGCTCCTCGCCGCGGCCGCCGTGCAAACTGAAATCCGCGAACAACTGAATAGGGTTTACACTCTCCATGCCGTTCGCCAATTTGCGGGTTTTGTAAAAGATTCCGCCAGCCTCCGTGTTGTCAGTCTCCGGCGGTGTCATCAAAAGAACGTTGGCCCCTCTTTCGACCGCTTCGAGCCGCAGATCGTTTCTGATTTCCTCCGCATCAACATCAATGTATGCGGCGGTGACCTCTTCCCTCAGATTCCGCTCGTACGGCTCAAGTCCGCTGCTCAACGTTAGAGCGCAACGGATTAGCCTTTTCTCGCAGAGGCGGGTTAGTTCCTCGGCCATCCGCGTCGGCGGCATTTCGTTGAATCCCCTGAATACCCGCCGCTTTTCCAGGAAATCCGTCCGCAGTTCCTTCGTGAAAAGCTTTAGCAGTTGACGAGGTTTCGTCAGCATTCGGCCCTCTGACATTCGCTCCAGGAATCCATCCTCATGAAGCCGTTTTGTGACTTGAAAGACTTGGCCAACGCTGAGCCGGGTTTCGGAAGCGATCTCCTCCAACCGGAATGGCTTGAATGGATTGACAAGCAACACCCTTGCAATGCGGCGAGACCGGCCGGAGAAGATACGTTTGATACCTTGGGGATTCTTATACGCCGTCGCGGGCCGAACGACATCTATATAGATCTTCTTGTGAGCCAGCAGGAGGTTTCCGTTCAAGTCTACGTAGCCGACCCCGAGTTCCTTGCAACGGTTCTGCACTGATTCTGAGAGGTATGGCGCTCCGACCATTGGATACACGTCTTTGTACTCACCCGACGCGCGCAGGGAATTACAGATTCCCAGCAATTGGTGGATCGTTCCTTCGAGGATCAGAGGAGTCAATCGCGACTTGAATTCGAAAACCGCAGTGATCGGTTCCTGCGGGACTTCCTTGATGCGGAATTCGATAAGCGCATCCGTTTGGATTGATCTGCCCGCCGAGGTTATAACCTCATTGCAATGGAGAGCTTTTGCTTGGACGTTCGACGGCAGCAGCCTGCCTGTCGCCAGACCTTCGCAAAGCTCCTGCAAGTGGTTATTCGACGCCATATATCATCAACACATTCCTGGTCTTGTGATTATCCATTGACAACAAATAGCTTACGTGATTCTTGCGAGAATTGTCAATATTTAATTGCATCATATAAACAATCATAATAATGAAAATTTATATTAGATTCGACTTCCTAAATGGGTCGGCGGAGACACCTGGAGGCACTGTGAGTACTGCAAGAGGTTTCTACTCGTTGGTGTCGGCCCTATCTGTTGGATAAGGCGTATAGGTGGCTGTGCAAAGCGCTTCCAACCCGAAGTCAACTAGTTCCTCCCGCAACTCCTCGAGCGAGAAGACAGGCTCCCCAACATCCTGCAGTTTCGGACTCATCGCGTGCTCGTCTACGACAACCGCCGAGTGAACTTCCCACTGCTTTGTAGGATCGAGCTTCGCCCAGGCGAACAATGCGTCGAGATTCGCCTTGAGCCAAACCACACGACGCTGATGCTTCTCTATCATCGACCGGTGGTGAGGCGTCGACTCGGTCAGAGCTCGCAGTTCCGCTGCCAGTTCGAACGGGGTCCGGGCGAACGCGAGATTCTTGCATTCGAGAACGTAGATTTTGCCTCTTACCTCGTCGATAACCAGAACGTCGATGTCGCCGGGCGGTTGGATGGAGCTCTTGCCCGTCCCGATCTTCTTGAGCCGGCGATGCACAACGAGAGCCGGTTTTTCCGCGAGTCGATCAGCGACTTGATCGTTGAACGCTTCTCCTTCCCGGTTGGCGTGGCGGCTGACCAGCGCCTTCATCGCATCGCTCGTCGCTTGCATTCGACCGCCGAAACATGTCTGCAAGAGGTACAAGTGAGCTTCCTTCATGTGGCGATGGCCCCAGACAAGCCATGTCCCATCCTGCTCTTCCACAAGGAACGGCCGCCGCAGATAGGACCATCGCCGCCCATACCGCCACGGGTACACGTCCTCAGCTCGATAACCGCTTCCCGGCTTCAGGAAATTGTTCCGTGGCCGATACAGGAACATCTCCAATGCAACTTCCACCTGTTGCCGATCCCATCCGTCCTGCGTAGCGAATGCGGCTACAGCGTCCTCATACCTCATCCGTACGATGGGAGGATTTCGTAAACCCATCTCGATTGCAAACGAAAGAAGTTCGACCAGCTTCGACAGGGGGAAGCCAAACTCGGCTTGCGTCGCGGTTTCAACTTCCCGCCGCCAATCCTCGCTCGCGAGAGCGGGCTGCTGCCAATGCCTGCGGAATCGGTCGGCGGCCTGTGTTGCTTGTGCCGCTGCGAAACGCATCCTGTAATCTTGCATGGCCGCGCGGTATTGATCCGGGCGGAATCCCAGGCGCCCTGCACCGAGCATATCGACATCGACGCGAGCGATCTCGAAGTGTACGATGTCGCTGAGCATGCCGTACGTCGTGATGATCGCCGCCCGAGCCAGCAATGCGTCATAGACACCCAGGCTCATTGGGCGGAGACCCGTCGGGGGCCGAGCCGCCACGTACTCGATGAGGAACCGTCCTGCCACGGCTGCCTCCGACTGTTCCGAGAGCCCGTCCGATACTTCCTTGAGAAACGCCGGCGACTGGCCGAAACATGCAACCCGCGTTGCCATCAGCAGCTTGGCTCTGGTTGCGCTGCTCACGTTCGATTCGTGACGCAAGACAATCCACTCCAACAGACCCTCGGGTGAGAGAGAGGCCACCATCTCTGTGAACTGCTGAAAGCAGAATGAGACGATCTCGTTGATCACAGTCGGAGTTCGACCTGGATCGATGGGGCCCACGGCGAATTGCTGGTCGCGACGAAAGTGGTCTCCGATAGGATCAAGCAGCAAGTTCTTGTCGACCTCCTGCACGGGGCGCGGGTGCGGCAGACCACGACCATCGAGTTGCGGCACATTTCCTGCATTCAAGAAGAAGACTTTCTTCTTCAACCCTAACGGAGCGAAGTTATCGATGGTGTTCTTGAGAGCATGATCGCGCAGCGCCCGCGCAACGTCGTGGTCTGTCAACCTCCGTATAGCGAGCAGGATTTCACGTATGAAGAGCCGTTCGCCGGCATTGTCCACGGTTGCGAGGGCGTCTTCTATCGCCTTTTTGAATCGAACGACGATCACGCCGCGCTCGGAGTCGGTTGCGGTGACCGCAATCGGCTGTTCGGCATCCTTCACACCGGTGGGTTCGTCCGGGGCATCGCCTGTCCAGTTCAATTCCACAATCACGCGCAGCACGGGGAGCTTCCTGCGGATGTCCTGCAGTATCGGTGAGATCGCCGCCGCTAGTTGCCACAGCCAGTAAGCAATGGCATCGACGAACTCGGCGCACAGATGTCGCTGCTCGCGGGCGACAGGTGTTTCTGGCCCCGTCACCCAAACTGGCATGGGGAACCCTTCAACCAGGAGTGCCAGTTCAGATCCAAGACGCTCCGATGGCAAGTAGACAGGAACATCGGGGGAAGTCAGGCATGCGACCTCGACAAGCCGATTGGCCTCATAGGAGCGGACACCGTGCCAATCTCGCTGCCGATACACTTCGCGCCGAAGGACTCCTGCGCCTCCTGGCACAAACCAGATCGCATTCGGCCGATAGTCGTCGCTTGCGTAGAACGTGTATCGACACTTCCGATAAAACTCGTACTCGTCGATCACGCCAGTCGGTGTGATGTACGCCTGCTCGTGTGTCGCGGAGCGAACCAAAGCGAATTTCCAGAACACAAGGTCTTTGCCTCCCTCGAGCAGACACAAGGTGCATAGGTCCGCTGCGGGCAGCGCCAAGGTTGGTAGGTCGGGACCGCCAACTCCAATCGCAACGAAGCGTCCGACAGACTGTGTGAGAAGAATCAGGAAAATCTCGTTCACCCAAGGCTGTGCCGCATAGACGTGGCTAGCGACAATATCGAGCCGTGCGCTGAGCGCGTCGTTCAAGCCGGGCGTTTCCCAAAGCGCAAAAGGATTCTGTCGGTCGTAGCCCGACAACGAGTCCGTCACTGCAAGACAGTAGACGATCTTGTCCGTGTCGAGCGAAAGGAAACCGTCGTGAACGACTCTTGGGCGATCAAGCCAATCCGGTACGCGCAGGGGAATCGCGCCGCAGTTCACATAACTCAGGTGTTCCCGTACGGCCTGCCAAGTTGCGCTGCCGAAACGGTCTGCAAGTTCGTCCGCCACGCCTCTGTCCTGAGCGAGTGCGATGAGCGCGTTGCGAAGCGCCGCCAACAATTCGGTCGGCGAGGCCACGACCACATCGGCCTGCGTTGCGACGATGGGCTGCCGGGAGAGCAAGCCACTAATTTGGAAGTCTGCATCAAGTTGCAAGTCTTGCGCTGTCGCCGTCAAGGGCCGTAGGCAATCGAGCGGCAGACCCAAATTCCGCAGGAAAAGGTCGAATCCCGTGTGGCTGAATTGCACCGCGCCTTTCAGCCGCGTCAGCGCCGTTCCATCCGGAACCACGATGTCTTCTTGGAAACGCGTTACGATCGGTGGGTTCCTAGTGATTCCTGCCGCAAAACAGATTCGTTCACTGATCGCCAAGGCGCCGTGGATCAGCCGAGTCGCAATCCTCACGTATTCCCGATCAGGAAAGTTATCACGGTGAAAAAACAGCGACTCCAGAATCCGTTTCAGGATGAACGTGGCATGCTCATTGATCCCAGGCAGAACTCTGTACGAGCCGCCATGAAAGCACATCTCTTCGCAGAAGACGCTGTCGAAAGGGTCCTCCGCGTGGGCAATCGTCCCCAATGCAGGCGAGTTGCAGAGTTCACGAAGCAAGTGAGGTGCAACCTTACGAGATCGGTTGGATTGTACGTGTGCTTTCGCCAGCGCTGCGTAATTGAAGAACCCGCCCTATTTCTTCCTGGGCGGAGCGGCGAGGATGCGGCGCACAGAGGTGCGTCCGATGTTGAGACGGCGGGCGATTTCGGATTTGGGGTCGGCCCAGTTGCTTGCCGTTCTGCCGGGCATGAGCAAGTCCGGCCCGTACACGCTCACCGAGGATCTCGCGCTCGAAGGCCGCGAAGACGGCCAGCAACGCGGCCATTGCGCGACCAGCCGGTGTGGTCAAGTCAAGCGCCTCGGTCAGCGATACGAACCCGACGCCGAGATGCTCCAGCTCTTGAAGTGTTGCAAGCAGGTCAGTGACAGATCTTCCCCAGCGATCGAGCCGCCACACCAGCACCACATCGATTTCCCGGCGCCGCGCAGCGTCCAGCAGTTTCTCCCGCAACTGCCTCTGGGTCGCACCGGAGCCGACTTCCTTCAGTTGCATGGCGATGGTCCAGCCACGCCGTGCGGCATACTCGCGCATAGCGCGGTTTTGCATAGGCAAGGTCTGCTGATCCTGAGTGGAGACGCGGGCATAGAGGCCGGCACGAACCATTTTGGTCGTCTTTTGCCCCTGGCCAAAAACCTTCCCGGATTTTGTGATGCCAGACCCTCGTTTTACGGGCATTTCAGATAGCTCCCCGCGCATGGCCGAAGACGATCCTTTCCGGCCATGTGGGAACCATCATAACTCTGCTGCATCGGGAAGGAGCAAGATCCGCGCAAGAGTCTCGCGATAGTTCCATGGCATCCATTCCGCGGGGCGAGCGGCCAGTTCCCGGGCGTGGCGCTGCAACTCGACAAGATAGTCGAAGGAGTTGGCGCCGCATAACTGGCAGGTGTGGATCAGGCTCATGAACAGATCGCCGACTTGCGCGCCATGCAGGGTACGGTAGAAGAGTGCGTTCTTTCGATGCAAAACGGCGCGCTTTAAGGCCCTTTCCGCGATGTTATTATCAAGCGGGGCTCCGGCTTTGCGAAGGAACAACGTCAGGGGCTGCCAGTGCCGCAGCAGATACCCGATCGCTTGGCCCAGCCCCGAGTTCGGCTCCGTTCTTCGTTCGGCTAACTGCGCTTCTAGCCACGCATGCAGCTTATCCATCACCGGCCGGCTGCGTTGCTGATGAAGCTGCAACCGCTCCTCCGGCGTCAGGTTGCGCTCGCGCGCTTCGGCATCGTGACCGTACACCTGGCCCAGCATCTCCAGCACATAGCGGCATTCGCCGGGGAAGTTCTCTGCAACATCCACGAACTGCCTGCGGCCATGCGCGAGACAGTTAGCCAGGAGGATCTCTACTCCTGCAGGCAACTTCGGCACATTACGCGACAAGGCGTCGCACATTTGAATCGGACTCGGCAGTTCCGCGTTCCGTTGCTTCAACACCTCAGCGAGGTTCTCCCCGGCGTGCCGGCCGCCAGTGAAGTAGAGCGCGATCTTGTGCCCCTCACCGACAGACACGATCCCGCTGGTGAACACACCCGTGCGCTCGTCCTTGGGGTCGCGCTGCAGCATGAGCACCCGCATGCCGGTGTCATCGTTATGGACCACCGTGCCCTGTGCCGCCTGCCGGATCAACTCATCCCGCGCCGGCTTGAGCGGCTGCGCAGCTTCTTCGACGATCTCCCACTGCGTAGCCGCCGGCAGCGGAATCCCCATCTGTGCCTCCAGTTGTTCCAGCCGGTAGAACGGCGTCCCGGCACCGTACTTGAGTTGAGCGATCATCGCCGCGGCCGTTTCATCGTACTTATCCGGCCCCACCCCTTCCGGCTCCTGCGCCGTGAAGACCTGACCGCAGGCTCCGCAACGCAACCGTTCGAGTGAGTAGACTGTAGCTGCCAGCGGCGCCTGGCCGATAACTCGCACTAACACCTTCGGCTCTCTCTGCCCGTACACATTGCCTTTGCCGCACTCCGGGCAGCGGTCACCGTGGGTCAGCTTCTGGTGCTTGATATCTACCTTGCGCGCTCCACTAAACGTATCTGCTCCATTGCGGCCGTGGCCATGCGGTGGTGGCGCATTGTCCTCCGGTTGTTTTGAGCCTTCTGGAGTTTCTACTACCTCGCTGGTCTTCTCCGTGTTGCGCGAACGCACCAGCAGCGCCGCCAGAGCATGCAGCGCGTCTCTGAGCTTGCCGTGATCGGACTCGCTCAACGGCGTTTCCCGCGCTCCATCCAGCACCCGGTCCAGCTCTTCCAGGTTTACGTCGATGCGGCGTCGGGCGGTCTTCATTACATTCCTCCCAGCAGCTCACGAAAGCGCTTCGTCAACGGATATCCCAGAACCTCCTTGATCGACCGGTTCGGAACATAG
>JBEKOA010000232.1:0-5311 GCA_049522255.1 Occallatibacter sp.
ACAGAAAATAGAGCAGTGCCGAGGACTCCGGCTAGAAAAAAGGCAAAGATGACACGGTGCTGCTTGCTGCGGACGAGCGAGCGAATGGTGAAGAATAGCACCGCAGTTTGCAGCGCAGAGCCGAGGCGCGGCGTCCAATGCAGCCCGCGCGCTCCCGGCACCAGGTCCGGCTCTTCGATGGTCTTGCGCATCGTGCGCAGATAGCAAAATAGCAGTGAAGCACCCGCACCTGTGACGGCCAACGTCAATCCTATCCAAGCCTCAGTTGCCAGTGAACCGAGAGAGGCTGGCAACGAACCATTGAGTTGATTGAAAAGCGCAAAGAACCAGAAGGACGGCAGAAAGACGAGTAGGTGGTGATTGCTGGCGGTGGTCATCGCGGCTTGATTGTCGATGGTGGGCTGGAGAAAGTAGACGCCGAGGAAAAGCCCAAAAGCCGCAAGCTGAAGAAGCGCGGAAAGGCGTAGGAAGAGTCCGCGCGGCAACAAAAGTGCAGTCATACCTTGCACGGTTAGCACTGTTCCAAAGAGAAAAGCACTGGCCGCCACCATCGTAGACCAGTACGCGGCCATGGCGCGGAGAGGATCGCCGGCACCGGCTTTCGCAACGAGAAGGGGCCACATGAAACCGGCGGCGAAGTTCAACGAGAGAATGGCGACGCCGATGATGGTGGAGGAAGCGGCGAGTTTGGCCAACAGGATGACATGTGACGTGATCGGCAGTGGCGAAAGCACCAACGCGTCCCGCTTGTCGGGGAAGGTTGCGTCCCAACTCACAACGGAGAAAAGGCCGACCACCAGCATGATGCCGGAGATGTGCTGTTGTTCGGCGGTCCAGCAGATTCCACGGAGTATCTCCGGTGGTGCGTCGGCTAAAGAGAGAGCTTTGAGGGCGCTGATCGCGCTGATCAAGATGAGGACGCCGGCAAACTGTCCTATAAACCCTGGGATGTCGGCCTCGATCGAGAGTGCTTCCAGATCGATCACGCGAAGCAAAAACTGCCGATACAGCACGCGGAATTGGAGTGGCAACAGGAGGATGATCTTACCCATGAACAAGCTCCGCGATCTGCCGGGCCGTGGCGGCGAAGTCCTGCTCGACGACGAGTTGAGAGAAGATCTCTTCGAGCGTGGGCAAATCCATCATTGAGCGCAAGCGTTCAATGGAATCGTCTGCGACCACTTTGGCGCGGTGAAGTATCACCACGCGGTCGCTGATCCGTTCCACGGTATCAAGCTCGTGTGAGCTGAAGAGCACAACCTTACCTCGCGCAGCAAGCTCCTTAATCAGGCTGCGCAGTATCAGTGCAGAGCCTACGTCCAATCCTGAAAACGGCTCATCCAGGAGGATGAGATCGGGATTATGCAGGAGAGCCGCGGAGATGAGCAGCTTTTGGCGCATTCCCTTCGAATAGCCGGAGATCGAGGCGTGGCGGTCATCATAGAGCGAGAGCAGGCGTAAAAGTCCGTCGATACGTTCGGAAGATTGACGCGTGGGCAAATCCCGAAGCTGCGAAATCATAACAAGGTATTCCACGCCGGAAAGGTGGGTGTAGAGATAAGGCTCTTCTGGAACATAACCCATGCGGCGCTTGTAGGCTATAAGGTCGTCATGAATGGATTTTCCGTCGAAGAGAATCTGGCCCGAGGTCATCTCGATCAGTCCCGTGATCATCTTCAGCGTCGTGGACTTTCCCGAGCCGTTCGGCCCTAGATAGCCGGTCACTTCGCCTGGCCGCGCGGTAAAGCTGACGTCATCCACAGCGAAAATCTTGCAGAAGTGTTTCGAAACGTTCCGTAATTCGAGCATGACGATCTCCCACTACCCTATGTAGCATTCGATACATAGGTTGTCAAGTAGCTTTCTACATAGGTAAGATGAGCCATGGCTCAGGAGATCAAGCTTTCTCACACCGCCGCCATGATCTTGCAGGCCATCGACGCCGGCTTATTTTACGGATTCAGCGTCATGGAGACACTCGGCTTGCCCAGCGGCACCGTTTACCCAGCGTTGCGCCGGCTTGAGCGCGATGCGCTGATCCGTTCCCAGTGGGAAAAGCAATCGATCGCCGATGCCGAGCTTCGCCCGCCACGCAAGTATTACCGGCTCACCGCGGCAGGCGCCTCCGCGCTTGAGGCCGCGCGCATGCGCTATCCGCTGCTTGAACGCCTGTTGCCGGTAGAAGAGGCCAGACGCGTATGAGACCAGCCGGAATCCTTCTCGCCATTGCGGTTCAGCGCTGTATGCTCGATGCATTTTCCGCGCTGGTTCCCGCCTCTGGCCGCTGCGAGTGGCGCGCCGAATGGGATGCCGAACTCTGGCAAGTGCGCCGATGCGCCGATTATTCAACCGGTTGGAAGGCCGAATTCGAGGCTGCGCGCTTCTGCGCAGGCGCGCTGCCGGATGCGATCGAAGTACGCCGCATTGCCCGCGCCGCCCATCCTGGCAGTTCGCCCGTACATCGTTCTGCTGTGTTTTGCCTTTTGATTCTGGCGCTGGTTCTGGCGTGCGGATGGGCAATCGCGCTTCGTTCGCCCGCCGTTATCGCCAAACTTCACCCAGCGCGGTACATCGTACGCGACGAACTGGTACTGATCAGCATGGCGCGGGCTGGCGGCAACGATGAGGCTTCGGTTTCTGTCGAGGAATACCGCAGATGGGCTGGCGCGAAGCAAGAATTCTTCAGCGATATTTCTTTCTATCGCATGGAACGGCTCATTTGGGATGATGGGGGCCAAAAGACAGCTCTCACCGTTGGCCGTGGCAGCGCCAATTTGTTTGTGCTCCTCGGCCTGCCCATGGAGATCGGCAGCGCAAAGCCTTCTGCCGATCCTCAACTCGTACTCTCCGATGCACTCTGGCGGCGGAATTTTGCCGCCGATTCAAGCATCCTCGGCCACAAGATCAAAGTTGGTTCCAGACTTGTACGTGTCGCGGCGGTGCTTCCCGACGATTGTTGGCGGCTACCGGACACTGCCGAAGCCTGGCTGATCGAACCCAAAGGTCAATTGGAGGCCGGGGCTCCAGGCCATGCCGTGGCACTCCTCACGTTTGCCGGCTGGGGGTTGATGCGGAACAATCGCGTGGTTATCCCCGCATTCGACGCCAAAAGCGACAACCGAGATCTGTTAGCCGCTTCGTTCGTTGACCGCGCAATCGGCCCTTGGGGCGCCTACTGCATTTCGGTACTATTGGCGCTGCTTGTCTTGCCAGCGTTAACCTCTCTTGCGCTTTCAGACAAAGCCTCTGCATCTGTTAAGCTGCCGTGCACGCGGTTGGCTGTTCCGGGGTTGTTTTTCGTCGCCAAATTTGCGCTGCTTCTTGGTATCCTTTTTATCCTTCCGATCGACCTGGTTTACGCAAATTCGAAGGGTTACAACCCTGGAGCGCCCTTTACGCAATTTCTCCTCACACTTGTCCTTGCTCTTCTGGGCTTTTGGTGGGTAGTGGACGATCAGCGTAAGCGCTGCCCGGTCTGCTTGCGTCGCGTGACACATCCGGCACGGGTCGGCATCGCCTCGCGGACTTTTCTTGCCTGGAACGGCACAGAATTGATGTGTAAGGAAGGTCATACGCTGCTTTACATTCCAGCGGTACCTACAAGCTGGTCTTATGCGCCGCGCTGGGTCTACCTGGATCCTTCCTGGAAATTCCTCTTTGACGCGTGAGAACATGCACACGTGTCATTTGTTTGAATGCCTCACATGATGATGCTGGGATAGACCCTGTGAAGCGCCGATGCCGACTGGAGGGCTTCTGGAATGACGGTAAATCGCCTTACCACTCGAGGTGCGTCTCAGAAGGAAGTCGCGGACGGGGCTATTCCTTGGTCTTGAGTTTACTGTCGTTTTCCTGGATGAATGCCTCGATCACAGAAGCGCTGGCAAGAATGCGGAGCCACTGTTCCTTGTAGAGGGTGACGGGGAAACGCCCCATTCCGTAGAGGGATACGGCGCCTTTCTCGCTGACCTTGAGACTCAACCCTGCTGAATCCTTGCTCTTGAGCTTTGCGTTTTCTGCCCGCAGACGCTCCAACTCCGCTTTCATTTCCGCTTCGTTCATGCCGTCTCTCCCATTCTGCTTTTCGCTTCAACCGTCTCACTGCGCACTGGTTGCGCTAATCCATAGGGTTCCGCCGCACCGGCCAAAAGCGCCTCAATCCGCTCGACTTCGAGTCGCCTGAGTTTCGCGGTGCTGGACCACTGCTCCATCCGATCAGGATCGGTGGAGAACTCGGCGGAGATTTCCATCCACCGGTTCTCGTTCTCACGGGCCGTCTTGAGCGCGGCCTGAAGCGTCTCGATTTGCTGATCCCTTGATGAATTCATTCAGGAATCAGTTTATATCGTCGTCGCTGTTCCGCTCCAAAGCGACCAGCGCGGCAATCGAACGCATCCCCAAATCGAGGGCCAGCCCTGCCTTTCTTTACACCCGAACCAGTTTTCTGCCTGAGGTAAATCCAAATGAAACCATCCAAGCTGTATGAGGCGCTTCATGCGCTGATTGGCGAACATGTGCCTCTGCATATCTGGGGCGCGTGCGGCGTCGGCAAATCGCAGATCGTCGCGCAGGTCGCGGACGATCTCGACTTTGAGTTCCTGGACGTTCGCGCCGTGCAACTCGATCCGGTCGATCTGCGAGGGCTGCCGCGGATCAAGGATGATCAGACTCAATGGGTGCCGCCCAAGTTCCTGCCCACCACAGGGAAAGGCATTCTATTTCTCGATGAGCTGACCTCCGCGCCGCAGATGACGCAGGCTGGTTGCTATCAACTGGTGCTCGACCGCAAACTGGGCGAGTATGTTCTGCCTGACGGCTGGGTGGTCATTGCCGCCGGCAATCCTGCCTCCGAGCGGGGTGTGCATTTCTCGATGCCGCGACCGTTGCGCAATCGTTTTGTCCATCTGGAACTTGAAGCCGATCTCAACGACTGGTGCAAGTGGGCCGTTGGCGCGGGCGTCCGGCCAGAGATCATTGCGTTTCTGCGTTTCAAGCCAGACCTGCTGCATACCGCCGATGCTACTTCCGACGCCAATGCCTGGCCCACTCCCCGCTCCTGGGAGATGGCCTCCAATGTTCTGCGCGGCATTGCCAACCGTCAGAAGACCACGTTCCTTTCGGGCGCAAGCGAGTTCGAGGCGCAGTTGCTCGACGGCACGGTGGGACACCGCCATCACCCATACGCCGGAGTTTGTTCGCTTCGGTGTGCAACAGGAGGCCATTCGATGATTACTGAACGAGCCATGCTCGCCGCCGTCCATATCAGTATTTGGACTGCCATCAAACACGACCGCAAGATCAGCCGCGACGT
>JBEKOA010000233.1:0-5268 GCA_049522255.1 Occallatibacter sp.
TCAGAAAGTACCTGAGATTCAACCCAGGCCAATTGTGAAGGTGAGAATTCGGGTGTCAAGGGTCAAGATGAACGACAAAGTACGCCGCCCTTGACACCCGAATCCCCACCACGGGAGATCCCCGCTATGTTTTTCAAAAAACACGCAAAAAAACAGTATTGACAACGCCGACGCTGTCATACACGGCGCTACCAACTCACGGATAAGCTCTAACCATTGTGCGCCAATGGAAGACATTCTCTGCAAATCCGGGCAGTAGCGCAGTCTCATGAGAGAAGCCGCTCGATCGTGACGACTGTGATGTCGTCGGACTGCCCAAAATCTACGGCTGCCTCGGCGATTGCGGCGCCGGCCTGGGTGGAAATCAGCCTGGTTCGATCAAAGCCAAACAGCTCTCCTTGCTGATTCCGGGCTTCGACGACTCCGTCTGTCAAGAAGGTGAGGCGGCTGCCGGGGGCGAGTTCAAAGTTCATTGCCTGGTACTGGCCTCCGCCGGCGATTCCCAGAGGAAGAGCGCCCTCGAGCTCGATTTCTTTACCATCCATGTAAGGGGACAAGTGACCGGCATTGGCGATGCGTACACGGCCGTCTCGCGCGATGTGCGCCGCTACGGCTGTCGAGAATCCGCCGGACGAGCGCCCCATGAGCCGGTCGTGGAGCTTGCGCAGCACCTCCGCCGGTTCCGTGGTATTCTCGGCTGCTGTGCGGATGGAGCCGACAAGCATGGAAACGAGCAACGCCGCGGGCAGGCCCTTTCCTGCCACATCGCCCACCACCACGAACATTCCACCGCCGCCGTCGGGAAGAATCTGGAAGAAATCTCCTCCGACCTGCCGATCCGGCTTATAAATCGAGTCCACGCGATAGCCGCGAAAGCTCTCGCGATTCTCCGGCAAGATCATCTGCTGAACCGCGCGAGCCGCCTCCATCTCTCCTTCCAGAATGGCTTTCTCAGTGTGGACGCGAATGTGACGCCGGCTTTCAAGGATAAAAACAAGTACGAAGCCCGCGTAGCTTATCGACACGCCAACCTCGGTCGCGATTCCATCGAAATGGAGCCGGTGCTGAAGGCGAGCAATCTCAGCGGGACCCATATGATCGGGACGCGACGCATTGGGGAACCGGTGAATCAGCAAATTCAATAAAACGATATGCAAGGCGAAGAGGGGCAGAAATGCCTTCCAGAACCGTCCGCGCAGGGTGAAGCCCAGGTAGGCATAAACCACCGTAAATAGCCCGGTCAGCATTACCCCCACTCCGAATCGAACTGGAGATTGCTGCCCCAGGTCCGTAATGTCACTCACGAAGCACAGACTGGCGAAGGTGCAGAACACAGCCGCCAGGAAGATCAACATCGACTTTGCAGGCACATTGCGCCAGAGACTGGTAGCATTCCTCGAATCGGGAGCCATTTTCTGTCCCCTCCAAACTGGAAGTGAACTGCACCTTTTGATAGATTCTCTAACATGGATCGATTCCCCAACAGAATATGAATTGGAGTCTAAACGGTTTCGGGGTTTATGGCTGAAAATGCGAGCAATGACCGGCCCCCTGACTTTCCGGTGAGCAGATTGCCGGGACACCCATCGAGCTTCGGAATCGCCATTCCGGCAGGATCGCCGGCTGTTCGCATCCATCCCGGTTTTGGGCCGGGAGGGCCGCCAAACTGAGAACGGAGACCTCGAAGATGAAGCCTGATGAACCCAGCCGCACAGCCCTGATGATCGCCCGGCAACGAGCTGCTCACCAGCTGCTCGATCATGGCTCAATCCTCGATGACCCATTAGTCATGAAGATTCTGCTTGAAGACGAAAAGGACGTGGTGCAATTTGCGAACAAACACCCTTTTGCCAGCATCGGACGACTGTTCGCCGCCGCGCGAAGCAGGATCGCGGAGGATGCTTTGTCAAGAGCTGTCGAAAGAGGGGTTCGGCAGATGGTCATCCTTGGCGCCGGACTCGATACTTTCGCTCTGCGGAATCCCCATAGCGGTCTGGAGATCTATGAGGTCGACCACCCTGCGACGCAGGCAGGGAAACGCCAACGCTTGGCCGAAGCTCAGATCGCACTTCCGCCATGGCTTGTTTTCGTGCCAATCGATTTCGAGCGGGACGATGTGGGAGAGAAGCTCGTCGCCGCAGGTTTCCAACAAAACTCGCCCGCGTTTTTCACTTGGCTCGGCGTTGTGCCCTATCTGACAAAGGAGGCTATCGGCAGCACTCTGGGCTGCATTTCTTCAATCCGGAACTCGGAGGTGGTCTTCGACTACATGCAACCTCCCGAAGCATTCTCAGAAGAGCTGAGGCAAATAGAAAAGGCGCGAGCCGAACAGCTTGAGAAAATCGGTGAACGTTCGGACAGCCGCTTCGAGCCGGATGCCATTGCAGCGATAATTCGCTCGCACAGGTTTTGTGACATCGAAGACATCAGTTTCCAGGAAATCACGTCCAGGTTCGGCGGCGCAGTTCAAGGACTCGCGCCCGGACACGCTGGTCTTCATGTTGTCCACGCCAAGCAATAACTGAAGACGGTCATTCATTGCTATTCAAATCGAGAGCACGTCTACACCGACAGATCCGGATTATGTACGGACGTGAGAAGCCCTTACACCCTGTCCAGTTTGTGATCTAGCTTGCGAAGCAAGCATTCTGGACGGACTATAGGCAAAGCGGAAACTGCACGACCACTCAAAGCCGGGCTGGAATTCGGTCGCGGACGCGAGAATGCCACTCGGAGCTGCAAATCCCTGGGCTGCGATTGTCAACCGCTCTACGGTTGCTTCGTTCCCAAGCGCTCTTCCATTCCCTCGATTAGAGACTGCTGGAACTGAGGCTCGGCGGCTTGCGCCAACTGGAGCGCCTTCTGGAAATACGGGAGTGCCTCTTGCGGACGGCCGTTTGCGCCCAGCGCTCTGCCCATGGTGGCGTTGATGATGGCGGAATTGGGCGCCAGGGCCTCGGCTTGCTGCGCTTCCACGAGAGCTTCGGGAGCTTTGTTTTGGGCCAGCAGGACGCGCGCCTTTTGCGTATGGCTCAAAGCAGCAGCGAGCGGGATCTCGAAGTGGCCATCGTAGACGAAGACGCCGTAGTCGATGACCGCTGCGGGCTTGAGCTGCCTGAACTGGTCGTAAGGGTCCAACGGGGTGGGGCCGAATTCAAAACCGGAGAGGACGCCGGCGCTCATCAACACGGGACCGTCGATGGCCGGCGGCACGTCGCGCGGGGCATCGAAGTAAAGCGAATCGGCGGTGATCAGCGGCTTGCAGGGAATGCCGTAGTAGCTATAGTCCGCAACACCCTGGCCGAAGTAGGCGAACCAGCATTCTCTGATGCCGTGCGCGTCAAGATAGCGCTTGACTGAGATCAACTGTTGGCCCCAATCGGAGCTGGAGTCGCTGAGCAGTTCGTGAACGCGAGATGGGCCTCCGGCGGCCTCATTCGCATAGGAGATATATGCCGGAAAGGTGCGGACCACGGAGACGGCCTGAAGGATCAGCAGGGCGGCGATCACGTAGAGCCAGCGGTGATTTCTCAAGACGAGATTCCAGGCCGCTCCGGCGGCAAGGACGGAGAGAAAGATGTAGATGGGCAGGACGTGGCGAACGCCGATGTTCATGCCTCCGGCCATGGCAAAGGCCATGTAGATTGCCGCCGGTATCGCCATGTAAAGAATTTCGCGCCGCTCGGGAAGCCATCCTATGGCGATCACCAACACGGCGATTGCGAGCAGGATCAGGAAGGTGAGGGTTGACTTGATGAGCATGGCTACGGGGAAGTAGAACCAGACCGGATGCGGATAGATTGTGCCAAGCAGGAAGCTGGTAAAGGCCTTCGACTGGAAGAGTACATGGGCGAAGCCGTAGATGTAGGACTCAGGCAGCAGATGGAGTCTGGCTGCGGTGGCAAGGGAATCTCTTTCGACGGGAGTGGAGACGCGATCGAGCTGAACGGCAAGAGGCGGGTCAAGGTGCAGGCTGTCTTCGCGCGCAGCGTAGCGGAAGCCGTAGGAGGCCCAAAGGACGCCAACGGAGATAGCCGCGATCGCGATGAGAGCGGCTGCGTAACGAAGAGAGCGCTTTGCGAGGGTGGGGACGGCCTCCCAGGGTAGAGGAGCTCGGGGCCGAGCGATCTCGGCGATGGCCAGCAAGAGCAGCATGGGAAAGAGCAGGACGGAGCTGTGCTTGGAGGCCAAAGCCAATCCAACTACGAGGCCAACAAGCAACAACCGGGATTTTGACGGCGACTTCGCGTACCGGTAGAAAGCATAGATCGACGCGAACATGAAGCAAGCTCCGCCGGCGTCGGTGGTCATCAGCGCGGAATGAGCGAGCAGCGTGGGATCGAAGGCGATCAAACCGAGAGCGATGAGACCGGCGCCGGTGCCGAACATCTCCTGTGCCGCAAGGAAGACGATCAAGGCAAGCAGGATGGTGATCGAGGAGGTTGCAAGGCGAACCTCAAAGAGAATCGTGCTCGCGTCGTTGCCGAAGAGAAAGTCTCTGCCGCCGGCCGCTTCCTGAAGGCGGTAAGGGCGGTCTTCAAGGGGAGGCATTTTGAATTGCATCCTCAGCAGCGGAAGGGCGCCGAGGAACTTGATCAGCGGAGGGTGCTCGGGGTTGAGCCCGAAGTCGCCACGCGTGGCCTGCATGTAGGCCGAGTAGATGTGATCCGGTTCGTCCCAGGTGGCGGAGTTGGCTCGCGCCATCAGCACAAGCTGGACAAAGATGATGGCAAGCAAAGCCGTAACGGCTGCGGCCGTGGCAAGACGAGGGCGGCCGGTATCGGGTCCCTTCATGGATCTCCTCTCGAACTGGAGCAGACCCAACCATCATCTCATCCGCTGCGAAGCGGGCGGCCCGACCTCTGGCTTTTTCTAGCCTACGAGTTCCATTGCGCGGATCGTTTCCTTGCGCACAGTGAGTTGCTCTACAAGATCGGTGCGCACCTCGTAGCCGCGGCCTGGGGTCTTCGGGATGACGATCTCGCCCGCCGCTGAGACTGTAACCTGCGGCTCGATGATGTCTTCGGCCCAGTAGCGCGCCGAGGCGGAGACGTCGCCGGGGAGCGTGAAGTTCTCCAAAGTGGAAAGCGCAATGTTGTGTGAGCGTCCCACGCCGGACTCGAGCATTCCTCCGCACCAGACCGGGATGCCACGCTCCTGCGCCGCGTTGTGAACGGCAATGGCCTCTGAGAAGCCGCCGACGCGGCCCAGCTTGATGTTGATGATGCGGCATGACTCCATCTCGATGGCCGCCAGCGCATCGCGCCG
>JBEKOA010000234.1:0-4944 GCA_049522255.1 Occallatibacter sp.
AGCGATCCAACTCGACGCCTTCACGAGCGAAGATCTGCGACTGACGATGTAAAGGCTGGTGATCACAAAACTTCGCAGTGACCACGTGTGCCAGCAGTCCAGGTCCTGGCAGACCGCGATCGATCACACGATCCGGCGCCGGAGCCTGCACCACGCAGGAGCACTTGCGGCAGCTCATCTTCGGGCGCACATGGCGGATGACGAAGAAGCTGGCCGGCATATACTCGAGCATCTCCGACGCGTCTTCGCCCAGCCTGCGCAACTCTCCATCGCAGCATGGGCACTTGGTGTGTTCAGGAAGATGGGTTCTGACTTCGCGCCGCAAATGTGCCGGCAGAGCGCGGCTCTTGCGCGCGGCGCGTACAGGCTTCTCCTTGCTGACTTCAGGCGGTTCGGCCTGCGCAATCGGCTGAGCCTCGATCACGCTACCGCTCAGGCATAGCGTCAACTGTGCCTCGTTGACGGGTAGCTTCTCCGACTTAGGTCCGAACTGTTCGCGCTTCAGCTTTGCGATCTGAAACTCAAGCTGCTCGATCCGCGCCATCTGTGCGATCACCAGATGACTCAACGCGGGTGCGCCCATCTTTTCTATCTCGCTCGGACGGGCATGCACGCAGATCATGTACGCAGTATGCCATAAGCATAACTTGAATGCATAAATAAAATACAGTAACTCAAGGGTAAGTTAGTCACTATAACTTACACCGCCATCGGAGGCTGCCATGTACGCGCAGGCTGACGCCAATCAATTCCCTCGCATAGCATCGACAGTTGCGCGCGCGTCAACGACACAGCTCCGCTCGTTGCCTGCGGCCATACAAATCGTCCACGATCAAGCCGCTTTTGGAACAGGCACATTCCATCGCCATCATGCCAAATCAGTTTCACCAGGTCACCTCTGCGGCCACGAAAGATGAACACTTGCCCCGACAGAGGACTCTTATCGAGCGTGCTCTGGACCAGGCCGCCCAAGCTCGAAAATCCTCTGCGCATATCTGTCAATCCCGCCACAAGCCAGATCTGTGTGTTAGCCGGGATCATCCGCGCAAACTCTCGAGAACCGCACGAACAATCTCGGCATCGACGGCGCCCGCAAGGCTGACCAGCGCACCACCCGGAAACTCGATGTTCATCGTCAACGGCGGCTCCGCGCTCTCGTGTGTGTTCCGCTCTGCCTCCGATGCCTCGGCCTCCGCTGGCTCTTCGTTGCCCACCGAGACTGGGAGAAGGCGAAGGCCTGGCGCGTCAGCGGAACTCTCCCCACCGAGTTGACCCGCATGATAAAGCTTCCGCCAATAGAACACCTGGTTCGCGTTCACGCCATGCTGCCGCGCCAGCGATGCTACCGACTGGCTCGACGATATCGTCAGTTCCACGATCCGTCGCTTCTCCTCCGTGGTCCAGTACCGCCGACGCCCCGGAGCGCCTTCCCCAACCTCGGCTCCAACTTCCATCCAAGCCCTCCGTGACCACATGGCCAACACAAGTCGAGCTTGAACCCTGAACAACCCCAAAACAAGGCGGCCAGAAAATGACGCTTACGGAAAGGTGGGGTGTTTGGGTAAAGTGGTCTCCGGTCAGGCAGTAACCCAGGACAAACTAGCCCCAGGATTTTGCATGCCCCATCTTTGTTCCAGTTAGATTGTCGATGTAGCGCAGTTGTGAAAGGGTACGAGTTCCTCATACCAATTGTAGTGTCGGCCCATCACTGGTTGTGACACTTGAGGAAGTGTCACAATCCGTCACTCTGGATCTCCTTTTGACTTTACAGTGTAGCCATGATGCGAACAGCAACTCTGGTTACACGGACAGCAGCAACGCTCCTTTTTATATGTAGCGCTTCAATCCTCTCTGCAGGTACCCTCAGACGGCACTGGAGCGAGATAGACGGGCTGCAGGTTGCGAACGCAACGGTGATCACAACAGACGGCAGTCGCTATCGAGGCCATCTCATCGTTACTCAAACAGGGGTAGTTGTCACTCATCACGGGAATTATCAAAAATGGATTACGGCAGCGAACTCGCCGGAGATTCCAAGGGAACGAGTTGTTCGGATTCAAATTCGCCACCGATATAAATTGACGACAGACGAACAAGATGACTTATGGTGGTATGTGGCCGCGGATTGGAAAGCAATCTTCTATCCTGAGCTGAGCAATCTGTTTCCGATTGCCATAGTGGCTCACGCCGGATTCACCGGAGGGGCCGTCTTGTACACGCCGGTTGCCCTCATTGCGGCGCTCTGCCGTCCCCCCGCATCCGACACGATCGAGATCTTGCCCGATTAAGGCTCAGGCATGACTCGATTTTGAAACCTGAATTCTTGTGGACTCATTCCGCTGCGCTGTCCCTGTTGTAACCTGATCAAGAGGGGAAGCCATTGCAAAAGTACCTGCTCATCGCCGCCGGTGGCGCGCTTGGCTCCGTCGCGCGCTACTGGGTTGGCTCCACAATTGCCGGACGCATGGGCACACGATTTCCCTACGGCACCTTCGTCATTAACATCACGGCCTGCGTTATCATCGGCTTCTCGCTCACGTATCTGGGGAAACGGGCGGGGCTTAGCCCGGCTTGGCGGTTTTTCCTACCGGTTGGCTTCATCGGCGCTTACAGCACGTTTTCCACCTATGAGTGGGAGACGCTCTCAACCCTGCGCGCAGGAGCCTTTGCCCTCGCCGGCCTCTATTCGATTGGCAGCCTCGTCTTGGGCCTTGCTGCCACATGGCTCGGCGCCGTGTTGGCGGAATCGATCTCCTGAGCGTAGAATCCTCACTGGCCAGCGGAGACCAAAATGCTGCAACCCGGAAAAGCCGTCAAAGTCACCATCTACCTGAGCGATGGAGCCACCCATCACGGAGCTCCGCTCTACTCCAGCATTCTCGACTTCCTCTTCTATCGCGGTGTCGCTGGAGCCACCGTGACCAAGGGCATCGCGGGATTCGGCGCCGATCACCACATGCACGCGGCACACGTGGTCGAGATCTCCGACCGCCTGCCCATCAAGATCGAGTTCATCGAGAGCCGTGAAAAGATCGAGCTCCTGCTGGGAAAGCTGGAAGAGCTGGCCGGCAGCGGACTGATCGAGATGCAGGAGACCACGGTCGCCAAGCCGGCGCAGCTCTCGAAGTCGAAGAAGCCGCTCACCCCCGAGCACCTGAAGATCGAAGGCAAGGCGCAGATGATGCGCATCTTTGTCAGCGAAGAAGACCGCTGGAAATCCAAGCCGCTCCACGAAGCCCTCGTCGAGGCCATGCGCGCCAACGACCTCGCCGGAGTGACCGTTTATCGCGGCATCCTGGGCTATGGGGCGCACCGCCGGGTTCACAAGGACAAGCCCCTGCTCCATCCGCACCACGGCTCGATCATGCTCTCCGCCATCGATACCGCCGAAAAGCTGCGCGCCTTTCTGCCCATCGTCGATCAGATGGTCGCCGAGGGCTTGGTGGTCTTCTCAGACGTAGACATCGTCAAGTATGCTTATCGCGCGGTTGAAACCGAGAAGGAAGCGGCGCCGCCCGTGCCTGCTCAGAACTAAGCGGAGGCAAGCCCCGTGAAAGAACAGTTCACCGCCCGCATGGTGCGCATCCACTTCGGCGAAGACGACCGCTGGCACGGCAAGCCCTTGTATGATGCCATTTTGTCTAAATGCATGGAACTGGGCATCGCCGAGGCGGTCGTCTTCCGCGGCATCGAGGGCTATGGTTCGGCGAGCCGCATCCGCCATGCCAGCCATTGGCCGCTCAGTAAAGATGCACCCATCCAAATGAGCATCATCGACACGGAAGAGCAGATCGCCCGGCTAAGCCCTTATCTGGATTCGATGGTCGAGGAAGGCCTTGTCGCCGCTTCCACCGTAGAGGTCATCCGCTACTCGCGGACTTTGTAGCGGAGTTAGCCTTGCTGGACCATAGGCCTTCCAACTCCGCTAACCGCGCTAACGGCTTACTCCGATCCGAAACTGCTTCCAGGACAATCGCCGCCGCCCCGGCTACTTCTCCGACGTAAAAGGCGAAGCCGGCAGCCCTTCGCCATTGTAGAGATTGCATACGGGGCTGTTGGTCCACCCATAACGAACAAGAATTGGCTCAACCACTGCCGGGCTGCTCACCAAAACGGTGTCTTCGCCTTCGATGCTGGCCTTTGCCGGCGAGAACTGCCCGTCCTTGCCTGCAACCTCGAAGCCAGTCAGTTCGCCGCCCTTGGCCGTCAGCCCCTTGGCGTGATGATCGAACCAGATCCTGATCGCCCCGCCTTCCGGTGTCGCCTGCCGGAAGATCGGCCCCGAGTAGCTGATGTCCTCTTCATATGCGATCGCCCGTGCCGCCAGCGCCAGCCTCATTCCCACATCCAGCTTGTCGGTGGGATGCACATCGTCGGGGTTGCCAATATCGATGGTCACCGCCATTCCCGTATTGCGCAGTTCCAGGGTTTGTAACTGCCCTTCGCGGATCGCAGCCCAATCTTCGGACGGACCGGATTTGAAGTTCGCGATCTGCACATACAGGAACGGGAAATCTCCCTCGCCCCACTGCTTGCGCCAATCCTCAATCATGGTGCGGAAGAGGCTGTGATAGAGCGTAGGCACTCTCTCGACCATGCTGTTGCTTTCGCCTTGGTACCAGATCGCTCCGCGAATGGGAAACGGCGTGAGGGGCGCGATCATTCCATTCCAAAGCAGCCCCGGCGCCCACATGTCGAGCTCCGGGTGCCACGGAAATTGCGGAACCGGCTTGCCTTGCGCCTTGGCTTCGGCGATCTGTCTTTGGTCGTCCTTGTCTTCGAGCTGCGCGTCGACTTCGCGGTCGGTGAACCTTCCTCGTGAGACAAATACTTGTGCCAGCGAGGCGTCCTCGCCCAGCGCCCTCAGCCGCGTCCACGATTCAACCATCGTTCCTCCCCAGGTTGAGTCGATCACGCCGACAGGCACCTTCTCCCGCTGCTCAA
>JBEKOA010000235.1:0-4944 GCA_049522255.1 Occallatibacter sp.
CCAGAAAGTAAGAAGCGAGCCGTCAACTCCGGGAGTGGAAGGACTTCCCGAAGCCGACAGCCCGCTGGACCCTGGACCGGGTCTAGGTGATATTCTCAGTCTAGGCTCGTTTCCCGCGAAATCAAGTGATTTTTTGAGGAATAATTCCCAATAGTGACCACCGTCACGCGGGTGTGGGAATGCCATCGATAGAATCTCGTATTGAGAGTCCTCTACATTGACTTGAGGGTTGGCTCCTGATACAAAAAGGTGTTCTACACGCGGCAGAGAGCCACGCTGACCGCCTGAACTATCCACGCTCCTCGGGACTGCCTGTACACTGGGGAACTTAGGTAACCGGAACGAACAGGATAAAACTGAACTAGCTGGACCCGCATGCAAGAGATCATTCAACAACTCGAGACGCTTTTTCTCGGCTCCGTCCCCACCATCCTGCTCTTCATCGTGCTCGTCCTCGCCTATCAGTTCCTGGTGCAAGGGCCGCTCACGGCCACGCTGAAAGAGCGCCGCGCCCGCACCGAAGGCGCCATCGAGGATGCGCAGAAGGCGATTGCCCAGGCCGAGGCCAAGGCAGCCGAGTACGCCGCCAAGCTGCGTCAGGCCCGCGGCGAGGTCTTCAAGATACGCGAGGAACGCATCAGGCAGTGGAGTGCAGAGCGCGATGCGGCATTGGATGTGGCCCGCAAAGCCGCCGGCCTCAAAGTGAGTCAGGCCAAAGCGGAACTGGAAACTGAGGCCGCTTATGCCAGGGCTTCCCTCCAGGCCTCCGCCGGGGATTTGGCCCGCCAGGTGGTCCGCGCCGTGCTTCCCGTGGCCGCCGGGGGTTCCCGTTGAGAGAGTTCATGCCGCGAATTCACTGTATTTTGTTTTTTCTTGCTCTTGCCATTGGAGTAGCTGCAACGCCCTCCCGGCTGGCCGCGCAGGCCGCAGGCCAAGCGAGCCAGACCGCAGCCCAGCCCGCATCGCAGGCCGCACCCGAAAAGCAGTCCGACGAGGCGCAGGCTAATGTCTTCCGGCTCGAAGGCCCGATCGTCAAGTGGACGGCCAACACCTTTCACACCTCCCCTGAAACCGCGGCCACGGTCTTCGAATTCCTGAACTTCGCTGTGATCGTCTTCGGCATCGGCATTCCGCTGTTCAAGTTTCTTCCCAAATTCCTCAAGAGGCGCTCTGAAAAGGTGCGCAGCGACATCGAGTCGGCCCGCAAGGTGACCGAAGACGCTGGCGCCCGGCTGAGCGCCATCGAAGAGAAGCTCGCCGGTCTCGACGGAGAGATCAAGGTGATTCGCGCCCAGGTGGAGGCTGAGAGCCGCCAGGATCGCGAGCGCATCCAGGCCTCCATGGCCGAGGAGAGCGCCCGCATCGTCGCCGCCGCCGAGCAGGAGATTGGCGCCTCGGCAGCCCAGGCCCGCCGCTCGCTGCGCAACTTTGCCGCGGATCTGGCCATCGATCAGGCCGCTAAGCAATTGGTTCTTACGCCGGAGACCGACCGGGCCTTGATCGCCGAGTTCCTTGGCGACGCGGCCTTGAATGGCCCGCAGGCGGGAGGGCGGAACTAGATGGCAGCCTTTGTTCAGCGCTACGCCCGTGCCTTTGCCGATGTGGTCGCCCAGGAGAAGCTCGATACCGCGGCTCTCGACCGGCAGATGGACGATTTTCTCGCCACCCTGGAAGGCAGCGCCGAGTTGTGCGCGCTGTTTTCGAATCCGGCCGTCGCCGCCGCGCAAAAGGTGGCCTTCCTGGATACGCTGAATGCGAAGCTGGGCCTGCAGAAGCAGTTGCGCAACCTGCTGGCGGTGCTGATCAACAACGACCGCATCGGCGAGGTGCGCGAGGTCGTCGAGGCTTATCGCGCCGAATTGCAGGAGCGCGAGGGGATTCGCCAGGTGGAGATTGTGACCGCCCGCGAGCTGAATGAAAAGGACCGCGCGGGGCTGGTCGCCGGAGTCGGCAAACTGGCCGGTGGGCGCGTCGAGGCCAGCTTCAAGCAGGATGAGTCGGTTCTTGGAGGAGTCGTGGTGCGCATCGGCTCCACGGTCTACGATGGTTCGCTCCGCGGACGGTTGGAACGGTTGAAAGATCAGCTTACAGCGAACAGCTGACAGCTTACAGTTGACGGGTTTCACGGTTTTGAATCGAGTTTGTGACGTTGGCGGTCAGTGGCGGCGGGTTGTGAATGGTCTGCTGATCGCGTTAAGCAGAGAACTGTTAGCTGTCAGCTGATAGCTGACCGCTGTAAAAGGACAGAAATGGCTCAGATCAAGGCAGACGAGATTACGCAACTTCTTCGCGAGCAGATCGCGAATTACGATTCGAAGGTCCAGGTCGACGAAGTCGGGACCATCACATCGCTGGGCGACGGCATTGCCCGCCTTCACGGGCTCGACAAGGTGATGGCCGGCGAGCTGCTCAGCTTCCCGCACGGCATTGCCGGACTGGCACTCAGCCTCGAAGAGGATTCGGTGGGCGCCGTGATTCTGGGCGACTACACCGAACTGAGCGAAGGCGACGAGGTCAAGCGCACCGCCACCATTTTGAGCGTGCCCGTGGGCGACGGGATGATCGGCCGCGTGGTCAACGCCCTCGGCCAGCCCATTGACGACAAGGGACCGATTGCCTCGACCAAGTCGCTGCCCATCGAACGCCTGGCCCCCGGCATCATCGATCGCCAGCCCGTGCGCGAGCCGATGGCCACCGGCCTCAAGGCCATCGACGCCATGATTCCCATCGGCCGCGGCCAGCGCGAGCTGATTATCGGCGACCGCCAGACGGGCAAGACCGCCGTGCTGCTGGACACGATCATCAACAACGCCAAGAACGACCTGATCTGCATCTACTGCGCCATCGGTCAGAAGCGTTCATCCATCGCTCAGGTCGTCCAGACGCTGACTGAAGCCGGCGCCATGGGCCACACCGTCATCGTGGCCGCCTCGGCCTCAGAGCCTGCGCCGATGCTTTACATCGCTCCTTACGCGGCTACCGCGATTGGTGAATACTTCCGCGACTCCAAACGCCACGCCCTGGTCATGTATGACGATCTGTCGAAGCACGCCATGGCTTATCGCGAGATTTCGCTCTTGCTCCGCCGTCCGCCGGGCCGCGAGGCGTATCCGGGCGACGTCTTCTATCTCCACTCGCGTTTGTTAGAGCGCTCGTCAAAAATGTCCAAGGAAAAGGGCGGCGGCAGCCTGACTGCTCTGCCGGTCATCGAGACCCAGGCCGGCGATGTCTCGGCCTACATTCCGACCAATGTTATTTCCATCACCGACGGGCAGATCTTTTTGGAGACGGACCTGTTCAACTCCGGCGTCCGTCCCGCTGTGAACGTGGGCCTCTCGGTTTCGCGCGTAGGCTTCTCGGCGGCCATCAAAGCAGTCAAGCAGGTGGGCGCGACTCTGAAGCTCGATCTGGCGCAGTATCGCGAACTGGCGGCCTTTGCCCAGTTCGGCTCCGATCTCGATCCGCTGACCCAGAAACAGCTCAATCGCGGCCAGCGCCTGACTGAGTTGCTCAAGCAGCCGCAGTTCCAGCCGCTCACCTGGCAGCAGCAGACGGTGATTCTTTTTGCCGGCACGCAGGGCTACCTGGATGAGTTTCAAGTCAGCGACATTCGCGCCTTCGAGGATGGTCTCTACAAGTACTTTGATTCCGCGCAGACCGCGCTCATCGAAGAGCTGACCAGCAAGAAGGCATTCGACGACGATCTGCGCGCCAAGCTGCACGCGGCTCTCAAGGAATACGCAGCCAATTTCAAAACGGAGCTGGCGGCAAAGTAGCTGACAGCTAAAAGCAGGCAGCGAAAACTAAGACTGATTGCTGAGAACTGTTAGATGTGAGCTTTGAGTATTAACTGTTAGCTGGCAGCTGTGAGCTGTCAACTGGAAGAACAATGGCAAACGTACTCGATCTACGGCGGCGCATTCGCAGCGTGAAAAACACGCGGCAGATCACCAAAGCCATGAAGATGGTCTCGGCGGCCAAACTGCGCCGGGCCCAGGAGCGGGCGCTCTCTGCCCGGCCCTACGCCAAGATGATCACCAGCGTCCTCGAGTCGCTCACCCGCCGCGTCGATTTGTACGACGAGGCCACGGGCAACCTGCGCCATCCGCTCTTCATCTCGCGCCCGGAGAAGCGGGTGCTGCTCGTCGTCATCAGCGGCGACAAAGGCTTCGCCGGAGCATTCAACGCCAACATCCTCAAGACGGCCTTCCAGTTCATCGGCGGGAGCCCGGACAAGGAGATTGACGTCGAAGCCGTCGGCCGCAAGGCGCGCGACCTGATGCGCCGCCGCTATCCGGTCGCCGTCTATTCGGAGCAGACAGACGACAGCGGCCACAAAGTACAGGTCAGAGAGCGCAAAGGGCCGGTCGAGGTCACAGGCGACCATCCGGGCATGTTGTTGAAGCTAGAGGCCAGCCGCGTCTTTGAGCTCGCGCAGAGCATCATCGCCCGCTATTGCGACGAGGAGATCGACGCCGCCTACATCGTCTTCAACGAATTCAAATCGGTCATCTCGCAGCGGCTGGTTGTCGAGCGCCTGTTGCCGCTCATGAAGATCGGCATCCCGCAGATTACCGGGGCCGTCGAGCCGAGCAAGGAAGAGATGGAGCGCCAGGCCCAGGCCGCTCTGAGCGCTGGCATCGAGATCGAGGCTGTGGACACGGCCGAGGCCGACGAGGAAGCGAAGAAATTCGGCACCGCGCAGGTGGATTACATTTACGAGCAGCCGTCCGAGGAACTCTTCGCGGGGCTGATTCCGCAGTATGTTTCGTCGATGCTCTACCACGCCATGACCGAGTCGGTCGCCGCCGAGCACGCGGCTCGCATGACGGCGATGGATTCGGCAACCAACAACGCCTCGGATATGATCGACGCGCTCACGCTGCATATGAATCGCGTGCGCCAGGCGGCCATTACCAAGGAGATCATCGAGATTGTTTCCGG
>JBEKOA010000236.1:0-4806 GCA_049522255.1 Occallatibacter sp.
GCATCGAGTGCCGGTCCGATCTTGAAATAGCCCGATCCGCCACACTCGATGGTTAGTACGAGTTGCCCGCTTTCGAGTTCCGCGTCGCTTCCCGCGCGGCCGAGTTGATCGCTCACCTCGAGGTGATACTCGACATTGCGTTGCAGCAGATCGCCGCGCTCAGGACCGATCGCGCTCATCATGGCGTGCTGCGCAAATGCGAGCGCGTTGCCACTGGATTGATTCCAAGTCTCCGCAGTCCCCAATCCCTCGCGCACCAGGGCCGCGCAGAGTTCATAGACCAGTTCTGCATTGACCTCATGGTTATACTCGGAGCGAACATCGACGAGCGAAGGCAATGCCTGACCAAAGGCTGGTGCAAGCGTCGCTACCCCATTGGCGGAAGTAGTTCCGGTGGCGTTGGGAGCCGATAACTTCCCGGCGCGGCATGCTGCTGGGTGGCTTTTGATACTGCTTGTGCGAGATCGTAGGATTCTTTGCATTGGAGATGCCTCGCCAGGATCAAGTTGGCCTCTGGCGGCGGTTCCGCAGCCTTCTTGAAGAACAACTCCACCAGTTCTTCTTGCGACAAAGCGGGCGTGGGCACGGCTCACCCCTTCGATCCGATGGCGCGACTGAAGGTGTAACGCAGCGTGGTTCCGGTATCCTCCGGGCCGGTGAGGGTTGCGGTTGCGATCTCCGGGTAGGTCGGCGTGAGCAGGTCGCGAACCTGTTCGACACTCATCTGCGGCGCTGGATCCGGAATGCGAACGCCGTTATAGTTGAACTCTCGCAACAGAACCTGTGCTTCAAGTTTGGCCATTGCAGTCTGTCTCCTTGTCTGCGGATATTGGATGAATCCATGTTGGTTAGAAGAGGCTGGCTTGCACGGGCATTCTTGTCATGGCTGCTTCCTGTGTGGACGTCTGTGGAATCGTCGGGGCCGAGTCCGCATCTGGTTGATGGTTGGCTACCGTTCGATACTTCGCTTCAAGCCGCTTGAGCGACTCCATCTCGCCAGAACGCACAGCTTCAGCAGCGCGAAGTTCATAGCGAGCTAGATAGTTGCGCTTACGCACCTCCTGCTGAATGGCGCGTTCGACGTCTGAGAATGTGAACTCCGGATCGCCCCAGCATGGCCAACGCAGTGTGTGCTCAAGGAAGCGCAAACGGTCGCAGTCAGAGGCAAACCAGGTTTCATAGAAGGTCGCGCGATCACAGTGAGCAATGTGCCCGAAGCAGCATGACAGGCGATGATAGAAGTCTTTGGTGAACAGCGCCCGCGCCCACTCGGAGTCTATGAATTGCAGAAAGTGGTTGCCGAATTCGGCCTTGTCCGCATTGTTTGAGAACTTCGTCGGCGTGAACTCTGCAGGAAGAAAGGGTCCCTTCGGCATGATCTGCCTCCGAAAATACCGAAGGCCAGCTCGCGCCGGCCTTCAGCATTGCCTTGTTTGCGAACCGGCTGCTGCCGGTTTCGTAGGAACGTATTCTCCCTTGTGGGAGAGTAGCATCGCTTGCTGCGATTGAAAAGTGCGTGGCCGGAAAAAGCGGTCATCCATTCCCCAGCCAAATTGCTATTCGTCGGCTCGCCGACCATTCTGGCCGTTCGCCTTGATCTGTTCTTTTAACTCCTGGTGAAGGTCGTTCAGTTCATCGACCGCATCAGCCCCGCTGATCTGAGCATCTTCCTCTTTGCCCAGCCAGGGGAACTTCTCTTCGAGCAGATTCAGCACCCACTCGACAAACGTCTGCTGTGGGCGATTCTCTTGGGTCACGAAATCACCTCGCTAGGATCTTTGATTGATTGGGAACAGCTTCAGCCGAAGAGGCTGAGTTGCACGGGGACCGCCTTCGTCGCCGACCAGGGCGCGTCTTTGTGCTCTGTCTTGACCGGCTCAACCAGATGAATGCCGTCTCGATCCGATGGAGGATAGGCAGTGACGAATTCTGGAAGATCGAGCAGCGAACCGAATTCCTCTTTGGCAGGCGGCGCCGGAGGCTGAGGCAGAATTTGGCCTCGCTCCTTGTCGAGTTCACGCCAGACCGAATCCGCTGTCTGGCCAACACCGGCCTTTTCGACCAGTTCCCGCGCCATCGCGCTCATCAGATCGTCGTCGGAGTCGAGAGATAGCAGACCTTCGCCGGAGAACTTGCCCTCCATCATTAACGCGACGAGCATCTTCTTGCCCATCAGCCGCAGACAGGTCTCCTGCATTGTGCCGGCATAGGTGACGAACTTCACCCGTACCGGATAACGCTGGCCGATGCGCCACGAGCGGCGGCTGGCCTGCCGCAGCGTATGGAGCGAATAGCCCGTCTCGTAGAAATAGAGCGTCGGAAAGGCCAACAGGTCGAGTCCAGTCTCCACCAGCTTGGGATGGCAGACGACAACCTCGACTCCAGCTTGCAACTGCCGCTCGTACCAGTCTTCGCGCTTCTCCGTCGAAACCGAGGAACGCAACACGGCAACCCGGAATCCTGCCTGTCGCAGAACCGTCTCCAGACGCAACGTGACGTCCTTCTCTCCGGTATAGGTGGCATAAACCTGGCAACGCCTGCCTTGCCGCAACTCCTCGCGCACGTCAGCGATCAGAGCGCGCTCTTTGGCGAGGATGTGATCTTCAAGAAGATTCACGGGCGTTGCGGCAAGAAACCGGACGTACTCCCGCGTCTGCGGATCGAAGGCGCGCGCCCAGATCGCATCGAATCCGTATGGGTGGTCGGGATACAAGAGCAGCGTGTTGAGCAGAATGCTCATCAGGCTCTTGTTGCCGCGATGCGCCTTCATCGCAGCCCGGATCTCCTCTTCAAGTTCTTCGTAGGCCTTTGCAAGCTCCGAGTCCATCTCAACCGAAAGCACGCTCTCATCGTAGCGCGGCAGGTTGTCCGCGATGTCTTCGAGCGATAGGAAAGCAGTGGTCGTCATCAGGAACTTGCCAAACAGAAGCGGCGAGGCTCCCGGCTTGCGCAGAACCTGAATCGTCTTCTTCGTTGCCCGCGAGCAAGCGTTGTCCGTGTCCCGTACCTTTTCGATGGTTTCGAGCACGCCGTACTGCTCCTGGAAATCGCGCCGCCCCTGGCCACCGTAGGCAAAGCCTTCGCCCACCATGGCGTGCGGTTCCATGCGATAGAAGATGTTGAAGAGATCGTCGGCGTAGCCGCCCATCAGCGTGCCGGTCAACGCAATCAACCTGCGCGCCGCCCGGCCCAGTACGCCAAGGCCATTGCCTTGCGCCGTGTCCCCGGCCAACTGGTGCAACTCGTCGGCAATGGCGAAATCGAACCAGCGCGGCATATAACGGCCCACAAACTCGATCGGAGCCATACGTTGAATGCGCTCACGATCCGCTTGCCAGAGAGCTGAGTACCGCATCGTTCCTTCCTGCGGCAGTGCTAGCATCTCCGAGAGTTTGACCTTGTCGTCGAAATCGAGATACGTCAGCTTCTGCCGCTCGGAATCAAGAATTGCGAGGCCGGTATCGGGATTGACGACGCCGCCCTGGTTGGGCCCGGACTTCGCTTTGAGGAAGACATGCTCCCAGTAGTAGCCGAGCTTCCCTTTGTCCTTGCCGGTGATAAAGAAAGCGGGCGCTGGGCAGCGCTTGCGCCATTCCTTGCGGCTCATTCGCCTGAGATCGGCGAGCGATAGCCGCATCCCCTCGTAGACAATTCGTCCCTTGCGCAGCCTGACCTCGCAGACACCGTGTGCCTTCTTTGGGTCGCCGCCGTTGCGCATATCCTCGATTAGAAAAGCACGGGCGCGTGGCACTGTCAGCAGGGTTTCACGCGCCCATTTGTGCGTAATGTGCGAGGGGCACATTACCAGCGTCGTCGAGGGCCGCTCGTCTGCAAGCACGTGGATCGCGCCCAGCGCCATGTAGGTCTTTCCCGCTCCGCACTCTGCCACGATCCGCGCCGCCTTGGCCTTGCGCAGGTACTTTGCTGTTCCGGTAATCGCCAGCGCCTGCGCGGGAAGCGCCTTGCGTAGCAGCGTCGCAATGCGTGGCGCTACGGGATCTTTGGTGCTCTGAAGGGGAGGATAGGTTTCGAGAATCCGCTCGCCGAGTTCGGTGGCGTGCGCCCTTAAATATGTGGTGATATCGGTCAAGTTGTCATGGCTCATGGCAAAGAACCTCGCGGCGGGCCTGTGGGAAGCGGACCAGCGATAAACACTCGACAGTGTCCTGAGGATGGAAGGAAGTCGGATTAAGCTTCGTCCTTCTCTTGAATCCGGCGCAACGATTCAAACAAAGGAAACTTGGGCCAGAGGATTGGCCCATTGTTATCAGGAAAACCAATCTCCCCGGACTGCAATGCCGCCGAGATCCATGCGAGCACCTCATCCGCCGTAGCCAATACCAGTACCGGATCGCAACCGATGCCATCGAGCGGCTGAACGCGCCCCTCAGATTCAAGGATTATCGAGATGTGCCCCGCCCACGGCGGGTCGGCTGGCAAACCGAGAAAGACGCTCAGCCAAGCCCACGCTTCGATTGAGCGATAACGAAAGAGAATCGTTTTTCCGGCGCCGCCATTCGAGTGCAACTGTTCCGATACAGCCACCAGATGCCGCACAGGCTGTTTGCGATCCGGCAAGCTCACCGAACCGCGATAGCATGAGGCGTGTTCACCAAAGGTGACCTCCTTGATCGCGCCATCGGGAAAAGTCAGCGTGAAGGTTGCTTTTTCGTGGATCGCCGCCGTGATGGCGCCAACGTCGGAATCGTTGCCGAAGACACCGATCAGATGCGCTTGCGCGTCTTCGCCGATATAGGTGGAGACCCGCACCCTGATTCTGGTGGACGTCTTTTCCGTGACACGGTG
>JBEKOA010000237.1:0-4791 GCA_049522255.1 Occallatibacter sp.
CGGGGCGGTGAGGCCGGCTGCCTCAAGAATGGCTTCGAGCTCGCCGGTGCCGACTACGGCGTCGACTTCGGGGATGCTCTTGCGGATCTCGTCGCGGTAACGCTCAACCAGGCAGCCCGCGACGATGAGCTTCTTGGCGGAGCCGGAGGTCTTGAGGCGTGCCATTTCGAGGATCGTGTCAACCGACTCCTGCTTGGCTGTGTCGATGAAGCTGCAGGTGTTGACGACGAGGATTTCGGCCTCTTCGGGATGGTTGGTGAGACGCGCGCCGGCACGATCGAGCAGGCCCATCATCACCTCGGAGTCGACGAGGTTTTTGGGACAGCCCAGAGAGATAAAGCCCACGGTGGGAGGCGCGGGGGAGGGTAGTTTGCTCACCAGTTCATTGTACCGGGACGGAGATTGTCTTGCGACGGTGATACCCCGGCGATACCCCCACCCGCATTCTGGAAGTAAAATCCTTGTTTTCAATAGCATGGACGATGGGTTCGACCGCAAAATCGTGCAATCAAAGGAGTTACACGCAGATTCTTGATTCTTAAGGCGGTTAAGGGTGAAGCTCTGGCTGCTTCGGCAATCTCTGCGAATTCGTCTCGAAGAAAAGGCCATTCGAGCAGATGTCCGCTTGGAGTGTGCGAACCCAGTTTAGCCAATCGAGGGTAAATTATCTGCAATTGTGGGCGGGGCTGAATTTGGCCGATGCTATTCAAGCGGAGGAATATCATCTTCTGCGACCGCAGTGTTCAAGGCGAGGCTGGTTTTCTGGAGCAGAAAGTTAGTCAGGTTTGGGTCGATGGCATCTTTGAAATCTCCCCAGTTGGCAGAGGACCAGCGTCTTCCATCCTTGAAGTCGATCACAAGCCCGGCTTGCGGATCGAATTTGCCCTCTTTCGTTCTATAGCCTCGGATGGCGGTGATGCGGCGCGCGCCGGAGAGCGGATAAACTTCGCATGGTTTGAAGGCATAACCGCAGTCGCGGATGGATTCGGGGCCGACTGTTGCATGCATATTGAGAGCAAGGACGGTGCCCAAGGCCAAGGGCAGAACGATCAGACGAATGCACCAGCGATTGAATGGCGAGGTGGCATACACGTTCTGTTCACCAGCGGCTCTTCGATTGGCCCAGATGCGGTAAAGCCTTGCCTTCCGGCTGTCGCCAAACAGCAACCATAAGAGAACCCTGATGTCCCATGCAAGGCAAAATGCGCCGAAACCGGGGAAAAACCACCACATGGCGGGCTGGGGATAAAGCTGAATCCGTGTCGCGCTGGATGGTCCGGCAAGGCGCACGTTAATGGCCATCAGGGTTGCGTAAGCGCCCAGACAGAACAAGATGCCGACGATAGCGTTCCAGAATTGGAAAGTGAATCGGCTTCCGCTGAAAGCTGCCCAGAGGTCTTCCCGTTGGTCGTCGGTCAAGCCGAGGGTCTGATTCTCCAGAGCTTCGTTGCGTTCTTGTTTGGTTGGCGTTTCGTCGAGATCCTCGTCGTCAAAACCGTCCTCCTCTTCGACCTCATCGGTTTGATCGCCACTCGAATTGAGGGCGGAATCGATGTAAAGACTTTTGCTCAAACCGAGAGGCATGGGGTCGTTCTTTCGATCTTCCATGGAGTGGGACGGCACCTCGAAGACAGGCTATCATCCCTTCCCAGCGCGGAGGTTCCTCTCCAGTCGCGCCCCAGGGCGCTGGAATCATCAAGTGCCGGGACCTACGCGACGAATCCCGCCAGGTTTGGAAGGTAATCGGTAACGCGTTAGTGTGGTGTCTCCGAGGTTCATTGAAGAACTGAGAGACAGAGAAGCGGGTCCTTCGACTCCCTTCGCTTCGCTACGGTCGCTCAGGATGACAGTGTTATTTGTGAAGGAAGTTTAGAGACGGGACAACCGTGTGCAGGCAATAGGGTATTGTGCGAGGCGCGTGGCCTACATCACTTGACCGGCCGGGATACATAAGGTCTGGTTGAGCAGACGGGCAAACTGTTCGGCAGGGACTGGGCGGCTGAAATAGAACCCTTGCACCTCGTCACAACCATGCGCCCTGAGGAATGCCAGATCCTCAGCGGTCTCCACGCCCTCGGCGATGATCCGCAGGTTGAGGCTTTGGCCCATGCTGATGATTGCCACGGCGATGGCAGCGTCGTCGGGATTGTCGTCGAGCTGGTGAATGAACGACTGATCGATCTTCAAGATGTCGAGCGGAAGTTTTTTGAGATAACTCAGGCTGGAATAACCGGTGCCGAAGTCATCGACTGAAACTGCCACCCCTTTATCCCGTAGGTTCTGCAGGATGGAAACCGCGAGCTCAGGCTGTTTCATGAGCGCACTTTCGGTCAGCTCCAATTCAAGGAATGCAGGGTCGAGCCCGGTCTCTCTGAGCGCCGCATAGATGCCTTCCAGGAAGTGCTCGTCGCGAAACTGGACCGCCGAAACATTCACAGCCATGGCCGTGGAAGGCAGTCCTTGATCGATCCAGGCGCGGGCCTGGCCGCACGCCTCGCGCAGTACCCAGGCGCCGATAGGCAAAATGAGACCGGAGTCCTCGGCGATGCGAATGAATTTGAGCGGAGGGATGGAACCTCGAGTGGGATGTATCCAGCGGAGCAAGGCCTCGACGCCGGTGATGGCGCCGGTCTTGATATCGATCTTTGGCTGGTAATGCAGCTTGAATTCATTTCGTTCCAGGGCGCGCCGCAGATCCTCCTCGATCGATTGCCGCTCGACGGCATGAGTGTTCATCGCAGGCTTGAAAAACCTGAAGCACTGACGTCCGCTTTCCTTTGCCTGGTACATCGCGGTGTCGGCGTTTTTCAAAAGAGTCTCCGCATCCAGCCCGTCGTCGGGATAGATACTCACTCCGATGCTCGCGGTGACAAAAAGATCGTGCTGGTCGATTGAATGCGCCTGCGAGATTGCATTTAAGACTCTTCTTGCGGTGACGGCCGCATCTTCCTGTCTTTCAACTTCCTGGAGCAGCAGCACGAATTCATCCCCTCCCTGCCGGCTTACGGTGTCGGGTGTGCGTACGAGATGCTGCAAGCGTCCTGCGACGGATTGAAGCAGCTTATCGCCAAACAAATGTCCCAGAGAATCGTTGATGTGCTTGAAGCCATCGAGGTCGAGGAACAGAAGCGCGATGTGACTCTTGTGACGCTGTGCCAGGGCGATCGCCTGGCCAAGACGGTCGTTGAGGAGCAATCGATTGGGCAGACCGGTAAGAAAATCGTGCTCCGATGCATGGAGAATCTGTTCCGCCAATGCCCTTGCGGTCGTCACGTCATGGAAGACAATGACCGATCCGGTTATTTTCCCTACCCGGTTATGAATCGGAGCAGCGGTGTCATCGATGAAGATTTCATGTCCGTCGCGACGAATGAGAACGCAGTTCACGGGCAGGTGGCCGGTCCGGTTATGCGTGACGGCCTCCTTCATCGGGTTGACGATGTCGTTGCGGGTTACGGGATCCACGAGCCGCAAGACTTCATCCATGGTGTGGCCCTTGGCTTCCGGTTGCGACCAGCCGGTGAGTCTCTCCGCGGCCAGATTGAGCAGCGTGATGCGCCCCAGCGAGTCGGTGCAGATCACAGCATCGCCGATGGAGTCCACCGTCACTCTGAACCACTCCTCGCGTTTCCATATTTCCTGTAGATGCTTTTCGCGAAGATTCATTTCGAGCAGGATCAAGTACGCCAAAAAGGCTAAACACATGCCGCCGAGAAGGCTGGCGAGATAGATGAAAGCTATCGTTACACGGATGCTTCTTTGCAGCGCGGCGGTCCGGAAGAACTCCAGGGAGGTCTCTTCCTGCTCCATCTGACCGATGAGGTTGTGGATCTGGTTCATCGCCACAAAACCTTCATCAGACAAGACCAGCGCCTTGGCCTCGTCAGCACGATTTGAGAAATGGAGGGAGATGGTTTGACCGAGTTCTGCCAGCTTTGCCTGGGTCAGGCTGCGCAACTCAGGAATCCTGGCTTGCTGACGGGGATTGTCGGCTGTCAACTGTGCAAGATGGTCGATGTGCTGTTGGACCTGGACAATGGCGAGGTCGTAGGGCGCCAGATACTTCACGTCCCTGGTGTAGAGAAGGCCGCGCTGGCCGGTTTCGGCGTCTTTGAGGAGCGACTCCGTTTGGTTCAACTCGGAGATCACCAGCCGAGTGTGCGTGACCCAATCCTGGTGGACGATCTGAATTAAGAGCCGACGCCTGAGGATCAGGGTCGCCGCGGCCAGCAGGATCAGCAAGATCGCAAACCCGGTAAGAATGGCGAGACGCTTGAGCGCCATATGCTTCTTGTGGCATTGGCTCTCCGGGTGACGTTCAAGGCTCAAAGGCATTTCATCGGACCTTCCCAGGAGATCGGCGTTTCGATGGATTTGAGAGTCAAATGGGCGCTTCTACTCTCTAAATACGCGCTTGCATGGCATTGTTTGCGACCTGGGGGTCGATCTTGAATGTATCTCGAATCTCGATGGCCCACTCGCACAAGGTTGACCTGTCGATGAAATGACTGCTCACTATTCTTACGGGGCCCGAGGAGTCTTTCGCTGCATGTTAAGGGAAAAGCCAAGTCTATCGTTGCAGAGACTCTCGCCGCGGTCTGGTCTGTTCTGCTCAGACGCAGGGCCGGTCGACCGGTTGCAGAGATTGCGATGAGCCAACTGAGGGTAATCCGGCAACGAAATCTCAGCGGAAGCTATTGAACCGAGGGGCCGGGCGGATGCAGTGAATTGCCGCCCCAATTCCCTTCGGATCGTCCTGCCCCTGGATGGCCGGCGACGATCAATCCATCC
>JBEKOA010000238.1:0-4708 GCA_049522255.1 Occallatibacter sp.
ACGGAAAGACTGTCGATCTGGCCTTTGGCTTCAGGAAATCCAGGCGAGGGATCGAATAGGGGTGGCAACATAACGAAGACTGCTTCGGAGCCCGCTATAGCGCGTCCCAGGCCGTCACCGTCGGTCATATCGGCGACGGCGACAGACGCACCCTTGGATGCCCAGACGTGGCCCTTAGCCTCGTCGCGAACAACAGCGCGAACTTGTTTACCCAGTCCGAGCAGACGGCTAGCAGCACCTCCGCCAACTCGACCAGTAATTCCGATAATTGAAAACATGACAGTCCTCCGTGTTGATTTCGTGTGGTCTTACACCGTTCTCCAACGGAACCAGAATCAGAGCGAAAACGCAACCGGAGCCAGCAGGTCCGACAGACCGATGTTGCGGTACATCTCGGTGCGAACACGATCTGCTACTCCGTTTACAATCTCCGCACCATCCTGCGCGGGATCGATGTGCACACGGAACGGACGCTTCCCGAAGGGCATGTCCACCACATTGACGATAGCTTTGGCGACATCGGCCACATCGGCATCGGCAGGCGCGGTAGCAGCGAACCCCCTCATGATGTCGTCACCAAGATGCGCGTAAGGGCCATTGTCGTACTCGGCCTGACGCGCCATGTCTGCTGGAGCACCGGCATGGGCGAAGTGATTCGTGCCGGAGGTAAACGCGCCGGGAACGATGATGGATGTCTCGATGCCCCAACGGTTAAGCTCTGCGGCATAGCTGACGGCGAGCGCATCCATAGCTGCCTTCGCCGCAAAGTAGGGTGAAAGATAAGGCGGCGTGCCACCGCGAGTGCTGGTACTCCCAATCCATAGCACCAACCCCTTTTTCTGTTTGCGCAGTTGCGGCAGCGCGGCACGATTGACGCGCTGCGTGCTGAGCACGTTGGTGTCATAGACCTGCAGGAGCTGTTCGGGAGTGAAGGCTTCCGCAGCACCGAAGACCATGTGCCCCGCGTTGTGGATGACGACATCGAGACGGCCGTCTTTCTCGACGATAGTCTTGATGGCCTGGTCGGCTGATTCCTGAGAGGCCACATCCAGCTCGATCGTGCGAAGGTCTACGCCGTTTTCTGCGGCGAACTGTTTCGCAGCCTCTACCTGTGCAGCGTTGCGGCCGGTGGTCTCACGCATGCTGGCGTAAACGGTGTGACCTGCGATGGCGAGAGCGCGCGCCGAGAGGGCGCCGAAGCCGCTCGAAGCTCCTGTGATGACAATGATGTTCTTCATATCGATTCTCCTGTTCTTCGGGTTATGTGAATGGAAGGGCTGACTGCAAGCGAGGTGTGCTGTTTATGCGAAGCCACCGTTTGCGCGAAGCACCTGCGCGTTGACCCATCCGCCATCGGGGCCAACGAGGAAGGAGACAACGCCTGCGATATCGTCGGGCTGACCGAGACGCTCAAGCGGCGCCATGCTGCTGATCTGTTTGATCTGCTCTTCAGTCTTGCCGTCCAGGAAGAGCTCCGTCCCTACAGGTCCAGGTGCAATGGCGTTGACCGTGATCTTGTGTCCGCGTAGCTCGTTGGCGAGGACATGGACAAGGCCTTCGACACCCGCCTTGGAAGCGATGTACGGGCCGTAGGTCGGGAAATTCTTGGCGAGAACACTGCTGGAAAAGGCGATGATGCGCCCACCCTCTGCAACGTGCTGGGCCGCCTGCGAGAGGACAAGGAAGGTTCCGCGGAGGTTCGTGGCAATGACTTTGTCGAAGGTCTCCACGTCACCCTTGGAGATAGGTGAAAGCGGCATGATGCCAGCGTTGTTGACGACAACGTCGATCTGTCCGAAGGCCTTGAGGGTCTTCTCGAAGAGCTGCTTGACGTCTTCGGGATTGGCAACGTCCGCCTGGACTGCAAGGGCGCGCCCGGCTGAGCTGGTGATCTCGTTGACGACCTCTTCTGCTTTCGCCGCATTGCCGGCGTAGTTGACGACGACGCCGAATCCGTCGGCTGCGAGGCGAAGGGCGATGGTACGTCCGATGCCGCGGGATGCTCCGGTTACGATAGCTGTCTTTCTCATGGTCGTTCTCCTTTTTTGGCGGCTTCTTCGAACTTGAAGTCCGTCGCTAAAAAGAGATTGAACCTGACATAGCTATCCGTCCAATGCATAGTGCTAATATTAATTATGCGTGTAACGCAGCTACGTCAGGCCGACTTAAATCTTCTTGTTGTGTTCTCGGTACTTGCCGAAGAGCGGAATGTTTCGCGTGCCGCCAAGCGGTTGCTACTGAGCCAGCCCGCAGTGAGCCGCGCATTGCAGCGAATGCGGGATACGTTTCACGATGATCTGCTGGTGCGGACGGCAAAGGGTTATGAACCAACGCCGCAAGGGGAACGTGTTCTTCAAGAGCTAGAGATCATGTTGCCGAAATTGGACCGGCTCATCTCGGGTTCGACATTCGACCCCGTGACAGAACAATGCTCCTTCCGGATTGCGGCGACAGACAATGCGACCTCGATCATCGCGCCCGTTCTCTGTCGCGAGGTTCTCCCGGTGGCGCGACAGGTTCGCTTCACATTCGCAAGTTGGAGAGGAGATGTCTTCGAGGATCTGAGTCACGGTCGGCTCGATCTTGCTTTGATTGGCGATGAAGGCCATGTGCCCTCACCTTTACTGACCGAGGTCATTTACGAGGAAGAACTCGTCTGTATTGTGGCAGCGGATGCTCCCTACCAGCGCCAACTCACTCTCAAACAATATCTCGCCGCCGAACACATTGGCGTCGATGTCGTCGAAGGCTCGCAACATATACCGGAGAAGCGTCTGGCAGCGCACGGTCGTCGCCGTCGTACCGTGATTACCCTGCCATATTTCGGAGCGGCTACGCGGTGTATTCCTGGAACCAAACTGATTCTTACCGCACCCCGGCGATTCGCAGGATTGGAGGCTGAAAATCGCAAAATCAAGGTGCAGAAGGCGCCGGAAGAGATAACGGGCTTCAAGTACCTAATGATCTGGCATCCGCGAGTCAATACGGATGCGGCGCATACATGGCTTCGAGGCGAGATCAGGAGAATTGGCAAGAAGATTGGCTCATGATCTCCCTAACGACTGAATCGGATTGCGCTACGGTAACGCCGCAAACAGTTCTCGAGCCACAGGCAAGCCGGAAGTAATTCTCGAATGGCGCCGACAGGCTTGGCGGCTTCTTTCGGTCACTTCCAGATTGTCGTTACCCGTCCGGAGAGGCGGACTGCGAATAGAGTTCCTGCTGGTATGATCGTCCGTCTAATGGAGCAATCATGCGCAAGCTGATTTTCTTCCTGTTTTTTCTGGCGTTCTCAAATACCGTCATGTGCGCGCAGCAGTACGATCTCGTGCTCGAAGGCGGACGTGTGATGGATCCCGAAAGCAGCCTGGATGCTGTGCGTAACGTTGGCATCCGCGACGGAAAGATTGTCCGCATCTCGTCCGAGGCGCTGAGCGGACGCCGGGTGATCCACGCCGGCGGGCTGGTGGTCGCTCCCGGATTCATTGACCTTCACCAGCATGGCCAGGAGATCGAGAGCCAGCGCGTGAAAGCGCTCGATGGCGTGACCACGGCGCTCGAACTGGAAATCGGAGTGCCGGACGTTGCTCAGTTTCTGAAAGCGAAAGAGGGCCAGTCGCTCATTCACTACGGCACGTCGGCCAGCCATGTGGCGGCACGGGCTCTCGTATTCGGACCGCCGCTGCCGCCCGGAGATATCCTGCCGAAGAGCGGCCCCGCGACTGATCAGCCAGCCACATCTGAGCAGATCGAGGCTATGCGGGAACGCCTGCGCGCAGAGTTGGACGCCGGTGGCTTGGCGATAGGGATGGGGATCCAGTACACACCGGGCGCAACTCGACTGGAAGTGATTGACATGTTCCGTCTCGCGGCCGAACGGAGACTTCCCGTTTACACTCACATGCGGAGCGCGGGTCGCGTCGAGCCGGGCTCAGCGATTGAGGCGACCAGCGAGGTCATTGGAGCAGCCGCCATTACGGGGGCTTCGCTGCACATCGTGCACATCAACAGCACCTGCGCCCGCGACGCCATGGAGTGCCTTTCCATGGTCGAAGGAGCGCGCGCCCGCGGCCTCGATGTCACCACCGAGGCCTATCCCTACACTGCGGGCATGACCTTCATAAACTCGGCGCTCTTCAACACCGGCTGGCGGGAGAAGTTTGGCATTGACTATAGCGACCTTGTGCTTCCAAACACTGGCGAGCACCTGACCAAGGAACGCTTCGACCAGTTGCATAACTCCAGCATGCCGCAGTTGGTATTGATCTTCTCCAATACACAGGAAATGGTGGACAAAGTGATCCCACACCCACTGGTGATGATCGCCAGTGATGGCATCCAGGGCCATCCTCGCAACGCCGGAAGCTACTCGCGTGTGCTGGCCCAATATGTACGTGAAAAGAAAACGATCACGCTGATGGATGCGCTGCGAAAGATGAGTCTCATGCCGGCGGAGATGCTCGAGCGTTCTACTCCTGCGGCACGGCAAAAAGGCAGACTGCAAGAGGGCGCTGACGCCGACATGGTTGTGTTCGACGCTGCGACCATCAGTGACCGATCCACCTTCACGAAGCCCATGGAACCGAGCGTGGGCGTGCGCTATTTGGTGGTGGGCGGAACCATTGTTGTTGACGAAGGGAAGATCGTGCCAGTCGTTTTCCCCGGCCGCGCATTGCTGGGGGTGGGAAAGCGCTGATCGTTGTATGAC
>JBEKOA010000239.1:0-4688 GCA_049522255.1 Occallatibacter sp.
TAGTCCCTAACCTCTGCTTCTTAGTGCTTGCCGGCCGCGTCCGCAACCGCCGAATCCAGCGGCACTCCAGGACCCATCGTCGAGCTCAGCGTGACGCTCTTGATGTACTTGCCCTTGGCCGCTGAAGGCTTGCTGCGCACAATCGCCCCGATCACCGTCGTCGCGTTATCGATCAGCTTTTGCGGGTCAAAGCTCAGCTTGCCCACCGGCACATGCACCAGGCTGGTCTTGTCGGCGCGAAACTCCACCTTGCCGGCCTTGATCTCCTTTACCGCCGCAGCCACATCCATGGTCACGGTTCCGGTCTTGGGATTCGGCATGAGGCCCTTGGGGCCCAGAATCTTGCCCAGACGGCCAACGACCTTCATCATGTCCGGCGTGGCGATCAGCGCGTCAAAGGCAGTCCAGCTTTCCTTCTGGATCTTCTCGACCATCTCTTCGCCGCCTACAAAATCTGCGCCGGCTTCGGTGGCTTCCTTTTGGCGGTCGCCTGTGGCAATCACGGCCACAGTCTTGGTCTTGCCCAGCCCATGCGGCAGAACGACGGTTCCGCGCACCATCTGGTCGGCATGGCGCGTGTCAACGCCCAGGCGCATGGTCAAATCGACGGTCTCGTCGAATTTGGCGTACTTTACCTGCTTGAGCAAGGTAACCGCCTCGGGCAGGGCATACGACGGCTTGGACACAGCCGCGCGCGCCTTCACTATGTTTTTACTGGTTTTTCCCATTCTTCCCTCGTCTCCCACCGTCTCTGCCAGCCCCGCTTTGCGGAGTGCTCCTTGCCGGAGGGGCAACATTTGAGATTGCCGCGCCTCGGGCAGACAGAGCCCAGAAACCGTGGTGCTATTGACAGTCCAGGGATCTCCCTCGGACACATCTATGAATCATATCCAAATGGCCAGCGAATTGCAAACCGCGCAAAACCAAGCGAGGCGGTCGAACGAGACGGCAATCTCGGTGCCGCGTTAGAGTGCTGCCTCCGACTCGATCGTTCGGGCAAGCCGCGAGGTGAATGCACTCAGCAAGACAACCGGCCTGACGACAAATCCAGCGACCAGTCTTGGCATGCGGCGGAAGTCGTCGGACAACGAGCGGCCGGTGCCAGTGAGGAAGACCCCGTTGCGCATCACGTGCAAATGAAAGACTGCCGAAATGGCCGCGAAAACACTGACGGCCAACGCGGCTCTGCCCGTAACGGCCGCGCCGGTGACGAAATGGGCTGTCCAGTCGAATGCCTGGGACAAGCCGGGAACACCGAGAACCACAATCAGATTTCCCAACCAGCGCGTGCGAAGCCCGAGCGCCCTTTGCTGCATGCCGGCGTAGATGCCTGCGGTGAGCGTGACATAAGCGATCTCAACCCCAACCACTGCCAGGCTGCCGCGAAGACCGGTGCGGCTCATGGCTGTCAGATATACCGCTGAGCGAGCGGTTGCACTGAGAAGAGCGCACTTCCAGTTCCAGCAGGAAGAAGCCTTCCTGAAGAGCGGGCTGCTTTGTGGGAACATGGCTCCATTGTGCGGGTGCACCAAAAATGTTGCATCAAGGAGAGGTTAAAGTGAGGTTGAGATTCTTCGTTTTCCCGAATCAGGCAGATTCCCCTATCCTATTGGGCCCTTTGCGGGGCGCCCCATGTCTCGCTTCTGAGATTCGGGACACCAGCGAAGTCGCAATTCGGGTCCAAGGGGCAACTCTTTCCTATACCAACTCAATCGAAACCCGCTGGCCCACAAGCGCCCGCCGCTTGCGATAATCTCAACTATTAGCTATTTGAGGCTTGGCCTGCCATGACTGCTTCTGTTCACGCCCCGCTGCACTTCATTGACCTGATTCGCAAGAAGCGTGACGGCGGCTCGCTCGACCAGCGTGAAATCGCCCTCCTCGTCTGCGGAGCGGCGGACGGCTCAATCCCGCCAGAGCAGCTTTCCGCGTGGCTGATGGCAGCCCTCTTGCGCGGGCTTTCGCTCGACGAGACGCGTGCCCTTACCCTCGCCATGCGCGACTCCGGCGAAAAGTTTTCACCGGCACGCCTCGGCAAAGTCGCCGTCGACAAGCACTCCACCGGCGGCGTCGGGGACAAGACCAGCTTCCTCGTCGCGCCCATCGCTGCGGCCTGCGGGCTGGCGGTGCCGATGATCAGCGGTCGAGCCCTGGGCCACACTGGCGGGACTTTGGATAAATTGGAATCCATTCCCGGCTATCGCACGGCGTTGACACTGTCCGAATTTGAAACAGTTCTGGAGAAATGCGGCGCATCCATTGTCAGCCAGACGCCCAAGCTTGTTCCAGCCGACCGCATATTCTATGCTCTCCGCGACCGCACTGGCACGGTCGAGAGCCCCGGACTGATCTGCGCGTCGATATTGAGTAAAAAGCTTGCTGAGGGCCTCGATGCGCTGGTCCTCGACGTGAAGACCGGCTCCGGCGCGTTTCTTAAAGACCGCAAAGACTCCGAGTACCTTGCCGCGCTCATGGTGGCAACGGCCGAGGCCGCTGGAACCCGCACTGTGGCTCTGCTCACTGACATGTCCCAGCCACTGGGCCGCTCGGCTGGTAACTGGATAGAACTCGCTGAAGCTGTGGAGTTGCTGTGCGGAGAGCGGCATCCCGCGAGTGAGGATTTGCGCGAGCTATCTTTGATCTTGGCCGGCTGGATGATCTATCTCGGTGGCCAGGCGGAGTCGTCAGAGGCTGGTTATCAGAGTGCTGCAACAGCACTGACCGGCGGTTCTGCGCTGCGCGTCTTTTTCGCGATGGTCGCGGCACACGGCGGCGATGTTTCTGTCTTCAACAATCCGGCGGCTTTTCACAAGCCGGGCGCAACGCAAGAGCTCGACGCATGGAAGAACGGATTCGTCTCAGAGATGGATACGACCGCCATCGGCTGGGCCGTGCAGCGGCTGGGCGCGGGACGTGAAAGGGCGGGCGCCCCGGTCGACCCGCATGCGGGAATTGAGTTCCATGCCCGCCGCGGCACGTGGGTTGAGAAGGGCCAGCCGCTGGCTACGCTCTACGCCACCAACTCTGACTGTCTTGCCGAGCCGATCGCCCTGCTCAAGCAGGCCATCCACTTCTCCAAGACTCCACCGCAACAGGTTCCTCTCGTCAGTCGGACATTCATACGCGAGACGGCGGAGGTCTATCTCCGCGATGCTGTAAGATCGGCTCCAAGCTTCTAGCGACTTGCTGCTAACCTTAACGTTGGCAACAACCGCAACGTTAGTGGTGCAAACGGTCTCGGCTTGCGGAGAAGAAGCCGGGGGCTAGAAGCTAGAAGCTGTTTTCAGGAGTTCGTCTTGGATCGATTTACGGGAGTGCTGGGAGTTCTGGCTGTACTTCTCGCTGCCTGGCTGGGCTCGACTGATCGCAAGCGCATCCGCTGGCGCACCGTGGCCTGGGGACTCGGCCTGCAACTGGTCTTTGCGTTTGTTGTGCTGCGCTTCACTTACGGCCAACAGGCCCTGCAGTGGGCGGGCGACGTGGTCAAAACCATGCTTGCCACGACCTATGCCGGGACCAAGGTCTTGTTTGGCCCACTGGGCGTTCCTACCGGCTCGATGGGTTCCATCTTCGCATTCCAGGTGCTGCCGACCATCATCTTCATCTCAGCCTTCTTCGCGGTTCTCTATCACATTGGCGTAATGCAGATCGTCATCCGCGCGCTCGCCTGGGTGATGCTCAAGACCATGCGGATCTCGGGCGCCGAAAGCATGAATGTTGCGGCCTCGATCTTCATGGGCCAGACCGAAGCTCCGCTGACCATCCGTCCCTTCCTGGCCGGTGCGACGCGCAGCGAATTGATGACCATCATGACCAGCGGCATGGCCCACGTCTCGGGCGGCATCATGGCGATGTACATCGCCCAGGGTGTGGCTCCTGAACACTTGCTGGCCGCCGTGATCATGACTTCGCCGGGAACGATTCTGATCGCAAAAATGCTGGTTCCGGAGACCGATACGCCCCTTACCGAAGGCCGCGTTGTGATGCCCAAAGACGAGCTGCATAAAGATGAAAACCTCATTGGGGCTATCGCCCGCGGCACCATCGACGGCGGCAAGCTGGCCTTCAATGTGGCTATTATGCTGATCAGTTTTCTCGCGCTCGTTGCGCTGCTCGACGGCCTGCTCGGCTGGACCCACTCGTTTGCCTACATGCACTGGGTTCCAGCCTCGCTCGGCCAGATCTTCGGTTTCTTCTTCGCGCCTGTCGCATGGCTGATCGGCGTTCCCTGGCACGACTGCGGGGCGATTGGCAATTTACTTGGCACGCGCATGGCGCTCAATGAAGTCGTTGCCTATATCGATCTCGGAGCGCAAAAGGCCGTTCTGCTTCCACGCTCCTTCACCATCGCGACGTTTGCGCTGTGCGGCTTTGCCAATCTGAGTTCGATTGGAATTCAAATCGGCGGCATCGGTGCGCTGATTCCCGAGCGGCGAAACGAGTTAGCCAAGTTAGGCGTTCGCGCCATGTTAGCCGGGACGATGGCTAACTTGATCTCAGCATCGATTGCCGGGATGTTTTTGGGGTAGAGACGGCGGATTCCCGGATTGCATGCCGTGTTGAATTAATTACCTGCAAGGTGAGCCACTTGCAAAATACCCTGTGCGCTGTGATTTGTTGGCGGAGAGATTGAACGGAGATAGGTGGGATCGATCGAGTAGTGGTGGGGATCGCGGGCTTTAGAATTG
>JBEKOA010000240.1:0-9050 GCA_049522255.1 Occallatibacter sp.
ATGCGCTGACCGTGGGTTAGGCTGTGATTCAGGACAGAAGCACAGTTCAGAGCCACAAGCGGAGAGGAACCGGTCATGAAGGAAAAGGTACGATTTTTGGGCTTGGATGTCCATGCCGAAACGATTGCCGTTGCGATTGCCGAGCCGGATGGCGAGGTGCGCAGCCTGGGAACGATTGCCAACCGCGCCGAGTCGATTCGCAAGATGATCAAAAAGCTGGGGTCAGTCGAGCAACTGAAGGCGTGTTACGAGGCCGGCCCAACGGGCTACGTTCTCTACTGGCAGTTGACCGAACTGGGAGTCGCGTGCGAAGTGATTGCGCCGACTTTGGCACCGATGAAGGCAGGCGATCGGGTGAAGACCGACCGGCGGGATGCCGAGAGACTGGCACGCAGCTTTCGGTCTGGCGATCTGACGGCGGTATGGGTTCCGGATGAGGGTTCAGAGTCTCTGCGCGATCTAGTGCGGGCGCGTGAAGCGGCCAAGCAGGATCAGTTGCGGGCGCGGCATCGGCTGGGCAAGTTTCTGTTGCGCACGGGCCAGCGTCCGGCGCTTGGCATGAAGGCGTGGACGCAGTCCTACCAGGCCTGGGTCAAGCAGATTCACTTCGCACAGGCGGCGCGGGAATCGACGTTGCTGGACTATCTGCACGAAGTCGAGCACATGGCCGAGCGCGTGATGCGGCTGGAACAAGCGATCACCGAAGCGGTCAAACAGGCCTCACCGCAGATGCAGCAAGTGGTTCGCGGATTACAGGCGATGCGCGGGATTGCGCAGATTTCGGCGGTAACCATCGTGGCAGAGTTAGGCGAACTGTCCCGCTTTGAGAGCGCTCGGCAGCTTATGGGTTACAGCGGTGCGGTGCCCAGCGAAGAGTCCAGCGGCAAGCGCACTCGTCGCGGAAGCATCACCAAAACAGGCAACGCGCATTTGCGACGGATTGCTGTCGAAGCGGCCTGGAATTATAGGCTGCGGCCTTGCGTTGGGCCTGCGTTGCGCAAGCGGCAAGAAGGTGTATCGGAAGAGATCAAGGAGATCGCCTGGAAGGCGCAACACCGATTGCACAAGCGTTACATGAGGCTTTCGGCGGCGGGAAAAGATCAGCGGAAGATCATCACTGCGGTAGGACGCGAACTGCTGGGCTTCATCTGGGCCATCGGGATCAAGGCCGAAGCGGCCTGCAAGCAGCAGATGGCGGCCTAATGAAAAGCGACAGCAAAAACAGCAGCTAAAACAAAAACTTTCCAAAGAATAAAAAAACAAAAACTTTACGCATGAACAGCGCAACCAAATTCGAGAACAGAGCCAGCCGCAGCCAGGGCAAGCACGAAGGAGAATCCTCGTCATCCCTATGCGACAGGCTCAGCCGGACTCGCGACCTTAGTCCGAGGCAGCTCCCGACGGATCACGATTATGCGGTTTCGACCCGCGAATATCAGACTGATCAATCGTCGCTCAAATCTGCCCCGGCTGTGGCTGGCTCTGTCCTCGAAAAACAAAAACAACAACAAAAACAATCCCATCGATGTGCAGGGGTTGACGGGTCACTCCATATCAGGGATCGATCAGAGGACAGAGCTTCGCGGGTTTCTCCTCGATGGCAGCCGTACTGAGGAGTTAACCGGCTACGGGAACAACAACCGTCTTCTCGATGACGACTTCTCCAATCTGGCGACCATCGTTCATACAGAAAAGGGAAAGCATATACTGGCCCAGATTCACCAGTCCATGGACGACTACCACAAGGTCACAGACCAGGCGCTTGAGTTGGCGCGTGCCGGAAAGCCGGCCGAGGCCACCGAACTGATCTTTAGCCCGAAGACCTCCGCGATGCGCTCCCAACTGATCGACTCGTTGGCAGCCCTATCCAAAAGAGGAGGCGAGCTGTCAGCAGCCGCTCGACAGCAACAGCAGGCCGCAGAATCGAAAGCAACGATCGAGCTCCTGGTTCTCGTCCTGATGGGACTCATCGTGGGCATTGCCATGGCCCGATCCATCGCCCGCAACATCACCGTGCGGGTTGCCCAGATGGTGGCTACGATCGAGTCCATTGCAGATAACGACCTCTCCATGGACGACATGGTGGTCAGAAACCAGGATGAGATCGGTACATGCGCGGGACTGCTCAACAGCATGAAGAACAGTCTCCGCCAAACCATCCAGTCCGTCGCCAGAAACGCCGAGCTTGTGGCCAGCGCCGCCCTGGAACTTTCGGCCTCGTCCGAGGGGTTGCTCGATAACGCAACTACCCAGAAGAATCAAAGCCAGCAGATCGCGGCCACCATGCACGAGATGTCGGCCGCCATCGCCGAGGTGAGCGCCAACGCCGCGCGCGCGGCCGAGGGAGCCGCCGGCGCCCGCAAAGAGGCGCATCAGGGCGGACAGGTCGTCGATCAGACCGTCTCTGCCATGCAGAGCCTTACGCAGGCCAGCCGCGACACCAGCGACCAGATCGAAGGGCTGGCCCGCAGCTCCGATGAGATCGGCAAAGTCATCTCCGTCATCGGAGAGATCGCCGAGCAGACCAACCTGCTGGCCCTGAATGCGGCTATCGAAGCCGCCCGCGCCGGCGAACAGGGCCGCGGCTTCGCCGTTGTGGCCGGTGAAGTGCGCCGCCTCGCGGAACGGACCGGCCAGGCCATGCGCGAGGTCGGCGGTCTGATCGCCAATATTCAAAGCGAGGCCAAAAAAGCCGTCGAGTCGATCAGAACCGAAATTGTTCATGTGAACGAAAGCGCCGAGAGCGCCACCCGCGCCGGCTCTTCCATCACCGGCATCATTCAAGCCTCTGACAATGTCAAAGACATGATCAGCCAGATCGCTGTCGCCTCCACCGAACAGACCTCGGCCACCGAAGAGGTCAACCGCACCATGGCTGAAATTGTCCGGGTCATCGATCTGTCTACGGCCGGAACACAGGACTCAGCCAAAGCCTGCTCCGATCTCTCCCGTCTGGCGGTCGAGTTGCAAAATCTCGTCTCGCAGTTCCGCATCGAGCGCCAATAGCAAAAAAACAACCCCGGCCGGAGCCGGGGCTATTGGGTAACGAAAAACGCTCGGGACTAAGCTTCCTTGGCCACCACGCGGCCCACTTCCTTCAGACGGGCGGCCTTGCCGCGCAGTCCGCGGAGGTAGAACAGCTTGGCGCGGCGCACCTTGTAGCTGCGAACCTTCTCGATCTTCTCGATGACCTTGGAGTTGAACGGGAAGATGCGTTCCACGCCCTGGCCAAAGCTCATCTTGCGAACGGTAAAAGTGCCCTGGGGCCCTTTGTTGATAGCGATGACCAGGCCCTCAAAGGCCTGCAAGCGCTCTTTATCGCCTTCCTTGATCTTCACCTGGACGCGAACCTGATCGCCAGGAACAAACTCGGGAAGGTCGGTACGCTTGAGCTTGTCTGCCAAGCGCTGCATTACGGGATGAATAGACATGGTATTTTCCTGCTGATGGACTCAGAACTCTAAGTTTACTACAAATGGGAGGGGTTGTGTCTGGGGCATTTTGCGCTATAGTTCCACGTATGGATGAGAAACGTCAATTGCTCCGCCACACCCTGGCCACCGTCGCCTATAGAGCTGCCCGTGCCCTTGAGGGCGCCCCCGATCATTTTGCAGGATTCGCCGGCGCCGGCCGTATGCCGGTGCAGATTCTTGCCCACATGGCCGACCTCTTCGACTGGGCGCTGAGCGTGGCCATCGGCCAGGAGCGCTGGCAGGCCACTCAGCCGCGCGCATGGGCCGAGGAGCAGCAGCGCTTCTTTCAGTCGCTCCAGACCTTGGACGGGTATCTCGCCTCGGATCAACCGCTCCACGCCCCGGCCGAGCAGCTCTTTCAGGGCCCTATCGCCGACGCTCTCACCCATGTGGGCCAGTTGGCCATGCTGCGCCGCCTCTCCGGCAGCCCCACGCGCGGCGAGAACTTCTTCGTCGCCGACATCAAAGCAGGCCAGGTGGGCGCCGATCAACCCGCCGCGGCGAGGCCCTTCAGGGCGCGCTAGTGTTCTGAGTCTGGAATACGCAACACAAAACCGGCTGTCATTCTGAGCGAACGGGGCCCCGAACGTCTTTCAGTTCGGGGGTGGTGAGTCGAAGAATCTGCGCTTGTTCTTCGATGAACTTCGGACTCACCACACTAGGAAGCGCTTCTATTGAAAGGCCAGCGGCTTCCACACGCCATCCTGCTTGAGCGCCAGTTGAATCGGCCTGGGCGGGCCTTTGCGCGGAACGGTCACCTCAATCCAAAGCTCCTGACCGGCCTTCAACGGCGTCGGATCGGCCGCGTGCTCGGCAATATAGAAGTCCACCGGCTCGTCGATGTGCAAGGCGTCGCAGGAGTCTCCTGGGTTCGCCGTCACATACACTCCCTTTGAGGTGAGGTCGGCCTCGGGAATCCGAATGGCGATGAGCTTGTTGTTCTTGACCTTCAGCTTGGCGCGGAATCGATCCCGTTCATGCAATGCGAGTGTGAATCCGTTGGGGCTGGTCGTGCCGTCGGCGTTGCGCGGGAAGACCGCGTGCAGCGCGGAAGAGAGCGTGCTCTGGCAGCCGTCCACGGTCAGTTGCAGGCTCAGATAACGGCCCCGCATCACAAGATTTGGGTCATAGGCTGCCGCGCGTGTCCAGACCCGCGGGCACCTCTCGCGCTGGTAGAGGTACTTGGCCGCGATCGACGAGACCAGGGCCAATTGAATCACAAGCAATGCGACAGAGGCTTTGGAGAGCTTCATTGCGCCTCCTCGACGGAAACGTCCGTTTTGCCTATTTCGGCGACCAGCTTGCGGCGAGTTCTGTCCAGAATCCACCCGCCGGCCAGGAAGAGAATGCCCAGTCCGATCAGCCCCAGCGAGCGGCCGAGCTTGTCCATGATGTCGCTGAAGTAGAACCAGCCGACAGTGACAGCAAATCCAACAACGCCCAGATTGACCAGCGTCTTCGAGGCCTGCCGCACGCCCCACCAGATGATAAAAACACAGAAGGCCGCTACCAGCGCGTGGGCGGCAAGATTAGGCTCGCTGCGAACATAGGAGCCACGGTCCAGGCCGCCGTAGTTGTAGGTCTGCGTCCAGACCCGTTGGCACCAGGGCAGCGCGACCGAGAAGGCAAGCCCAGCCACCACGGGCAGCATGCTCTTGCGGAACTTGAAGACCGCAAAGAGAATCGGCAGCGCGGCAATGTCGATCCAGCCCCAGGTCCGAAGCCCAAGCGGCAGATAGGTCTGGTTGCCCCACGAACTCCATCCATCCAGCAGCAGAGTCACGATTCCCACGACGGAGGCAATCGCCCCGACCGCTGTGAGAATGCCCCGCAGTATCTTGCGTTTTGAGCCAATGAAGAACGTGAGGTAAAGCGTCCCCCAGACGATCAGGAACCGGCCCGAGTAGACCCATTCGCCGATGTGACCCTCGGCGGCATACGAAAACTCAGAAAGAATCCATGCCGGAACGAGCACGAGCGCGAGCGTCTGCTGCGCCTCGTCGCGGAGCAGAGCCCAGCCCGCCAGCGCTGCAATGGCCCACATCAGCACAGCCGCCGGCCAGTGCTCCTGAATATTGAAGATCTGGCCGACCAAAGCAATAGCTGCGCCGGTCGAGAGGGTTCCCACGGCGTGCAGTGCCGTCCCGAGCCCTTGAGAGCTCTTGCGCGTGAAGGCCCCGCCGAGGTGGAAGAGGCTGACCATCCCCAGCACCACGGCAAAGCGCGCGCCGGGGCCGATCTGGTCCCAGTGTGCCGAGACAAAGAGCGCCACGCCGCAGGCCAGCAGGATCGCTCCCAGGATGAGCGCCACCAGCCCTTGCCAGCCCGCGTGTTTCGAATCACGCCCACCTGGGCGTTTCTGTTCCGATTCCCAGGCACGGATGCGGCTCGCAGCCACCGAATCCAGGACGCCGGCCTTCTGCCAGCGATTGATCAATGATTCAAAGTCCGCCATAGCTGTTGCCCAACAGTAAAGCACATCAGGGCCGGTACCACGAACCTGTCATCCTGAGCGAAGCATGGCCTGGTCGAGGTACCTGCGGTTGTCTTTCGCCGGCGTCTCTTCCCTTCAACCTGGAAGGTCTGGACCAATATATCCTTGAGAAGAACCGTATGCGATTTGAGATCGTCACGATATTCCCCGGCTTCTTTGCCGGCATCTTCGACAACGGCATCCTGCGCCGCGCCCTGGCCGAGGAACTGGTCTTGGTTGGGGTGCACGATCTGCGCGAATTCACGCACGACCGGCACCGCACCGTCGACGATCGTCCCTTTGGCGGCGGCGAAGGCATGGTGCTCAAGCCCGAGCCGCTGGCCGAGGCGGTGGCTTCGCTGGGCATCCAACCCAAGGCCGAGCGCTTGAAGGGCACGGGCTTTAGCCCGTGCATAGAAGATTCAAAAGAAGACGGGGCTTTAGCCCCCGAGAAAACTCTCCCCGAAGCGACCCAACCCGCCGCGAAGACCCGCGTAATCCTCCTCTCCGCCCAGGGCCACCCCTTCACCCAGGCGATGGCGCGTGAACTGGCCACCCTCGACCGCATCGTCCTCATCTGCGGCCGTTACGAAGGCGTCGACGAGCGCATCAACCAGCTCTATTGCGACATGGAGCTGTCCATAGGCGATTATGTCCTGAGCGGGGGCGAACTGGCCGCCGCAGTGGTGATCGATGCCACGATGCGCCTGATCCCCGGCGTGCTGGGCAACGAGGCCTCTGGAGAGTTCGAGAGCTTTGGCGTGGCCGACGCCGAGATCGCAACCGCCGACGTTGGTGTCCCGCGTTCGCAGCACGGCTCAGGCGGCCTGCTCGACTACCCGCATTACACTAGGCCAGCCGAGTTTGGCGGCCTGCGCGCGCCAGAGGTCCTGATGAATGGCGACCACGCGGAGATTCGCCGCTGGCGCCGCGAGCAGCAGTTGCGCAAGACCCTGACCAACCGCCCGGATTTGCTGGAGGGCGCCAGTCTCAGCAAAGAAGATCGCAAGCTGCTCGATGCGATCCGAGTGGAATCAGAGTAGGAATGACGGAAGGTTACGGCGTTTTCCCCGGCGCATTCAAATCCACAAGCCCCTCAGGAAGTGCCATTTCGACACGCTTGGCTCTCAAGTCGATGTGCCGCAGGTAGCTCTTGGCAAAGGGAATCAAAACCTCGCCCAGCGCGCCGCGCACCACAAGTAGCGCCACCGGCCCGGCCATCCGGTCAACGCCCTCGATCTCGCCAACGATCAGGCCCTTGAGCGTTTCGGCCGCCGTGATCGAATCCACCCCGGCAAAGTGCAGCACGATGCCGCCCTTGTGCGGCCAATGGGAAATGAGTTCCACCTCGCGGGGAACCTTTGTTGCCTGCGCTGTGTCGCCTAGCAGCCAGAGCCGCCGGCGTTCGGCAAATTTTTCAGGGTAATCGGTGAGAAGATCGGCGAAGACTTCGCCTTTGCGTCCCTGCGGCCGGCGAACCCGCGCCAGCCAAGTCCAAATTTCGGGCGGGGTCATCGCGGCCTCCCGCGGAGGGCCAGACGCATCGGCAATCCCCTCAGGGCTCGTCTTCTTCCAGGATGTCGAGCGTGTAGCGGTGATGCACCTTCATGCTCACTGCGCCCAGGATGGTGCGCATCGAGCGGGCCGTGCGCCCCTGCTTGCCGATGACCTTGCCCACGTCCGCCGGCGCCACGCGGAGCTTGAGGACCGTATTCTCATCGCGGCCCACACTCTCCACTTCAACGGCTGACGGCTCATCCACCAGGGCCCGCGCAATCTCGCGGACCAGCTCTTCCACTTCCACCATCGCGTCTTGGGTCATGCTCGTACCCCTTACCGGATGCGTCCAAGAATTGGCAACCAGGAATTGGCGACCAAAAATGAAGCGCTTGGATCGATGCGGGCATACTATCAGCCCGCACCCATCGCCGTCAGCAACAGGTTGCGCGCCGGTTTAGCGATGGGCGCGCCTTATGAGATGTGTAGAAGTTCAGGCTGCGGCCGCTTCGGCAACGGGCGCCGGATTCTTGGCGAGCAGCTTCTCGACCCTGGGCGACAACTGCGCGCCCACGCTGCGCCAGTAGGCGACGCGCTCGTGCTTCAGATCGACCGTGGCCGGGTTGGTACGGGGGTTGTAGGTGCCGACGACCTCGATCGAACGGCCGTTGCGGGCGCGGTCCTTCTCGATGACCACGATGCGATAGTAGGGCTGTTTGCGGGCGCCAAAACGCGCCAAACGAATCATTACCACGGGTATACGGTTCCTTTCAGATTCCTGTGCTCTGTTGCAAATCTTCCACCCGACGGACGAACATCTGTCCATGGGAACCCTGATTCTTGGGGTCTTTTCCGGCAAAGTTCCTGATACCGGTCAAATGGGGGCCAGGCGGACACGCCCAGCCGCGCAAGACACAACACCTAAGTATCGCCGAAATACCGCTCCGGGGCAACTGCCGTTCCACCATTTTCGTCGTATCTTTGCTCAACATACCGAGGCCGCCACCGTTTACCGGGTTGCCGCGAGGTGATTCCCCGGCTTCCGGGCAACTTTTTGACGCTCGATACGTTTAACAGAGCATGAAGGATTTGCATTGGTTTGGAATTGCCGTTTTGACCGCGGCAATTGGTTGCAACGCCGCGCTGGCGCAGGCTCCCATTGCGGCTCACAACAGGTTAGCCTCCTCTGTCGCGGACGATCCCGCGCCAAATCCCGGGTCGCCTCCGGTCGATCTGGACTGGACTCCCGCTGCTCTGTCGCGGCTCAGCGCGCAGGCTGCCACCAAGTCGAGCTTCACGCTGGACCGGACGATGCTCGCCGCGGCGTCGAGCTTGGTTCCGGATTCAGAGCCGGAGACCCGTCAGGCCATCGCCAAAATCGACGGCATCACCGTGCACCTGCTCCGCTTCGGCGCGGCGGGCATTGCGGACCAGGCGCAAGTGGAAGCGCTACGCGAGGCATACCATCAGCGCGGATGGAAGCATATGGTCACCACCAGCAGCGGCGGAGGCCCTGTCCACGACGGAACCACCGATGTGTGGCTGACACTGGACGGCGTGAATGTGCGCGGCGCGGTGGTGCTTGTCGAGTCGCCAAGGAACCTCAC
>JBEKOA010000241.1:0-4576 GCA_049522255.1 Occallatibacter sp.
TGCCGCCGGGGATTCCGGCACTGAGCAATGTTCCATATCTTTATTCATTCTGTTTCGAAAACGGGACGAGCCGCTCCCTGGTGTTGATCAACACCGATCTCTCCAACAGCCACACTGTCAGCTTTGCGGGAACCAATCCGCCTCAGGGTGCAGTTACCGAGAGGCAGTACGCGCCGAGTTCACCGGATGACATGAATGAGGCGCCAACCGGAAGCGCGTCGAACCTGGCGCCGGCAACGGTCTCACTATCGACTTCCTCCCTGTCTACGCCGGGGTCCATTACGCTGCCTCCATACTCAGTCACCGCGCTCGACTACACGGCATCGGGGACAGCGACCGCCGCGCTGCCCACATTCACTCCGGCAGCCGGGACCTATGCCGCATCGCAGACCGTAACGATCGGCGACGCAACCAGTGGCGCAACCATCTACTACACGACAAACGGGACCACACCCACCACTTCTTCAACAAAGTACTCAGGCACCATCACGGTTGGCGCTTCAGCAGCGCTGCAGGCGATTGCGGTCAAGACGGGCTTTACCAATAGTCCCGTGGCCACGGCGATTTACACTATCGGCACGGTGCTTCCTGCGCCGACCTTTTCGCTCGCGGCAGGAAACTACATTACAGTACAGTCGGTGACGATCAGCGACGCGACGGCTGGAACGACGATCTACTACACGACGAACGGAACCACGCCCACCTCTTCGTCAACGAAGTACTCAGGCGCTATCACGGTGAGCGCTTCGGAAACCTTGGAAGCAATTGCGATCAAGACGGGCTTCACCAACAGTTCCGTGGCCACGGCGCCATACACCATCAGCACGGTTCTTCCGGCCCCGGCCTTTTCGCCAGCGGCAGGAACGTATACTGCATCGCAGTCGGTGACCATCAGCGATGCAGCTTCAGGAACAACCATTTACTACACGACGAACGGAACCACGCCCACGGCTTCGTCAACGAAGTACTCAGGCACCATCACGGTGAGCGCTTCGGAAACGCTGGAGGCGATTGCGGTCAAGACTGGCTTTAACAATAGCTCCACGACTTCGGGGGCTTATGTGATAAGCCCATCATTGAGCGCTACTGGCAGCGCAGGAAGTACGTCCTATATTAGTTACTCCAGCGGTGCATTCACGGCAACCGATCTGGCATTGAACTCCGGCGCGTCCATAACGAGTGGGATGCTCCGTTTGACCGACGGAGGGCTGAACGAGAGCCGGACCGCCTGGTTCGCGAAGCAGGTGCCGATACAGAATTTCATCACGGACTTCACCTTTCAGCAATTGAATGCTTTGGCCGACGGCATGACCTTTGCAATTCAAGGCCACGGTATCTCGGCGAAAGGCTTTTCTGGAGCTGGGCTCGGATACCAGAACATTTGGGGAAGCGTGGCAGTGAAGTTCGATCTCTTCAGCAACGCTGGCGAGGGGCCTGACTCTACCGGTCTGTACACCAACGGAACTGTGCCCACGGTTCCAGCGGTCAATCTAAGCACCACGGGAATCAACCTCCATAGTGGAGATGTAATGCACGCCCATCTTGTCTACAACGGAACAAATCTTACTATGACGCTGACCGACACTGTGACCAAGGCCACTGTGACGGAGGTGTTTCCAGTGAACATCCCAAGTTTCGTGGGTGGTAACACGGCGTATGTCGGATTCACAGGCGGGACGGGCAGCCAGTCGGCCACGCAAGATGTATTGTCGTGGTCGTTTGAAAGTACAGTGGGACCGTCCGTGGCCGAACCGACGTTCAGCCCCGCTGGAGGGGCCTATGCATCGGCGCAGACGGTACTTATCAGCGATGCCACCGCCGGCACGACCATCTACTACACCACCAACGGAGCCGCGCCTACAACTTCGTCTTCCGTCTACAGCAGCGCGATCACGGTGAGTGCGACAGAAACCCTTGAAGCCATTGCCGTGAAGACGGGCTATACCACCAGTCCGGTCTCCACAGGGGCCTACACCATCACCGGCAGCGGAACCTCCAGTGTCGCCGAGGACTTCACGATCACACCCTCAGGTACCACGGCTACAGTGGCGCGGGGAGGCTTGGTCGCTTACGCGCTGACGGTCGCTCCACTCTCTCCGGCAACCACGTTCCCAACTGCAATCAAACTGTCAGCCAATGGGTTGCCGTCAGGTGCCACTTACAGCTTCTCGCCGGCTGCGGTAGCGGAAGGGGCGGGCGCAACCGCAGTGACCTTGATGGTCCAGTTGCCGCAAGTCGCTTCGGCAAAGCAACCCGCGGGCGGCATTGGGAGCCTGTTTGCTCCCCGAATGGGCCCGATCGCACTTGGACTCCTGCTGCTGCCCTTTTCGGGCGGTCTTCGCCGCGCCGGAAAGAGGATGGGCCGCGCGATACCCATGGTGTTGCTGCTCGTCATGGCTATGTCAGTCGTGATCGGTCTCGGCGGCTGTGGAACAACCAATACCTTGATCTCGTCAACCCAGCGAAGTTATGCAGTGGCCGTGATTGGTACAGCGGGCTCCATATCAAGATCTACAACAGTTACGCTGATTGTTATGCAATGAAGCTATCTTACAGAATAAGCGACATAATCGAGTAGCAGTAAGCACAGGAAGACGCAGATTGATTGGATTGATTCTAAGCGTGTGGTCTGCCTTTCAATTGCACGCAAGTTGGACTCCGATCGTGATTCCGAGTTCTCTGTCGGTTAGTCTCGACAAGCCACTCCAAATGACGGTGCTGCCCGGTGGGGATCATGAGCTAGAGCGAGAGTAATGATTTAGTGTGCAAGAGGATCTGCTGGACCTTGTTTCCTGCCTTGTCCGGATAGCGCATTGACAATCCAGTCAGGTGGCGCCTTCCACTCATGGATCTCCGGCGAGAGCTCCAAGTTTCATACCGGAGCCCAAAAAGCTTCATCGTCAACGCATTGAATAGCAGCAATGGCGATCGGGCGGAGCGAACGGCGGAGGCAGTCCGGAAAAACTTCAATGGCATCGCCGCCGCCTTGATCATCGGCTCGCTCTGAGGCCGAGAGAGCGCATGCTTGACGCTGAGACCCCACCACGTTCTCCCTTCCAACGCGATCAAACGCTCATCGCAGCAGGAGATCTCCGATGTGCAACTAACTGTGCCACTTTGATTTGATAGTTACCAATGTACTGTTTTTCGTCGCGGAAATCGAGAACGTGTGATCAGGGTCACTGCCTCGAACTGAAGTACGGCAGAAGATTCAGGCAAGGATTCAATGAATCTGAAAGGCTGTGATTGAAGGCAACAAGCTAGCTTTCTGTGCTGTTGGTAAAGCATCCACCAGCAAAAGAGGATAGCTGTGCCGCAGTGAAGGTGAAGCGTAGAGATGCCTGAAGACCGGCTCCGCTTCGAGTTCCTCACAGATGTATCTTCGTTCGCTTGTGCTCTTTACGTCCGCTACTGCGACCAGGAATACGAGATAGACAAGGCCGCATAAAGCCGGAGATCGATGGCTTTTCATTGCTGAAGAGGTCCGGTCGGGAGCCAGGCGTTGAAGAGAATGCAGCGATGGTAAGTTATGCAATTCTCGATAGCGTCCTGCAGAACTTACGATCGCAGCGGGTGGCACAACAAACGGCTCTAGGACACTTTAGTAACTGAATAGGTCTGAACAAGTGGCCGTTTATGTCGATTCTGCGGTTTGGCTGCGGCCAAACACTGGTTCTCCTTTGGATTTGCTCCATTGTGATTGCGTTGGCTAACAGCTGAATGATCGGCGTGCGTTAGGGCGTGGCCAAGCAATCTCTGCGCGGCCTGCAACGTCACTGAGCAAACCAGTAGGAGGATGCATGATGAACTGCATCCGCAGCCCGCTTCCCTGCGGCCTCAAACCAGGAGCAGTAACCATGAACAAGCGTTCGTCTTATGCTATTGCAACTCTCGCATTGGCTATTTTAGTCTTCCTTTCTTTATCTCTCTCGGCACAGACATTATCACTCAACGACGGGTCCATCGTGCAAAGCAAGACGCAACGAATCGGAATGAATATAGGGGCCATTGACTATTGGGATAACGGTCAGATTCTCAAAAACCTGGTTGGTGCGATCAATCCCGGATTCGAGCCGCTGACGACCAAGCAGATCTGGGCTCTCACTTCGTCAGGTACTTCGACAAGCTTTACAAATACAGATGCATACGATCCTGTGCCCCAGAATTTCTGGGCCGGAGCCGAGTTCACGATCGTTGAGTCTCAGACCAAGAACGGCCAGCAGGGCTGCACGGGGACGATCGCGTCGAACACCGGACAGACGCAAATCACGTCCATTACTCGCAGCGGCGGAATTGTGACGATAACTACAGCGTCCCCTTCGAGCTTTGTGGCCGGCAATCAGATTTCCATTGAGAACGTCGCGGACAGTTCATACAATGGCTACCCGGCGGGCACAATCACCAGCGTTTCCGGCAACACAATCGTTTTTGCTCAAGCCGGGGCCAATTCGACGTCGACCGGCGGAGTGGTGGACCAACTCGCTCCACCCATTTATACAACCTCCTCGGCGTGCGGCGGACCATTCAGCGTCGGCGACATCGTCACGGTCAGCCTGACAACTACGCCAACTCCGGA
>JBEKOA010000242.1:0-4575 GCA_049522255.1 Occallatibacter sp.
GCAAGCTCGAAACGGCCTTCCACAAGGCCGACCACTCCATCCAAAACATCATCCAACTGCTCGAAGCCGCCTGATTTTGTTGAAGTATTTCTGTTTATGAATGAAACGGTAAGAATCTAACAACGAACACCCGACTCAAGGTCTGAGCTTTTCGCGCCGGAGACGGATGGCCCCACCGCAGGTGGTTTGCGGAAGGTGATTGCATAGAACTTGCCTTCCTTCAGCATTTCAAGATGAATCTCTTCCATCTCCTGCGGGACGAGATCAATAGGCACGGTCACGGCTTGCTTGCGCTTCGAATAGAAACCTCTGGTGATTGGACTTTTCTCGTAGGTGCTTTTCACGTACTCTTCGGTCTCGTCCTCGATCATCAGATGGCCGCCCGGCTTGGCTACGCGGATCATTTCCCGGACGGCCTTGGCGCGGTCAGAGAAGAAGTTGAAGCCGCCGCAGGTGAAGACCAGGTCGAAGCTGGAGTCGGCGAAGGGCAGGCTCTCGGCATTGCCCAGATAGAGGTCGGCGTCCATCTTCCAGCGGCGCATATTGGCCTGGCAGTTGGCGAGCATCTCAGGCGAAAGATCGAGGCCCGAGAGTCTTGTTCCGTGAGGAAGGTATTTGAAGTTGAGGCCGGTGCCGACGGAGGTCTCGAGCACTGAGTCGCCGGCATTGACTTCGAGCAAACTCATATAGTTATCGAAATACGAGTCCAGGTCAAGGCCTCGGAAGGCGCCAACGACACGCTGAATATCGTCGTAAAAGCCGCCGATCATCTCATAGAGCCGGTTGTATTTGCCGTTGTCGCCGGTGAGATCTTCGGGCTTGAGAAAGGCGGGGATTCCGTTGCGGATGGGGAAGCGCTCGGCGGAGTCGCTAACCAATGCTTCCCTGCCCTGCTCGCTAGCAAGCTTCAACGGCTTGCCGGTGAAGGGGCTTTGCAAGATCGCCACGGTCTGTGGCCGGTCGGTCCACGTCTTCTGCTTCGTCGGGTGGAAGAGCGCCCAGATGGCAAGAAGCAGGGCTGCTGCAAGACAACGCCAGGATAGAGAAGCTCCGACGCCCAGATTGAAAGGCAACGCCGCGCCGCTTAAGTGGTGAAAGAGTGCGACGCCCCCCGCAACGATGAAGCCGGCGCCGAAGACGAGATCGGTGGCGCGAGACTCGTTGTTCCACAACCACACGACCGTCGCTGCAAACCAAAAGATAGGGAATGTGAGGGGGCTGATCGATGTTGCTGCGCCGATATGCAGTGCCAGGGCAAGCGAAGGAATCGAGACTGCGGCCAGCGGCAGGGGCAGCGTGGAAAGAAATCCATGCAGGCGCGGGCTGACCAAGCGATGGAAGGTAAAAGGCAAAACACCGAGGACGGCGGCGATCAGGGTCCAGCCAAGATATTCGAGGGCTTGCGCCGCGCCAGTCAGCGGGATCTTTCGCCAACCGAAGATCAAGCCCGGAACAAAGGCAATGGCGACCATCCAGAGGAATCCGCGGCGGGGCTTTTGCGTGCCAACGAACCATGTGGGAAGGACTGGGCCGGTCAATGCTCCCACCCAAGAGATGAAGTTGCCGAGGACGAACAGGCTGGCGACAGCGCAGGCCACAAATTGCGACCGGCGGTTGGGTTTGACGTTCGTAGGCATCGTGCGATCCTTTCTAATATTCTTTCACCCTTGATAGGTGCGATTTAAGTCGCGAGGGTTCCCACCTTTGAAACGCGCGTAGGCTCCGGGCCTCTCAGATTCACGCGCTTCCGGTTTCGGCGTCTTCCAACGCGGCAAGCTGAACCAGCGCCGATTCGCCCCAATCGAGCGCGGCGCGGGTCATTGCGATTCCCAGGCTCAGCGTGAGCATCCAGTACGGCAGATGAGGGTTTTGCGATTGATACTGATGCGCCATCTTTTCGATCCCTTCGAGCATGGCCAGCGAGCGCTGGTTTCGTTGCTGCAGTTCGCGGACATGCGCGATTGAAACGCCGGGCGCGGCCTCCCGGCCAAAGAAGAGCTTGAGCATGAATTCATTGCGGGGCGGATCATTGTGGAAGGGCGCAGCCAGCCATTCGCGCAGGCGGGCGCGGCCGGCATCGGTCAGCGCGTATTGTTGACGGCGCGTTTTGGATGCGGAGGCTGGTTCGCAAGGCTCGATCAGGCCCTCAGCGGCCAGCCGCTTGAGGGTGGGGTAGATTTGCCCATAGCTCTCGCCCCAGAAGCTGCCGAAGTTTTCTTCGATGGCTTTATGAATTTCGTAGCCCGACGCACTCGGTGCGATGGAAAGCATGCCGAGGATGACATACGCAGTTCTGTTGTCCTTCATATATCTTAAAGATATATCTGTTAGATATATTTGTCAATAAGAATCTCCAGATAAAGCGTGATCGAATAGGCTGCATGCAAAAATGGCAGACCTTGTTGGTCTGCCATTCTCATTTGCAATTCTTTGATGACCAAAGAGTTATGCTCTACTTGCCGGGCTTGGCTGGGGCGGAGACGGGAGCGGATTTGGAGTTGTGAAGCACCGAATGTGAAGCCGTTCCGGAGCGTACATACAGTGCGGTCAGCGCGATCGAGGTAAACATGAAGAGGATCGCCGACCATGTGGTGAGCCGTGTGAGGACGTTCGCCGCTGCGCGAGGGCCGAAGGCGGTTTGTGAGCCCTGGCCACCGAAGGCGCCTGCCAGATCGGCCGAGCGGCCCTGCTGCAGGAGGACAACACCGATCAGAAAAGCGCACACGAGCACATGCAGAACGACCACAAAATCGAGGAGGATATTCATCTTGAAAGCTGCTTTCTAAATTCAGCCTGGCGGACCAGGACACGAGAGATTTGGTGCGGAAGAGGGGACTTGAACCCCTATGCCTTTTGGGCGCCAGCACCTCAAGCTGGTGCGTCTGCCAATTTCGCCACCTCCGCACTGTGGTGAACTCAACAAGTATAGCAAATGCCAGGGGCGTTGAGAAACGGCCTCCGGAAGCGTTCATCACACACCGAGCCGCCCCATCCAGGCGGCCAGAGACTGCTGATCCGGAGTGCCGGCGGCGTGGGCGGACTGGATCGCGCGGCGCTCAGCCTCGCCGCGGTTCTGGCTTATCTTGAACTTCCCTTCGATGCGCGCGATTGGGATGTGGAAGCCGACGATCCCGGCCAGCATCGACTGTCGGAACCCGTCATTCATGGCGCGCCATTTTTCAGCGAAGGCCGGCTCATGGGACTGGATCAGGCCAGCCAGGATGGCTTCTTTGCCCGGCTCGTCTTCGACAAGTTCAAGAGTGCCGTAAGCGTGCACGGCGATGTAGTTCCAGGTGGGAACCGAGAGAGGATCGGCATAAAGAGTGGGCGAGACGTAGCTGTGGGGGCCAGAGAAGACGACCAGGGCCTCGCGTCCGGCAAGAGCCTGCCAGTGGCGATTGGCGAGGGCAAAGTGGCCCTCGAGGAGGCCATGCGGGCCTGAATCTTTGACCACTAGCGGCAGGTGCGTGGCTGCGGGAGGCGCGACGGTCTCAGGACCCAATTGCGGGCCAAAGAGAATTGCGAACGAGTAGGACTGCATGGCCTCGATCAGAAGGCCGCGGTCAACGACTTGATTGAATTTAGGCGCGTACATATCAATTCCTACTCTATGCGCTCAAAGAGGAAGCCGGCCTCGCCCAGTGCGAGGTTGATGGCGGTAATGTGGGCTGCGCCACGGGTCTCAAGCGTCACGTCGATCACGGTTTCTCCCATGCTCACACCGTAATAGGAGCGATTATGAATGGTTTCGACGATGTTGGCGCGCTCGCGGGCAAGGACCTCGGTAAGCGCCAACAAAGCACCGGGGCGGTCCTGCAACTGGACGCGGATGCGCAGCAGCCGGCCGTCCTTCACGAGGCCGCGCTCGATGATCTTGGCCAGCAACGTGACGTCGATGTTGCCGCCTGAAACCAGCACAACAGTGCGCCGATTGCGCAGGTCGGTTTTGGACTGAAGCAGAGCGGCTAGGGCCGCGGCGCCTGCACCTTCGGCCAGGGTTTTCTCGTGCTCCAGCAGCATCAGGATGGCGCTGGCGATCTCCTCGTCGTCGACGGTAACGATCTCGTCAACATAGCGGGAGACCAGAGGCAGCGTCAGGTCGCCGGCGCGGCGCACGGCGATGCCGTCGGCAATGGTTGCCTCGGTGGCGATTGTCACCGGCCGGCCGGCCTCTTTAGCACGGAGCATGGAGGGCTGCCTCTCCGGCTCGACGCCGATGACGCGGATCTTCGGATTGGCCTCTTTGAGAGCGCAGGCTATGCCGCCGATGAGCCCACCGCCGCCGATGGGAATTACTACAGATTCGAGGCCGGGTACCTGTTCGAGCAGTTCCAGACCGATGGTGCCTTGACCGGAGATGATTTCAGGATCATCAAAAGGGTGAATGAAGGTGCGGCTCTCATCGCGACAGATGCGAAAGGCCTCTTCGCAGGCTTCGTCGTAGTTGGCGCCGTGGAGGAAGACCTCGGCGCCGAAGCCGCGCGTGGCTCCCACCTTGATCTGCGGCGTGGCGAGAGGCATCACAATCTGCGCCCGAATGCCGAGGTTGGCCGCGTGAAATGCGACGCCCTGGGC
>JBEKOA010000243.1:0-4494 GCA_049522255.1 Occallatibacter sp.
CTCAACACAGGCCTCCTCGGTCGAAAAGCGCCGCTCCAACTCCAGTAACGTCCTCGGATAATCCTCGTCCATGGATCCAAACACTACATCTTGGGGTTGGTGGCGTCAAGTAAATACCCCTACTGCAGAATTTCTCGGCGGCAATCATGCAACGGCCATCTCCTGCTTGTTGGGTTCAATTTCCACCTTGGTGCGCAACCGCACATCGAGCGCGTCCAGTATCCGGATGGTACGCTCCAGAGTGATGCCGAAGTATTCGTTGCGCTCATCGCGCGAAACCTGTGACTCGTGAACGCCGAGCCGCTTGGCCAGATCGCGCTGCGAGATTCCCTGGGCGATGCGCAACGAAATCAGCATCTGTCCGAGTCCGCGGAGATTCTCCAACTCGTCAAACTCGCCCCGCTTCAGCCGCTCGTAGCTCTCCACTTCCTCTTTCAATTGCAGGTGGAAGGACTCGATTGGATCGATGACGCGCTTTATCTCGTCGTCGGACAAGCCCGTGGTCTTGAGCCGGTCCCGATGCTCGGCGAGCCGGACGCGCTCTTCCTCAAGACGAGTGGATGCGAGTTGGTATTCAGCTTCATTGCGAATCATAACGGTCCCCCATATTTGATCTTTACGATGCCTCGCGGCTTGCCGTCCCGGCGCGACTGGCGGAAGGCGGAAGGAAACTCCAGTTCATGGCCGAACTTGTCGCGGATGCCGCTGCCGAGACCAAGTCCGGGCACGTGCGGATACAGTTCGACCCGATAGCGGTGCCACATAGGGAGCTGGCGCTTGGGATAGCCACGATAGGGGCGGCGCGAGGCCGGGTCCCAAGTCCATACTTTGTACGGGTCGAGGCGGTTGAGCTGCTGCGCCAGCGCGCCGGACGCGAGCGATTTCAGGTCGCAAACGAAGTATCCGTCGATGTCGTTGGGATGATCTTTGTCCTCCACGAACGAGCCGTCGGCGAAGATTTCGCGGATGCCGACCTGCCAAAGCTGGCGGGCAAGAATCTCCAATCCGCCGGCAAGTTGCTCGCGCCAGGCGGCATCCCATGTTGAGCTGGCGGTCTGGTCTCCGCCGCCGCGCACGAGCCCCGATTGGCGCAGTTCATCGAAGGAGAGCTCGTAGTCTCCTGGCGGCAAAAGGCCGTCGCTGTCGAAGGGAGGAATGATTGGCATACAAAAAACCCTTCTCTAGGCAAAATAGCCCAGTATGACGTATATGTCAAGTATGACTGTATGACTATTGAGTAGAGGAAGTATGATTTCCTATTCTGCTCAATAGATGGTGGTTAATGGACTCCAAATTCTTTGGACAGTGTCGAAAGAATTCGCCGGACGAGTCTGACGTATTCCAATTCTCCAGGCGCCGTCTGGAGAATTGGCCGAATCTTGGTGTACCGATTCAGATCTTTCAGACGCCGTCTGAAAAATCAGGTCAAGGCAATTTCTGGAGCCAATAGCGCGCTCTGGCCGATCTTGATCGCTGAGGTCTTGGAAATGTCGGAGCTGAGTTGCGGGGCGAGTTGGGCGAGATTGTTGGTGAAGATTTGCACGTCCTGCGATGCGCGCGAAACCGAGACATAGGCAAACCTGGTGTTGATGGTGACGTAGTTGCGGTTCATCTTTCTGTTCCAGGCTTTGGCTTCCCGTCGCAGATCGCTCAATGAGGGAATTCGGCGTTGGCCGAGGCACTGGCGGGTGAATAGGCTGATCTCGATCTCCGCCTGATTCAGCCAGCTGCCGTGTTTCGGAGTGTAATGCACCGTGAAACGCCCCCACAACAGGCCGCCGATCTTTTCGCCGAACCGGTGCACCAGCGCCTTGCGGTTATGTGAACTTAGATTATCCATTACCAGATGGATGGTTTCGACCTCCGGATAGCTGGCTACGATTTCGACGAGATAGTCGGCGAACTGCGCTGGGCAGCGGTAGGAAGTCGGTTTGATGAAATGGCGTCCCGCCTTGGGTTCGACGCCGCAAAAGACGTTGGCCGTGCCACGCCGTTCATATTCGCAGTCGCGGTGCAGGATTTGTCCCGGCCACATCGGCCGCAGCGGGCGGACATCGGCGTGCAATACTACCGGCTTCTCATCCACACAGACCACGGGTTCCCGCTCCGACAGCGGCTTTTCGTAAATCTTGAGTACGTCCTCCATGCGGGCGATGTACTCTTCATTCAGTTCCGCCACGCACCACATTTTTTTCCCGCCACGGCTTCAGTTCGTGGCCCTGAAGCAGGATGCGGATCGTCTCCCGGCCCACCTGCGGCACCAACTTCCGCTTCACCGCTTCGGTGGCGATCAGACGCACACTCCACCGCGCAATGCCCAGTGGCGGCGGCGAGCACACCATGGCAATGATCCCCTGACTCTGGCCTACGTCCAGTGCTCGCTGTTTGCCGGGCCGCGGCCTTTCGTACAGTGCAGATTCCAGCCCTTCATCCTCATAGCGCCGAGCAACAGCTCGCACCGTTTTCGCTGCTACACCCACACTGGCCGCTACCTGCGCCGCCTTCTGCCCACGGTCAAGAAGACGCAGAATCCAAGCACGCCGCAATACTCGCGACGATTCCCGTCCCTTCGTCAGCATCCCGGAAAGCTGCTGCCGGTCCTTTCTCTTCAACTGAACATGCACCCGATGGTAGCTTTGCATGTCCCTACTATGCAGCCATTCCCGTCAACAGAAAAGTGACTAAACAGATACCTCTTTATACGGTCATAGACCTAGTGCCGACTCTAGTGCTTTGACGTTTCTGGTTTTTGACCTCGTACATAGTAGCGTCGGCAGCGTTCAGCAGTGCGTCTCTTGTGGCGCCATCCTCGGGATAAAGAGCAACGCCGATACTGGCTGAACCCTTGATAATATTCCCCTCGATCATATAGGGAGCGTCGAAGCAGCCCTCGAGCCTGGCAACGATCTTGTGCAGGTCGGAACGACCGCGCTGGAGCGAGACCAGAGCGGCGAATTCGTCCCCGCCCAACCGGGCCAGCATATCGCCCCCAAGCAACTGGTTGTTCATTCGCGCCGCAACTTCCTTGAGATAAATGTCTCCCACTTGATGGCCAAAGGTGTCATTGATGGGCTTGAACTTGTCAAGGTCGACATAGATAATTGCGAAAATGCCATTGGGGCCTGCCTCTTCTATTAGAACGTCAAGGCGCTTGTGCAGCGAGAAGCGATTGTAGATATCAGTGAGCTGATCGAACTCCGAACGGCGGCGCAGATCGGCGTAGAGCCGCTGGGTTTCGATGGCCAGCGTGGCCAACCGCGCTCCAATGGAGAGAGATTCAGTTTCATGGGCGGAAGGCGACGTCCTTGGGGCCATTGCGGCAAAGAGCACCCCCAGCGTTGGGCCGGATCGTGAATCAATATTCACACGGACGATGCGTAGTTCGTGCGGCTCAGGCGGACAATTTCCTACCACCGAAACATCGGCGACTTCGCACCAGCATGGAGCGCCGTCCAGGCTAAACGAGGCCAACTCCACGATCTTTTCGAGTATGCGAGGCAGCGGCTGCGCTCGGCTGATGTCCTCGAGAATGTGGCTGCGCTGTCGCTCCAGGACGGCCTCGACCTCGGCGCGAGATGACAAAGCCGAGGCTTGGCGGCGCACCTTGCGTTCCAGGGTCCATCCCCAACCGCCCACTGCGGCCACAACCGCAAGCAGCAGGCCGACCATGAGTATGAGGTTGCGAACATTCATCAGCGAGGGTCTTTTGACCACGACAACATCGTCGGGGGAACGAAGCAAGATATCGAAGGGCACCTCGCCAGCGAATGGTTTGGATTCCCCGAGGATGCAAATGCCAATGACGCGGACCCTTGAGCCCAACTGCACATGGTTCATAGGCGGCAGATTGGAGCCATCAATAGTCGGGTGGTGGTAGATAGCGGAGAAGACTTGGCCATCGGCCGTCAGGACATACTCGTCCTGGGAACTCTCGCGAACCTCCGTTACCAGTTGCCCTTCAATGGAGACCAGGTCGAAGATGTGCTTGCTCCCAGCCAAGTTGCTCACGGCCACCGGCAGGGGAGCAATTGGCGCGTAAACCGGGCTTTCCTGGATTTCGCCGTTTGAAAGGGCCAGGAAACCGTCATGCACGACGGGGAAGCCGGTCGCGTCCACCTCGGCGCCGATCTTTAAGGGACTTTCGACTCGGGTCATGATCCACAGGCTTTGCGCTCCGCTTTGAAGCACGATGGCTGAAGAGGGCTGGTAATATGTAATGGTTCCGTGGACCCGCACTCTCCGACTGAGGTTCTTGACTCGATATTCGGAAAAGATTTCGCCCATCCGTGTGGCCGGTGGAGACCAGGGACCAGCGTCGGTGCGAGTGAGGATCTTTATGTCCGCGGGTGAAGGAACCGCGAGCGCAACTCCGGTTGTACGCCGTGCATGAATGACAGCTTGGAGGTGAAAGTCCTCTTCACATCCAGATGGGGAGAAGTGATAGCGAAGCGCAAGGGCGTCATTGCGAGGTGGGGTCTGAAGGAAGCGTGGAGC
>JBEKOA010000244.1:0-4810 GCA_049522255.1 Occallatibacter sp.
GGCGAGGCCGAAGATGGCGTGTGCAGCGGCATGGATCGAGTGCGTCATTCCAAGCTGCCGTTTTCTTTCCTACGCCATGCGGGACTCTTTTTTTGACCCATCGTGTCACTCTATTATGCGAGCCTCAGTAAGTTCACTTTCGCATCCGTTTCGCGCTAAAATCCAGGTGTATCCTATGCGCAGCCGCTCTGCCATCCCGCTAAAGGAAACGCCCCTGCTCAAGCGCTTTCGCCGCAGACGGCCCGACCGTGGACGACGCCCTTCCCGCTGAGGTTTCTGTTCCCGATCATGCCCGGTGTCTGGGCTCTTGAAACAGGCAGTTGAGGCCCCAACCCATCGGATTCCATTTTCGACCCTTTTGAGCGTGTCCGCCCGCGCGCGGACAAGAGAGGCTTCCCATGATGAACAGTTTTGCCAGCCGGTCTACCCTCACCTCCGGCGACCGCAGCTTCACAATCTTCAGTCTTCCTGCGCTGACCGCGCGCGGACTCAACCTGCACCGCCTTCCATTTAGCCTGAAAATCCTGCTCGAAAACCTCCTGCGCCGCGAGGATGGCGTCAACGTCACCGCCGGCGACATCGAGTTTCTGGCCAACTGGGACGCTAAAGCCGAGCCCAGTCGCGAGATCGCCTATATGCCGGCCCGCGTGCTGATGCAGGACTTCACCGGCGTGCCCGCGGTCGTCGATCTGGCCGCGATGCGCGACGCCATCAAGACCCTGGGTGGCGATCCGGAGCGAGTCAATCCGCTGGCCCCGGCCGAACTGGTCATCGATCATTCCGTTCAGGTCGACGAGTTCGGCGCCGCCGGCGCTCTTGCTGCCAATACCCTGCTGGAGTTCCAGAGAAACCGCGAACGCTACGCATTTCTCAAGTGGGGCCAGACGGCCTTTCACAACTTCAGCGCCGTGCCGCCGGGCATGGGCATCTGCCATCAGGTCAACCTCGAGTATCTCGCCCGCGTCGTCTTCACCACGGAGATCGATGGTGAGTTATTTGCCTATCCCGACACGCTCGTCGGCACCGATTCGCACACCACCATGATCAATGGCCTCGGCGTGCTGGGGTGGGGCGTGGGCGGCATCGAGGCCGAGGCGGCCATGCTCGGCCAGCCTGTCTCCATGCTGATTCCGCAGGTCGTCGGCTTCAAGCTCACAGGCAAACTGCGCGAAGGCGCGACCGCGACCGATCTCGTACTTACCGTGACCCAGGCGCTGCGCAAGGTGGGCGTGGTTGGCAAATTCGTCGAGTTCTTTGGGCCCGGCGTGGCGGAGTTGGCGCTGGCCGACCGTGCAACGATCGGCAACATGGCTCCCGAATACGGCGCGACCTGCGGCATCTTTCCCGTGGATGAGGAGACCTTGCGCTACCTGCGCCTGACTGGTCGTGGCGAAGAACAGATTGCGCTGGTCGAGACTTACTACAAAGAGCAGGGACTCTTCCATACGGCCGACACGCCGGAGGCCGAGTACACGCAGACCCTGGAACTCAATCTTGCAACGGTCGAGCCGAGTGTCGCAGGCCCGAAGCGCCCGCAAGACCGCGTGCTGCTCAAGGATGCCGCTGCCAGCTTCGCGCAACAACTGCCCAATCTGCTTGCGCCATCCGCCAAGCCGCTCGGTACGCGCACGGCGGCCGACTGGCAGCGCGACACCGTTACCGACACAGCCGTCGCAGAGAGGGCTCCGGTGCATGTGGCTACGACCGTGAAGGAACGCTTTAACGTCGATCCGGATCGCTATCTCGATCACGGCTCGGTGGTGATCGCGGCCATCACCAGTTGCACCAATACATCCAATCCCTCAGTGATGGTGGCTGCGGGAATCCTTGCCAAGAATGCCGTCGAAAAAGGGCTCTCTGTCCCGCCGTGGGTGAAGACCTCGCTTGCGCCGGGCTCGCGCGTGGTTACCGACTACTACGCCAAGGCGGGCTTGCTGCCTTATCTTGAAAAGCTGCGCTTCAACGTGGTGGGCTATGGCTGCACCACCTGTATCGGTAACTCCGGCCCGCTGCCTGCCGATGTTTCCAAAAGTATTGACGAACACGGCCTGGTTGCAGTCAGCGTCTTAAGTGGCAACCGCAACTTCGAAGGCCGCGTCAACGTGGATGTTCGCGCAAATTATTTAATGAGCCCGCCGCTGGTCGTGGCTTACGCGTTGGCTGGAAGAATCGGACATAACTTCGAGACGGATTCTCTGGGCGTGGATCAGGCCGGGCAGCCAGTCTATCTCCGAGACATCTGGCCTACGCAAGCCGAGGTCGCCGAGGCCATTGAAAAGGGGTTATCCAGCGAGAGTTTCCGCAAGGAATACGCCACGGTGTCAGACGGCGACGCCAACTGGCAAGGCCTGAAGTTCCCCACCGGCGATGTCTACCAGTGGGAGCCGGATTCGACTTATATCCGCAAGGCGCCATACTTTGACGGGATCACTCCAACACCTGCACCAGTTACAGACATTCTGGGCGCGCGCGTGCTGGCCGTGTTAGGTGACTCGGTAACTACGGATCATATCTCGCCGGCCGGTAACATCAAGGCCAATGGGCCTGCCGGTAAGTATCTTGCCGAACACGGAGTCAAGCCGGCGGACTTTAACAGCTATGGATCGCGGCGCGGGAATCATGAAGTCATGGTCCGCGGGACTTTCGCCAATGTACGGCTGAGAAACAAGCTGGCTCCCGGTACCGAGGGCGGCGTCACGCGCCTTCTTCCTGAAGGCGAGGGTATGTCCATCTTCGTCGCCAGCGTGAAGTATGCCGAGCGCGGCGTGCCGCTGATTATTCTGGCTGGCAAGGAATACGGCTCAGGATCTTCAAGGGATTGGGCAGCCAAGGGGCCGAAGCTGCTCGGCGTGCGTGCTGTGATCGCTGAGAGCTTCGAGCGCATTCACCGGTCAAATCTAGTCGGCATGGGGATTTTGCCGCTGCAGTTCGCCGACGGCCAGAATGCGGAATCGCTCGGCCTGACTGGCGAAGAGATCTATGACTTCGCAGGGCTAGCCGCGCTGCTGGCGAGCCGCTTCGCTTCGGGCAAGGCGCTCACAGTGAAGGCCACGGCTGGTGATGGAACAGTGAAGCACTTCACCGCCAAAGTCCGCATCGACACGCCGCAGGAGATTGAGTACTTCGAGCACGGCGGCATTCTGCAATATGTCCTGCGCCAGTTGGCGGTGAAATAACTTTTCTTCGATCAACCTTCCACCTCGCAGTCGTATAATCGCCTGCGAGGTAGAATCCATGGAACTCGACAAGCAATCCGCGGGTATTCCGGCAACGGGTTATTGGCTGAACTTCGCGCCACCTTCCTATGTGCATCTCCACGAACTTTGCGGTCCCAACGCAATCCCGGGAGCTGACTGTCCAAACTGCAAGAGGCCACTGCTGGAATTGGCAATATTCTCGGCGGCTGATCCTGTGGTGAAGCTAGATGCTGCGCGGATTCCGTCGCTGCCGCTCTTGTATTGCTGGACATGCGCCATTCCGTACGGTGAGTTCCGATATTCCATCCAGCCGGATGGATCGGTTCGAATCCTCACATTTCTAGATAGTTACGAGGAGGCCTTCGGACCGGATGGACCCTACGACGGATATACCGGCCAATTCCCGTCGACGAGTTTCTGCCTGGAGCCTCAGTCCGAAGAGGAACAGCGCTCACTGCGGGCGCGTTCTGAAGGGGCGGAAGAGGAATTGCCTCCAGGACTCGAATTCCCCAGGCATCAAGTGGGAGGCGATCCGATCATCTACAATCCGCAATCCGATATCTGCCCGCAATGTGAAAGAGAAATGCCAACCTTCGCCGCAATCGCCGACAACACTCGTGGAAATGGAGATGCGAAAAGTCCCAGCGAGAGCTTCGTAGATAACTCAGGTGTGCAGACCGTATTCCTTCTTTGCCGGTCATGTTCAGTAGTATCGGTTTATCACAGCTGCGATTGATCTTTGAGACTGGACTTGTTTCATGCGGAGTGAATTCACTGCGGTTATTGAGCGCGATGGCGATTGGTTTGTCGGCTGGTCTCTTGAGATTCCGGGTGTCAACGGGCAGGGGCATACGGTGGAGGGGTGCCGTGACAGCCTGAGCGCAGCCATCCAACTGATTCTGGAAGATCGCCGCTCGGCTACGCTGTCCGACTATTAAAAGTGCGGAATCGTGTCTCCGTTCAAGCAAACAAGCTGAGAGTGAATGGAGTCTACTTGCTCTTTGCGCGAATCTTTCTGGCGGTCTTTGTGGCTGTCTCGGGCGTCATCGCTAGAGGTGTCTCAACATCGGCCGGCGTTTCTGTCTCTTCGACCTCAGGCTCCGGGATGGGCTCCTCGTGCCTGGGAGCAAAAAAGCGCGCCCCGCCGAGTTGGTTCTCACCCATCACATGCAGGCGCAGGAAATTGGTCGAGCCGGATTTGGTGCGCGTGCCGGCAACGATGGCGACCACTTCGCGGGGCCGCAGGAAGCCGCCCCCTGTTCGAGCAGTTGCTCGGCGCACTCGACCAGCGCCTCTGTCGTGTTGATCTTGGGGCAGAGAATGGGAGTGGTACCCCACAGCAGATTGAGGCGATTCACGGTGATCTCCGAAGGGCTGAGGGCGAAGATGGGCGATGTGGGGTGGTACTTCGAGAGCTGGCGAGCGGTCTTTCCCGACTCGGTGAAGACAGCAATGCCGCGCAGGTCAAGATCGTCGGCGGCGTGCGCTGTGGCTTCGCAGATGGTCTCGGCAATCGACAGGTGGATGTGCTGGTGCTGCCGGCGCTCTACCCTCAGTTCCTTGATGTTCCGCTCGGCATCGACAACGATTCGCGCCATCATTGAGACGGCCTC
>JBEKOA010000245.1:0-4222 GCA_049522255.1 Occallatibacter sp.
GCCGCCGGATTGAACGCAGCAGTTGTGGCCGCAAACGAAATTGAAGAGGAAGCCGTCAGCCGCTAGTGTCCGCCTGGGCAATTCTCTACGACGAGTTCGCAGGCAAGAGGAACAGAAGGGCGATTGAACCACCCTCTATGACCAAGGGAATCGAAATCAAAGATCTGACCGTCGGAACAGGAGTCGAAGCGACAAAGGACAGTGTTGTCGCTGCGAATGTGAGGCAGTTTTTGCGACGCGGAGATGAAGTGAGTCCTTCGCCGCTACTCGGCAACAGGATGGTCATCGACCTGGGACGGCGCGAGAGCATTGCCGGACTGCTCAAGGGGATACCCGGAATGCGTGTTGGTGGGACAAGAGAGATTATTATCAGTCCGCACCTGGCGTACGGAGAAGTGGGAATACCAGGCATGATTCCTGCGAATGCATTGCTGCGCTGTGAAGTAGAGTTACTTGAGATTCGTGGACACAGCGGATTGCTTCCTGAGGACTGGCTGCCGGGCAGGATTCTGATGCTCAGACATTGTCGGGAAGAGGACAATGAACGGTCGAATTGGTCATTCACCATGCATGAAGGCGGCAATTCATCGTTTAACTTCTTTCAAAGGTTCCAGGGCAATCAGCAGAGGAAACCAATTGTGAGGCAGGTTCCGATTCGATTGGGAATAGAGGATTCAGAAAGACTGATTAGTCAGGCTATGAATCTGCAGGACCAGATGGCTGAAGACTGTGCAGCCTGGGACTCCGGGTTCATCGATATGGGTAAAGGCGGTGCTGTGATCAGAGACAACCGGACTGGAGCGCGCTGCATGGTTGTTCAAATCATGGAGAGCGGGAAGCGTCTCTGCATCTTCGGAGTACATGAGGATAGCCGGAAGCTTCTTGAATCTGAGTTCTACAGGGCCATTGAGCAGTTGATTAGGCCGCACCTCGAAAGTGATGCAGCGGGAGAATTAGCTTAAGCAAAACCCGAATTTGTGCGCTAACGCACCGCATTCAGATTCAGCCGCAACAGCTTGGCGGGGTCGAGATAGGCGTCTTGCCAGCGGACGGCCCAGTGCAGATGCGGCCCAGTGACGCGGCCAGTGGCGCCGCTTAGGCCAAGCAGTTCCCCCGTCGCCACATGCTGACTCTCTTTCACATCAATCCGGCTCAAGTGCATGGAGATCGTGAACAGCCCCAGCCCATGATCGATGACCACGCAGTTGCCCTCGTAGTAGAGCGGCCGGGCCAGGACAACCACTCCGCTGTTGCCGGCCCGCACTGGCGTTCCAGGTCTGGCGCGAAAGTCCATCCCTTTATGAATGCTGGCCAGCTTGCCGTTGAAGACGCGGCGCACACCGAAGCTTGAGGTCGGTGGGGTGGTCACGGGCGCACGAAAGTTGGAGGTCCACAACGGCTCGGAAGCACTCGCTGCAAAGACCTGGTCTTTGAGCTGCTTGTCGGCTTCGATTTGTTTCAGCGCCTCGGGATCGGGCTCGACGAACTTCGGCTCGACGGTGAGCGTGCCGGTCCGATAGTGCGCGGGATGAATCTCGACGGCTTGGTTCAGGTTCGCTGTGCCGCTTGCCGTCTGGGCGATGATCGTCAGCGTCGATGGCCCCACCGGCGCTTCGACATCCACTCCGGCCAGAGCAAACCATGCGCTGTTTCCGCGTCCGCGAAAGAAGACCAGCTTGCGCCCCAGCCATTCGCCTTCGATGCCCAACGCGCCGGATGCCTGCACGCGAATCAGCTCTGGCGAGCCGGCCGTGACTGCAGCGGGCGTCAGCGTTACAGAGTGAGGTTGTGAGTGCGCGGCAGCCGAAGCAAGAGCCAATAAACAAAAGACAGAGAACCAGCTTCGGATTGAGATTTGCAAAAGCGAGGGTCGCATTCTCTTGAGCATACCGGCTCTGCCTGAATGCGCTACGGCGGTCATTTCGTAGCGGCGGGTCGCGGATGCGCGGCAAGCCATTTGGCTACCCGCTCCTCGACATCGGCCAGCTCATCGGTGGTGATGTGGGTGCCGATCGCCTGCCGATTGGCGGCATACTGTTCCTGCTTTGGCCCTTTCACCGACGCCGCCAAATCGAGCCAATAGTACGCCTCCACGTCGCTCTTCGGAACACCCTGGCCGAGGGAGTAGAGCAGGCCAAGTGTCGCTTGCGCAGTCGGATCCCCCTGTTCGGCCGCTTTGCGATACCAGGCGGCAGCCTCCGTCATATCGCGAGAAAAGCCTTTGCCGCCATCGCGATAGAGCGCTGCCAGATGCATCTCGCCGGCAAGATCACCCTTGTCGGCGGCTCTGCGATACCACTCCGCAGCTTGCTTCAAGTCCTGCTCGACGCCCTTGCCCGCCGCGTAGCTCTCGCCCACCAGCACCTGCGCAGCTGGATCGCCGGCATTTGCCTTGGCCAGCAATGCCGGGTCGATCTCTGCCGTCTGCGCATAGGCGGGCAGCAAGGCCCAGGCAAAGGCCATCGCCAGAACGAGTTGCTTCCAGTACGCTCTCATAGCTACCTCAATCAATTATCGAATAGAACTAGCGGATTGTGATGCATTTTCGCCTGTCAGGGCCCAAGGCGGAGACCAGCCGCGGAATCTCAAATCTGTCCCGCGCCGCGAATGGGATTCGCTTTCGAGGATGGCTTCAGGGGCAGGTACAGGGCTGGGGCTGGAACGACGGGAATCCATTTCAAGGCTCAAAAAGCGACCTGCCGCCCTTTTGGGGAGGACGGCAGGTTGGAGGTGGATCTGGGAAATGCCACGTACTCCACAGCTACTCTGAGCCTGCGGCGAATCACTGCGCTGCTCAGTCTCGACCACATTCTGAAGATTCTTTGTTTTTCTTCTTCAAAGGCCCAAATGCACAGGGCAATCGCATGAACGTAAATGTTATCTGAGTAGATTCGGCATCAGAGTTGATACTGTTCGCTGAAGTGGGTGAGCCGGTGTTCTGTTTCCAGGAGGAAGGATGGAAACAGAAGGCAGGTTGCGGTTGGCGGATGTATTTGTATCGATACAGGATCCGCGCCAGTCAGCCAAGGTGGAACACGACCTTGTGGAACTTTTGGTGGTGGCAGTCAACGCGGTTTTGGTTGGTGCCGACACGTTTGTGGAGATCGAGTTGTGGGCCAAGGAAAAGCTGGACTGGCTGCGCGGCTACCTGCGGTTGATTCACGGCATTCCCTCGCACGATACCTTCGGTCGGATGTTCGGGTTGATCGATGCTGATCAATTCGAGGCTGCCTTCCGGCGCTGGGTGAGCAGTATATTACCCACTCTGGGCGCGGAGATTATCGCTATTGATGGCAAAACCAGTCGGCGCTCCGGAGGAGTCGATGCGACGGCACTGCACTTGGTTTCAGCCTTTGCCGCTGGGGCCGGTTTGGTGCTGGGACAGCGAGCCACGGCAGAAAAATCCAACGAAATCACGGCCATTCCCGAGTTGCTCTCCACTCTGGCGCTGGCCGGCTGCACGGTTACCATCGACGCTATGGGCACACAAACTGCCATCGCGGAGACCATTCAGGAACGCGGCGCCGATTACGTGTTGGCCGTCAAGGACAACCAGCCCAAACTGGCCGAGTCGATAGAAGACTTCTGGCGCTGCTTTCGCGCCCATTCCGCCGTCCACACCCCACACTCGTTTTCCGAGACAGTAGAGAAGGATCATGGTCGGCTGGAGACACGCCGCTGCCATGTGTTCGATCAACTGGAATGCCTGGATAAGCCTGAACAGTGGAAGGGGCTGCGCTGCTTCGCCGTACTTGAATCGGAGCGGACTATCGGCGACAAGACTACGTGCGAACGACGCCTCTACATCAGCACCCTGCCCCCCGATGCCCAACGCATCAGTCATGCGATCCGCTCTCACTGGGCGGTCGAAAACCGTTTGCACTGGTCCATGGACGTATCGTTCAACGATGACCAGATGCGTGCCCGGACAAACGCAGCAGCCCATAACCTGGCCGTGCTCAAACACATCACTCTCAATCTCATCCGGCTCGATCCGATCAAGCGAAAAGGCGGCATAAAAGCCCGAAGACTCATCGCTGCCACCTCAGATGCCTATCGCGCCGAACTCCTCGGACTCAGATGACGTTCATGCGATTGCCCTGCCTGCGAAGCACCTCGCGCCCCGGCCTAGTAAAATCATCCTTAATCCCGCCTCACGCCGGCTATGGAGGCCACTTGCTTTACTGGCTGCTCTACGAAAAGCTCTTTCCGTTCTTCCACC
>JBEKOA010000246.1:0-4159 GCA_049522255.1 Occallatibacter sp.
TATTGCGAGAGTTGCGTCTCAGTCTCGAACTCAAGCGGGGGATGTTGCGCCCTGTGTGGCAACATCTCCGTTTGGGCGCTGGCTGAGTTGGTGCCGCAGCCGCCGATGGGACCACACCCCGGTTCGGCATTGGCTCGGCAATTCGCACCCACGATGCGAATTGAATTGGCCAAAGCGGCGTAGTGGTCCCGATAAGACTCGTCGCCTATCGCAATTCCGAGAAAGCTTAATCAGGAGGTCCGCCATGGACACACCATTGCTTTCCAGGCCCGACCTGTTTGCCCACCGGGAGGCGCTTCGCCTTCCCGCATCAAAAATGGTCGAGAAGCTGGTTGAGATCGTCGGGCGGAAACTGACCGCTTATATCGGCGGTGTCAAGGACGCGCGGGCCGTTGACCGCTGGATCGTCGGAGGCGAGATCTACGGCAATGCGGAGCCGAAGTTGCGGCTCGGCTTCCAGGTAGCGCGCACCTTAAGCGAGCACGATTCGCCCGCTGTCGCACAAGCCTGGCTGACGGGTGTGAACCCGGAACTCGGAGATAGGGTGCCGCTGCGCCTGATGCGCGAAAATGAGATTGATGAGGTTGCGCCAGCTGTCCTGAGCGCCGTCAGAGCATACCTCGGCGACCAGTAGACGGGTAATTCTTCCTAAAACTATATGGTTAATATATTGCCTTTTATGTCCTATAATTGTATAAAGAGGCAACATATTGACCGTATATCTCAAGACTGTGCAAGAGGTTCAGACAGGCATTGCAGGGCGGTTCAAGGCCCGGCGTCTTGCCATGAACCTGACGCAGAGAGAACTGGCGACACGCTCGGGCGTGACCTTCGGTTCGCTGAAGCGATTTGAGCGAGAAGGATTGATCGCGCTGGACTCGCTTCTGAATCTGGCCTTGGTACTCAATTGTCTTGACGATTTCGACAAGCTGGCCGTGGAAAGCCCGTCTATCTCAGCCACTCAATCGCTCGACGCCCTGCTGGCCGCGCCTGCGCGGCGGCGCGCAGCGACGGGCAGAAAAGGACGCAGCCATGGCATATAGTCCGACAGAGTTGCTGACAGTCTATCTGGATGCGCAAAACCAACACCGCAAGGTTGGGCGCCTCGCGTTCAAGGATAGGCAGGTTCTTTTCGAGTATGACACCGCCTTCATCACTTCGGGCATTGAGATTTCGCCGATCAAACTTCCCCTCAGGCCCGGCGTATCCATCGCTGACACTACGATCTTCGACGGCCTGTTCGGCGTATTCAATGACAGTCTTCCGGACGGATGGGGCCGCCTTCTGCTCGACCGCACGGTGGAAAAATACGGTATCCATCGCGGCCAACTGAATCCGCTCGACCGGCTGGCTTACGTGGGACGGCACGGCATGGGCGCTCTCAGCTACGAGCCAGAACTGAACCAGCAAAACGCCGACGATGCTCCTCTGGCGCTCGACAAACTTGCCGAGGAATCAGCCACCGTTCTGGCCGGAGAGAATGAAGAGGTCTTCGAAGATTTACTGCGCCTCAATGGCTCCTCTTCGGGCGCCCGGCCCAAGATTGTGGCGCAAGTGAGCACCGACAAGAAACGGATCATTCACGGCCAGCAGAAATTGCAACCGGGCTTCGCGCACTGGATGGTCAAGTTCCCGTCTTCCCAGGACGCGCGAGATGCGGGAGCGATCGAATTCGCCTATAGCCTGATGGCAAAAGATGCAGGCGTAGAGATGCCTGAGACTCATCTTTTCCGTACGAAAAGGAACAAATACTTCGGCACAAAACGCTTCGACCGGGACGGAGATGCCCGCATCCATATGCATAGCCTTGGTGGCCTGATCCATGCCGATCATCGCAGTCCCAGCCTTGACTACGAGATGGTTCTGCGCGTGACACAGGCCTTGACCAGGAATATCCAGGAAGCAGAAAAGGTCTATGCGCTGGCCTGCTTCAATGTTCTTGCTCATAACCGCGACGATCATGTGAAGAATTTTTCGTTCCTGCTGAACGCGAAAAACGAGTGGATGTTCGCGCCTGCCTATGACCTTACCTTTTCCTATGGCCCGGGCGGCGAGCAATGCATGCTCGTCATGGGAGAGGGAAGGAATCCCGGCGCAGACCAACTGCAGGCATTGGGCAGGCAACATGGACTCAAAAATGCACCGCATATTTTGGATAAAGTAAAAACTGCCGTGGCCAACTGGCCTCGCTATGCTGAACCAGTGGGCGTGTCGCGAAAGTCTGCCCAGGAGATAGCCGCCAAGACACGGTTGCCTTGAGTGAACACGATTCGCCTGCGGTCTTACAGGCTTGACTGACAGGAGGGAAGCTGGAACTGGGCGACAGAGTTCCGCTGCGCCCGATGCGCGCGAACGAGATTGATGCAGTGGCGCCGGCGATCCTAAGCGCCGCCCACGCGTTTCTTGCTTGCGAATAGAACACAATTCATACAATTCATTGCAGGGAGACCTTCCGGTTGATCTCAGAGCAGAATGTGACCAGAGGCGGTTCGTTGTTTTCGTGCGAACGGTATAATTGCTTTCATCTCAGCATTCACCGCCACCACCCTGGAAGACAATTACCAATTTACCGTCGCGGTAACCATATACGCGATACTCATTGCCCTCTGGGTTGCTGCTTGCGCTAACCAGAAAGTCACGACCGGCGCGCAGATGAATCACTCCGAGAATCTGCTCATTGTCATCTCCGGTGTTTTCTTTCCAGTGGAGGATTCTAAGTTTGCTTCCATCCATATAGCCGAGAGCAAACACTTCTTCAAATTCGGGCGAGTGGGTTGGAGCATACTCCGGTTTTGAAGCCCAATCCTGAAACGCACGTTGGAAGACAAGCAGATCATGTCCATCAAGATTGACTGTATAAACTCGTAGTTCTTTGGTTGTATCTAACTTGCTTCCGACCGCCTGCGCCAGTGCCTTGCGCATTTGAGCGGCATCGAGTTCAGACAATCGATGTGCGGGCGCACCCTCGGAAAATAAGTCCGCTTCCTCTGCGGCGACTGCGGCGGAACGAATAGCGCCAGCATTGAATTTTCCACGGCCGCCCATGCCAAAGCACTCTCGATCGAGTTCCATTCGCTGGACATGGACTGTTGAGCCATGCCCGTCGCTGCTGATCACCGAGTAATCGTGCGGCTTGCTTAGGTACGTATGATCGAACTTTTTGCAGATTTGAGTTTTGGCATCAGTACATTCGAGCTTAATCCAGCTCCCCTCGGCGGTGATCCATGCAATTGGCTCGACGCTTGCAATACCCTGCGGCAAGATATTGGAACTGCCAATTCCTCCTCCTATCACGGATGCGTCATGGGCAACTGCAACGACCATCACTTGATCGCTGTTCTTAGCCGTTGTTGAAGGAACTTGGCCCGCAAAAGTACATGTGGCTCCGCAGAATAAAACGGCAACTATTAATCTTGGTCCGTGCTTCTTGCTTTCCATCTTCCGGACTCCTCGACCGCGCACACCTGGCTGCACGCATAAGGCGCATCACCCGCCAATGCCGCCTACTGATGAACCTACATTCGAAGAATACACAACCCGATTCACAATCCAGAGCTTATCTCCCAAGGAGGAACCGTGGCGCGTAACGCGGCAAGGCTGAAGATGGGCTATTACCCACTTCCGGAAAGCGAGGCCAAACAGCTTCGCACACTGCTCAGCTTCACAGGTCCGGCATCGATTGTCGATCCCTGCGTTGGGCAAGGAACGGCGCTCGAAATTATCTCGCAGGGTGCTGATGTGCGTCGTTACGGGATTGAACTCGACGCCGAACGGGCGGCAAAAGCTCAATCAAAAGGCATCGAGATCATTCAGGGTAATGCCTTCGACGCCGTCGCCAAGCCGGAGTCCTTTTCGCTGCTCTATCTGAATCCTCCCTACGACTCAGAGATCGGTCAGGTTGCGAACAACCGCATGGAGCGGCTGTTTCTCGATCACACTTATCGCTGGCTCGCAATGGGCGGCGTGCTGGCGATGGTCATTCCCTTCGAGCGGCTGATGGACTGCGCGGGCTTGCTGAGTTCGCACTTCGGCGCGCTCAGTGTCTTCCGCATGACCGACGAGGCATCCGTGCGTTTCCGGCAGATCGCCATACTCGGCTTGCGCTCGAATGTACGCGGCGCGGCCGTTGATGCGAACAAGCGCCATTTGCAACGCGTTG
>JBEKOA010000247.1:0-4497 GCA_049522255.1 Occallatibacter sp.
TTGGCCATGTCGATCTTGTCCTCTTCGACCAGGCTCTTGCCTGTCGTCACGCCCAGCGCGCGCTGAAAGGTGTAAGCCATGCCGCCAACGATCACCAGCGTATCAACCTTGTCGAGCAGGTTGTCGATCACGTCGATCTTGCCCGAAATCTTCGAGCCTCCAATGATCGCCACGAAGGGCTTCTCCGGCGCTTCCAACGCCTTGCCGAGATAGGTGATCTCTTTTTCCATCAGCAGCCCGGCGACGGCAGGCTTGAGGAAGTGCGTAATGCCCTCGGTCGAAGCGTGTGCGCGATGCGCGGAGCCAAAGGCGTCGTTGACATAGACATCGGCCAACGAAGCGAGTGACTTTGAGAATGCCGGATCGTTGGCTTCCTCCTCGGCATGGTAGCGCAGGTTTTCCAGCAGCAGCACCTGCCCAGACTCCAGCTGAAGCGCCATCTCGCTGGCCACTTCACCGATGCAATCCGGCGCAAAGGCCACGTTGACGTTCTCGCCCAGCTCTTTGTCGAGCAGTGCGCGCAGCCGCGCAACCACCGGGCGCAGCGAGTACTTGCATACTTGATCGTGGGCAGCGTGGCCACGATGCGAGTGTCGTCGGTGATGGTCGAGCCGTCTTCGGTCAGCGGCACGTTGAAATCGACGCGGATAAACAACCTCTTATTGGTCAGATCGATGTCGCGAATGGAGAGCTTGGGCATGAGATTTGGCCTTCCTTGAAGTGGGTTACTGGGCTGTTGCGGGGCCGGCCTCGGAGTCGGGAATCACGGCCTCCATCTCGATTTCAACACACCATTTTGGGTTGAGCAGCGCGGCGACGACCATTGTAGCCGCAGGACGGATCGTGCCGAAGAACTCACCATGAACGCGGCCCACGGCCTCCCAGTCTACTGCGCGGGCCAGGAACATCCGTGTTCGCACCACATCCTCGAAGCGGGCGCCGGCCTCGGCAAGCGCCGCGGCGGCCAGTTCAAAAACGCGGCGCGTCTGTCCGGTGACATCTAGATCGTCGGCGCCGGCAGGCCCGGTTCCGGAGAGGTGAACGACATTGCCGATACGCACGGCGCGGGAGAAGCCGATGACCGGCTCGTAGGGTGAAGTACCAGAGATGTTCTTTCTCTTCATTGCTTATTCATCCCAATAGTTCCAAAGTTCCGTACCGCATTCAAGACAGTGTCGCTTCTCTTCGGTCGCCCTCGTGATTCGTGTCTGGCAGACTGGACACCGCCGGAGAGCGCGATCGAGGAAATGCCCAACGATCATGAAGGCAACTCCAATCGTCAGCAGGCAGATTCCCACGGTGCCCAGTAGGTCACGGAACTTCCCTGGCGACAGAGCCCCATATGAAGCTCCAGTGGCGCCAGCAAGCATTCCGACGACAGCCATTGCTCGAAAAACGCTTGCGATGATTTGTGAATTGTTGATAACCGTGATCCGAACGTAACTGGGTGTTGCATTGCCGCGGCCTTCCGGAGAGGTAACAGGTTGCTCGATCGAGCTAGTTTCCATGTTCCGAACCTCGCGAGAAACCGCACAATGCACCGTTGGGTCGGGTCGAGAAACCAACGGTGCGTTGCGACTTCAGCGGTGTTGACAGACCGCAGTCTACGGTTACAGCCCCTTCTTCTCCAGGAAGCCGATCAGGTCGACGACGCGGTTCGAGTAGCCCCACTCGTTGTCGTACCAGCTCAGCACCTTGACGCTGTTTCCGACCACCTTGGTCAGCGGAGCGTCGAGGATAGACGAAAGCGGGTTGCCCTTGAAATCCGAGCTGACCAGCAGGTTGGTGTCATAGCCGAGAATCCCCTTCAGTTCGCCCTCTGAGGCAGCCTTGAAGGCGGCATTCAGGGCTTCAACCGTGGTCGGCTTCTCGCTGATAAAAGTGAGGTCGACGATGGAGACGTTCGGTGTGGGAACGCGGATGGCAAAGCCGTCCAGCTTGCCGGCGGTTTCAGGGATAACCAGCTTCAGAGCCTTGGCGGCGCCGGTCGAGCTGGGGATCATGCTCAAAGCGGCGGCGCGCGCGCGGCGCAGGTCCTTGTGCGGGAAGTCCAAAATGACCTGGTCGTTGGTGTAGCTATGAATGGTGGTCATGATGCCGGAAACGAGTCCGCAATTTTCCAGGATGACTTTGACGACTGGCGCCAGGCAATTGGTGGTGCAGCTCGCGTTGGAGATGATATTGTGCTTGGCCGGATCGTACTTGTCCTGGTTCACGCCAAGCACCATGGTGATGTCTTCGTTCGAGGCCGGAGCCGAAATGATGACCTTCTTCACCGTCGCGCCCAGGTGAGCCTTGGCCTTTGCGCCGTCGGTGAAGTGGCCCGTGGACTCGATGACGATCTGCGCGCCAACCGAAGCCCAATCCAGCTTGGCGGGATCGCGTTCGCTGAATACCTTGATCTTCTTGCCATCGACGGTGATGGAATCCTCGCCGGCCGAGATCTCGTTCTTCAGGTTGCCCAGGATCGAGTCGTACTTGAGCAGGTGGGCCAGAATCGCCGGACTGGTCAAGTCGTTGACGGCAACAAAATCGATTTCCGGATTGCCGAGTGCGGCGCGCAAAACGTTGCGGCCAATGCGGCCGAAGCCGTTGATACCAACCTTTACTGCCATGTGTGAATTCTCCTTGAATTACGATGAAACTGTGGTTTGAGCTTGTTCTGCGCCTTGTGTGAATCCGGCGGCGGAATCCGTCGCTGTGGGCACTTTCACCAAACTCTTGATGGTAACATTGCAGACCAGTGGAGAAGAAATCAAAACGCGTTTCTTCCCGTTTTGTGCGGAACCTCTCGCATCCATAGTGTGCCGTTCCCAATACAGGATCGTATGTGACGGCGTGCACATGATTTGCCGCACCCGCGGGAAGTATGGTATTCCGGTATCACCACGAACATTTCGAAGGCGGCATGAGAAGACGCTCCAGACACAACCCCAACATCTCCGAATCAACAGGCAAAATCGGCCAGGAACTCCCATCGAATCAGCCAGCTCCCCTGGTGCCGCAATACACCGACGAGGTGGCTTCGTCGCAGCCGCGTGCACAGCGGCCCCCGGACCCCCGTCGGCAACCCGCCACGCCGCGCCCGCCAGAGCCGGCTGCCGCCCTGCCTCGCCCAACAAGGCCGGACCGCGCCCCAAGACCCGAGGCCCCGCAAAGACCTGACCGCCCGGCAAGGCAGGAGTGGAATGAACCGGCCGGCTCAGAGCGCTTCGAGCTCGAGACCCAGCCTGAAATGCCCTCCGCCGCTCCGCCCGAGCCCGACGCGGCCGAGCGCTCGCCACAGGGTCCCAAGGGCTTTGTCGTGCTCGCCATCGGACTGCCCGGCTCCGGCAAAACCACCTGGTTTCGCCGCCGCGGCGTCACACCGCTCTCGAGCGACCTCTTGCGCAACATCCTCTTTGACGACGTCGAAGAGCAGCGCTACCAGGGCCTGGTCTTTTCCACCCTCCGCTCGCTGCTGCGCGCCCGCCTCATCGCGCGCATGCCCTTGAACTACGTGGACGCCACCAACCTCTCCATCCACGAGCGCCGCCAGTGGATCAAGATGGGCAAGAGCTTCGGCTACGAGGTGCAGGCTGTCTTCTTCGACGTGCCCCTCGATGTCTGCCTTGAGCGCAACGCCAAGCGCGACCGCTCGGTCTCAGAAGACGTCATGCGCAAGATGGCCGAAAAGCTCAAGCCGCCGGTCTTCGAGGAAGGCTTCGCCAAGATCACTGTCGTGAGGGTTAAGAACGCGGTTTAAAGGAACCTCTCAGATGAGCGCGTCCCCTGCTCCTGTCCCCAACATCGAGCCATGGCTGCGCGGAACCCACACCGAAGTTCCGGCAGCGGGCCGCGCCGTGCTCCACGCACTCGATCTGGCTCTCGACGATCTGACCCAATGGACCGCCGGACTAACCGATACCGAGATTCACTCGCAGCCGCTGGGACTCACAGCAATCGCCTTCCATCTCCGCCACATCGCCCGCTCGACCGACCGGCTTCTCAGTTACGCCGAAGGCAATCAGCTCTCCGCAGAACAATTGGCGGCGCTCAAAGCCGAACAGGCTGGAAACGAATCGTTGGCCGAGCTTCTAACTGAGGTCGAGGCGTCCTTCTCTAACGCATCAGAACGGGTGCGCGTGCTGGCGACGGCCGACTTCAACATTCCTCGCAGTGTGGGCCGCAAGCAGTTGCCAACATCCATTGGCGGCGCCCTGATTCACGTGGCCGATCACACCCAGCGCCATGTCGGGCAAGTCGTCACGACGGCCAAAGTGCTCAACGCATTGCGAAGAACTTAAGGCCGGCTGCATCAATGAGGTCTGGTTGCATCAACGCGTTTTGAATCGGAACCGCTCCGCCCGCTCCACGCCGTAGGCGCAGTTGTTACTAGCCCCGCGCTTCAGCGCTTTCAATTACCCACAAGTGTCCGTGGTCATGGCCGGTGTTGACGGAGCAGATTCGGCCTCAATCAAGGTACTTTGCAGGGCGGCTTGTCGGGCTGTGAACTGC
>JBEKOA010000248.1:0-5449 GCA_049522255.1 Occallatibacter sp.
CAACCTCGGCCTGTGGCCATTGCCGTCCAGCGAGCGCCGCCACGGCAGGACCAGCAGTGTCGGTCATCAGACCCTGCGAGCAACGGTCGGAGACGGTAAGAACACCAATCACCATGAGAGAGATTGTAGCGGCTATTGGACGGGGAGCACCTTGATCGTGCGCAGCCAGGTCTCCACACCTTCAGGCCACTTCGTCACCGGAAGTTCCGTCTGCCGCAATCCGTAACCGTGTCCGCCCTCGGAATAAATGTGCAGCTCTGCCGGAACCTTGGCGTTCTTAAGCGCAAGGAAATAGACAGTGGAGTTCTCTACATGCACCGGGTCGTCCTCGGCCTGCACGATGATCGTGGGCGGCGTATTGGCGGTCGGATTGATCTCGGGATTTGCCGCGAAGTTCTTGTCTGCTAGGGCAAGATAGCCGGGATAGATGACCACGGCAAAGTCGGGCCGGCAACTGAGCTTGTCTGCTGCGTCGATCGGGTCATAGAGGCGCTGATCGAAGTGTGTGCTGATGGCGGCCACCAAGTGTCCTCCGGCAGAGAAGCCGAGAACGCCGACGCGATTCGGATCGATCTTCCACTCCGCGGCGTGCTGGCGAACAAGGCCCATGGCGCGTTGCGCGTCCTGAAGCGCGGCGGGAGACTTGGGATATGGGCCCGAATCCGGGACGCGATACTTGAGCAGCACGCAGGTGATGCCGGCTTCGTTGAGCCAATCGCAGACCTCGGTCCCTTCAAGATCCATGGCCAAAATTCTGTACCCGCCTCCGGGAAAGACCACGACCGCGGCGCCTGTGTTCTTGACCTTCGGCGGGAAGATCGTCAGCGTCGGCGTGGAGACGTTGCCCAGGCGAACGATCGGCCGGCCGGCGATCAGCGGATCTTTAGGGGTGTTGGTGTCGGCCTCGGCCGGCAGGTTCGTAGCCGCGCCAGGAGCGGCGCCAGGCCAGAGATTCAGCGTTAGATGGCCGGGCGCGGGTGGCCAGCCGGAGGGTTGCGCCGCGAGGGTGAACGAAGAAGCCGCGACCGCGGCAATGAGAATCAAGCTGCTCTTGCTCATTCCAGTCTTCTCCCTGAGAAAAACATTCGCACGAATGATTGCAGCCGGGGCGACCGCGAGGCAAATCGAAGCCGGGTCGAAATTGGATTGCGCTGCCGGACTCTTCGCAGCAACCGCCCGCTGCTTTGACGCATCTTACCTTGATGTCTGAAGAAGACGTGGCGAATTCTCTACTGTGTCAGATTGACCAGATTCTTCCGCCGCAGCCTGAAAAACTAAGTTCGTTGCAGCTCAGAAAGCGCGCAAAACAAGATTAGCGCACCGCTAGGAGGAGTTTATGATCGGTACAATCCTGATTGTCTTGTTGATTCTAATGTTGATCGGCGCCTTGCCAACCTGGCCGCACAGCAGGAGTTGGGGATATTACCCGTCCGGAGGTCTCGGAACCATCCTGATCATCCTCGTTATCCTGGTCTTGCTAGGCCGGATTTGAACCCCAAGCCCCTTTTGATGATCCGGATCTGGCGTTCGCGGATTGTTTTCACGGCGGTTTTGCTTGTCGCGCTTGCGGCCGGTAACCGTTTGTTCGCCTACTCCGTCCTCACGCACGAGGAGATCATCGACCTGGCATGGGTCTCCGAGATTCGGCCTCTTCTCGTCCAGCGCTTTCCCGGCATCACCGACGATCAGATCAAGGAAGCTCATGCCTACGCCTACGGCGGCTCGGTGATTCAGGATCTGGGCTACTACCCATTCGGCAACAAGGACTTCAGCAACCTGGCGCACTATGTTCGCACCGGGGATTTTGTCCGCGAGTTACTGGCTGAAAGCCAGACTCCCGATGAGTATGCCTTTGCGCTCGGCGCCCTCTCGCATTACGTGGCAGACATCGACGGCCACCCGGCGGTCAATGAGGCGGTCGCGATCCACTATCCAAAGCTGAGGGCTAAGTATGGCAGCTCGGTGCGCTATGCCCAGGACAAAACAGCGCACCTGAAGACCGAATTTGGATTCGACACCTTGCAGGTGGCGAAGAACCGATACGCGCCAGAGCAGTTCCACGATTTCATAGGATTCGAGGTTTCGGAACCGCTGCTGGAACGGGTATTCCCCGTCGTCTACGGGCTGGAATTGAAGGACGTACTGCCGCATGAGGACCTGGCGGTCGGCTCCTACCGTTTCTTCATCAGCCGGCTGATTCCGCAGATGACCCAGGTGGCTCTTCAGGTCCACAAGAAAGATCTGATGCGCGAGACGCCGAACTTCGCGCGGCAAAAGTTCCTCTATCGCCTGTCTCGTGCGGATTATGAGCGCAATTGGGGCAAGACTTATACAAAGCCGGGCGTGGGCACGCGAATCTTGTCCACGCTTCTGCGCTTTGTGCCGAAGGTTGGCCCGTTCAAAGGACTGGGGTTCAACAACCCAACCCCGAAAACCGAAGACCTGTATATCAAGAGCATCAACACGACCACCGATCACTTTCGCGATCTGCTGGAAGAGGTGCGCGCCGGCAAACTTGTGCTCCCAGACTGCGATCTCGATGACGGCAGCATAACCAAGGCCGGCGAATACTCGCTGGCGGATGAAACCTACGCAAGCCTTCTGGCCAGGCTATCCGCAACACACTTTGATCGGACGTCAGCCCAACTGCGTGATAACATTCTCGATTTCTACGCTGGCACTTCGCTGCCGGTTCAGGCTGGAGAAGACCCGTCTCACGGGCAAGCTATTCAGGCCGATCTGAGCCAGTTGAAATCCGCCGACTTGAGCAACCCGGCAAACTCCAAGCCGTGATCACTCGGCGGCTGCAAACTCGTTGCAGCAGATAACGCAACTGCCAGCTGTCCGCTGTAGGCTGTCTTACGGCCTCGCGTCGGGTGGAATCAGCAGGGTGACGGCATCCGGCACAATCTCGAGCCTCACCGGCAGATCGCCAAGCAACTCTCCATCGGCCTCGGCATGCACGCGCGTCGACGAGCCGTTGCGCGGCCGGCATTCGACAGAAACCGCATCGAGCAGCTCGATTCCGTGAGAAAACTTCTGCCGGCCAAAGACCACCCCAATCAGGAAAGTGAAGTAGCGAAAGCGGCTGCGCGTCTTAAAGGCCACTAGTCGAAGGCCGTTCTTGTGCAGCGTTGCGCCGGGAACCATGTGATTCAGCACTCCGCCAAAATCGCGGATGCGCACCGCCAGCAACTCAGAGATCTCTTCCACGCGCGGCTGTGCGCTTTCCGGCTCCACAAAGGCCGCTTCAAAGAGCGGAAAGTCGTGCGTTGCCCAGACACGAAAGGCCTCGATCACATAGAGGAAGTAGCCCAATCGCCGCTTGAGGCCGGGGTCGAGCCGGGAGAGAAACAAGGCGTCGGCGCCCACCCCGGCTGCCACCGTAAAGTAGCGCGAGCGCGTCGCGCCCGCAGCATCCGAATAGGAGATCTGGCCCACCGAAAAGCGCACCGGCTCAGCGGTCAACAGCTTGCGGACAGCCTTTGCCGGGGAGGAGTGCAGACCCAGATTCGCCGCCAGTGCGTTGGCCGTGCCCAGCGGAACCACGCCCAAAGCCACGTTGGTCCCCACGAGGCTCTGAAGAACCTCATGGACGGTGCCATCGCCGCCGCAGGCAAGAATCGTGTCGCAGCCGCGGCCTATCGCTTCCTTGGCCAGTACGCCGGCGCTGCCCGGCGCGAGCGTCTCCAGCGCTTCCACTTCGACTCTGGCCGCGCGCAGAACTTGAAGCGCCTTCTCGATGGCGGCGCGGCGGCCAATCGAGTGCTGGCCTGAAGCCGGATTGTAGATGAGCGCGACGCGGTGCATCGCGAACTTCCCCTGAGGGCCAACGCCCAAAGTGGGAGCAAATGTGGAGGTCATTCCTTAATCTTCGCACCCCGCAGCCGTCCGGCAAGCTGGCAAGAGCAATTCCTGCCGCCGGCGCAGAGTTCTTTCCATTCTGGCACAGCTTTACTTAAAGGCCAATGCCTCCATCGCGCCGCCGTGAATCCGCAGATTGTTTTCGCCGCGCGGCAGTTTCAACGCTGACCCGCCGCCCAGGTCTCGCTCGTAGATCTCGCCGTAATTCCCCGTCGCCTCAATCGGAGCTTGGTCTTCACATTGGCCCGCGTGACACCGCTCTCCTCCGCCTGGACGAGCGCTTCCATCACCCAGCGGACGATCGCCGCCCACTGTGGATCGTCCTCGCGAACGGCTGCCGCCAGCGGGTCCGTTGAAATGGTCTCAGGCAGCAGGCGCGCCTGCCTTCCATGCCGCGCCAAAGCCGCTCGCGTCTGGGCCAGGCGCGTCCGGTCACCGGCCAGTGCACCGCAGTTGCCGGTAGCGAAGGCCGCCTGCATCTCGCCTTCTTCCTGAAACGGAAAGGGCACAAACTCCAAATGTTCGCGAGCAAACCACGCGCGGACGCTCTCCTCGACAGTGGTTTCGGCAAGAAAGCAGATTTTCTTGCCGCTCAACTGTCTCGCTCGGATCACCGGGATGCCCTCCGGCGTGAGAAACCCAACGCCATCCCACAACACAGGCCGCGTGAGTGTCAGGTGTGTTCCCTCGGCATGAGTGAAGTCGTCCGGTAGCGTCGCTACCATCTCCACCTCGGCGCTGGTGAGGCCCTTCATGGCGGTGTTGTCGTCGGGATAATGGGCCACTCTCGCTTTCGCATCTTTTCCAAGCACTGCCACTGCGACCGCGCGGCAGAGATCGGCGTCAAAGGCCTCGCGATTTCCGTGATCGTCGGTTGTCGAGTACTCGGCCTCCTCAACATCGATGCCGCAGCGCAGCACTCCCACCGCTCGAACGCGAGCCAGGGTCGTTTCGTGGGCTGCAGCGATCTGGGCCATGCACGTAACGCGGCATGCACCTAGCGTCACGAGCGTCAGGATTAACGGTTTACTTACTCGACGCACGTAGGATTGCTTTCCTGGTGTCTTTGACTTCATTTCTGAGTTCGTCAGAAAGTTGGAGGCTCTCAAGGCGCTTCAGCACAAATAATGCTGTCCTCGGTCGTCGGTCCGCCTCAATCACGATTGCCTCAGGGACATCAAAGGACCTTCGGATCATGAACAGGCTCAATCTGATCTCAGGCGGACTGGGGTCCCTTTCAGAAAGATACTTTGTTAGCGCAGCTGCAGATCCATCGCCAAGTGTAACCAGAATCTTCTCATCCCACCCGGAATACAATTCGTTTGAGAGAATGCGGTTCACCACCAGTTCCGCAGGGGGCTCCAGAGCAACTGTCTGGCAGATTCCGGCGGTGGCTCCCATCAACAAAAACGCGATTAGTAGCCGCATATTCGAGCTTCCTTTCATCTCTTGGACGCTTGCCTTCGCACTACGGCATCCACCCGCCCGCCGCCGGAATGCCCGGCGTCGTATCGGGCCGCGGATTGAAGTCCGCCGGTACAGGATTCGGAATCCCACTATCGGTCGGCTTGATCTCCAGTTGTTT
>JBEKOA010000249.1:0-4659 GCA_049522255.1 Occallatibacter sp.
TCGAGATTACCATCACGAAGTAGATAGCGATGACCGCGATATCAAGCGGCCTGAGGTGCGCCAGCGAAGGAGCGCCGAGCGCAAGCAGGTTTGGGAGAGCAAGCGCTCCAAGGGAGTTCATACAGTTCACGATCACGGTTTCAAACCTCTCATCTGAGCCTTTAGCTGACGGCCTTCAGCTCTTTCGTGCCCGGTCAATTCCAAAGCAGCAAGAACAATGCGGAGCAACTGACAACTGGAAGCTGAAGGCTGAAAGCTGTCCTCTACTGTCCATAGGTAGCTTTTGCGCCATGTTTGCGGTGGTAATGCCGGTTCAACAGCGCCTGCGAAACTCCCGAGCCCTCCGGGCACAGTATTGCAGTATAAAGCGCCATGCGCGCCACTGTCTCCAGAACAACGGCGTTATGCGCGGCGTCCATCGGCGTCTTGCCCCAGCAGAAGGGTGCATGTCCGGCAACCAGCACCGCCGGCATGGCAACAGGATCGAGCTCTCGAAAGCGGCGGACGATCGCTTTCCCGGTATTCAGTACGTATTCGCCTTCAATCTCTTCGTCGCTCAGCTCTTCAGTCACCGGCACGGGGCCATGGAAGTAGTCCGCGTGAGTGGTGCCGAAGGCGGGGATGCTGCGTCCGGCCTGCGCCCATGACGTGGCGAATTGGGAATGTGTGTGCACAACGCCGCCGATCGTCGGAAACGCCCGGTAAAGCTCCAGATGCGTATCCAAGTCAGAAGATGGTTTTAGCCGGCCTTCCACGATCTTCCCGTCAAGGTCGCAGACCACCATATCCGCCGGGCTCATCTGTTCGTAGGGAACGCCGCTGGGCTTGATGGCTGCCAGTCCAGCTTCTCGGTCGATGCCGCTCGCGTTGCCAAAGGTATAGAGCACAAGTCCACGGCGGACGATCTCGAGATTGGCTTCAAGAACCTCTGTTTGCAGGCGCAACAATTCCAAGAAGCTCCTCCAAGACCTTATCTTCGCTCGTCAGACAACCATGTCTGTCCACGCAATTCATCCGACAGGGGGGGCGGACAAACTTCTTTTCGAGAAGATGAAACTAGATTATATCCCCGCGCCGTCCCAACAACATCGGATTATAAATCCGGCATGTGGCGAGAGCCATGCGATCGGCACCGGGCGGTCGAGACCAGCGCGAGCAGGCCAGGCCATGCCGCGAACTGGCCGCTGTCGAGTGTTGTTCTCGGTCATCAACCCGTCTTCAACGGAGATGAGCCGATCGCACCTCGCTCTTGACAGTGGCTTCACGCGCGCATTAACTTCACAGCCTGAGAGCGGCCGGTTTTTTTGACGACGAACAACAGGAACGGGATTGAAACGCCGGCACGGGTTGCTGCTCTCTCAAGCACCGGCCCCTGAAAGAGGAATTGCAATGAAGAGCTTTGGATTGCGCTGGACTGCGGCTGCGTTGGCGTTGAGTTCAGCGGTTTGGATGGCCTATGCGCAGGACGCCCCTAAGCCCGCCTACCTTGACCCAGGCCTGCCCGCTCAAGAGCGTGCGGCGGACCTCGTCAAGCGGCTGACGCTCGAAGAAAAAGCCAGCCAACTGGTCAACCAGTCTCGTGCCATCCCACGGCTCAATGTACCGGCCTACGACTGGTGGAGCGAGGCTCTGCACGGCGTCGCGCGCAACGGAACCACGGAGTTTCCCGAGCCGATTGGCCTTGCTGCCACCTTCGATGCGCCGGCCATTCACGAGATGGCGACGGTGATCGGCATCGAGGGGCGCATCAAGCATGTCCAGGCGGTGCGCGCGGGCGGCAGCGGCATCTTCGAGGGGCTTGACTTCTGGGCGCCAAACATCAATATCTTCCGCGACCCCCGCTGGGGCCGTGGCCAGGAGACTTATGGCGAAGATCCGTTCCTGACAGCAAAGATGGGCGTGGCCTTTGTCACAGGCATGCAGGGCGACGACCCGCGCTACTACCGTGCCATCTCCACACCCAAGCATTTTGCAGTCCATAGCGGTCCCGAGCCGACGCGCCACACCGCCAATGTGACCGTCAGCAAGCATGACGAACTGGACACTTATCTGCCCGCCTTCCGCGCCGCTCTCACCGAGGGCAAGGCTGATTCGGTGATGTGCGCCTACAACAGCATCAATGGCCAGCCGGCCTGCGCCAATGAATTCCTGCTTCAAGATCAGCTCCGCGGTAAGTGGGGCTTCCAGGGCTACGTCGTCTCCGACTGCGGCGCGGTCGTCGACATCTTTGCCGGCCACCACTTCAAGCCCACACAACCCGAGGCTTCGGCGATTTCGCTTCAACGCGGCATGGACAACGAGTGCATCGACTTCACCACCAACATCAAGGACGACCACGATTACCGGCCCTATCTCGATGCCGTGAAACAAGGCTTTTTGAAAGAAAGCGACATCGATGTAGCCCTGACGCGGCTCTTCACAGCGCGCATGAAGCTGGGTATGTTCGATCCGCCGGATATGGTGCCCTACACGAAGCTGGACGAAAGGCTGCTTGACAGCGCCGCGCACCGCGCCATGGCGCGCAAACTGGCCAACGAGTCCATGGTGCTGCTGAAGAACGACGGCATTCTTCCGCTGAAGACCTCCGGCATCAGAATCGCCGTCATAGGTCCTCTGGCAGACCAGACGAGGCCGCTGCTGGGCAACTACAACGGCTATCCCACCCACACCGTATCGGTGCTCGAGGGCCTGAAGGCCGAGTTCCCCAACGCGACCATCAACTACGTGCCGGGAACGCAGTTCCTTTCCAAGCAGGCCGACCCCATTCCCGCCGAGCTGTTGAGCGAGGATGGCAAGCCTGGACTGCTGGCGACTTACACGCGCCTGAGCATCGATTGGGGCAACCCCGACAAGAAACCCGATGTGCTGGTCAGCCGCACCGAAGCCGACGTCAACGTCTCCGAGGCCTCCTTGCCGAAAGAAGTCGCAGGCATCAAGCCGCTCGGCATTCGATGGGAGACAAATCTCACGCCGCGCGAGACAGGCGACTTCTACCTCGGTATGCAGGGCGATGGTCTCTTCCATCTCTCGGTCGATGGCAACGTCATTGCCACTACCTGGGATACCAGCGGCATCGAGACCAAGCTCAGCGCCGTTCATCTGGAGGCGGGCAAGCCGGTCAAGCTTGTGGCTGAATACGGGTTCACCGAGAAGCATCAGCCGTCTGTGCGCCTGGTCTGGTCAAAGGTCGATTCGAGACCCAACCCTGAGGCCCTTGTGGCAGCAAAGAACGCCGATGTGGTGGTGGCCGTGGTGGGCATTACCAGCGAGCTTGAAGGCGAAGAGATGAAGGTCACTGAACCCGGCTTCAAGGGCGGCGACCGCACCAGCCTCAACCTGCCTAATCCGGAAGAGGATTTGATCGAGTCTGTCGCGACCACTCACAAGCCGATGGTCGTCGTGCTGATCAACGGCAGCGCTTTGAGCGTGAACTGGGCCAAGGCCCACGCCAACGCCATTCTCGACGCCTTCTATCCGGGTGAAGAGGGCGGCGCTGCGGTGGCCGAAACGCTCTCGGGCCGCAATAACCCCGCAGGTCGCTTGCCCGTCACCTTCTATAAGGATGTGAATCAACTGCCAGCCTTCGAGAACTACGCGATGAAGGGCCGCACGTATCGCTATTTTGAAGGGACGCCGCTCTATCCCTTCGGCTACGGACTGAGTTACACGACCTTCGCCTATAGCGATCTGGCCGTCCCTGTGAAAGCCGTCGCGGCCGGCAGTACGGTGCCGGTCGATGTCACCGTTACGAACACCGGCCAGCGCGCGGGCGACGAAATTGCCCAGCTCTATCTTGAATTTCCCAATGTGCCGGGAGCGCCTCTGCGGGCCTTGCGCGCATTTCAGAGGGTTCATCTTGAGGCCGGCGCATCGCAGAAGCTGCACTTCGAGCTTCAGCCACGCGACCTGAGCATGGTGACGGATGCTGGAGTTCCCATCATCGCCCAGGGCGAGTATCAGCTCTCAGTCGGTGGCGGCCAGCCAAATACACGCAGCCGCTCAACATCGAGGGCAAGCTGGTATTGCCGGAGTAGCGAGGGGCAGGCGGCAAGAAAGAAAGGAAGCTTCCACAACCGTGGAAGCTCCCTTCTTGTTACCCGGCTGGTGCTGTATGAATTGCTCTGATTCGAGAGCATCAACTTCCTATTTCTTCTTTTTCTTCTTCCGGTGTGGCTTCCGGAAATAACCGAGGATCGAATTGAAACGGCTCGATGCTCTCCAGCGAGACATGCTCCCAGAAGCCAACCCCCTTTGGGTAAAGGACCACATTCCAAACGGGAACGATGACTGAAGGAATTGCTACCGCAAAGGGATTGATTCCGACTGCAAATATATGGGGAGCACCTTGGAATGCTTTCTTCGCCTCAGCGAGGGACCGATAAAACCAAAGGCAAGCACTCGTTTTCGGATCGATCAGCGCATTCTTTTGGGCTTCCCACTCCCCCGAGACTCGTATTCGCATAAGCGCCAGGTTGGATGGGATAAGCTCCTTCGGAGAATGCACCAGCCTCTCAAGTACGGGAACGGCGATTTCTGTGGACGTGTAGATAGCTTCCTCGCCGGACCGATTCCAGCGGCCAGGGGAGGAAGCAGCTCCGATTCCTGAGAGGTCTGCGTATCTAGCTTTTGCGAGTCGAAAAAGTGTCAGGGGCCGATGAG
>JBEKOA010000250.1:0-5425 GCA_049522255.1 Occallatibacter sp.
CAGAGCATCAACTCGATCGAACGCAACCGCTACGTGCCGAGCCTTGAGCTGGCTCTTGTCTTTGCACGGCTCTTCGCCTGTCCCACCGATCAAATCTTCCAGTTGGAGAAGGAAAAATGACCCACCCGATCCTCAGCAGAGTTCCAATCTTGCGCAAACTCGCCGACGAACGCTTCCTGGAGCATCGGCGACGCTCGAGCAGCACCGCCGGCTTTGCCACGCTGCTCGTGGCCATCGCTCTTTGGGAGTACCGCTTCCTCGTGAACCACGTCATTAGCCGGGATCTGCTGGCCGTCGTTGTCACTTTCGCAGTGGTCAAGATGTCGCTGTTTTTCTGGTATCGTCACACCGATTAAAGAAGGGGATGTAGCTATGTGTATTCCGAATCGTCAACTCGATCCCAAGACCCGGCGAAGGACGGTCATCGCCAACATTTCATTGGTCATCGGCCTACTGCTTTGGATCTTCGTTCACCCCTCCGGCCCATTGGAGAAAGACTGGCTCGACGCAGTATGCGGCTTCCTGCTCGGGCTCTCGGTCACGATTAATCTCTTCGGCCTTTGGTCCGCGCACCGCTGCGGTGGAACTGCAACTGGGAAGCTATAAAAACCGATCCCGCTCTTCGGTGGTGGGGAGCGGGCAGTTCTCCAGTCGTCCCCAGATGCGCGTGCGCCACCGGGCAATGAGGCGGTAGCCCAAGTCGCACACCGGGCGGGGAATCAACCGAAGCGTTGCAGCAACCGCCGGCCAAGGCCGTGGCAGTTCGCGTAGTATCTCGAGCACCGCATCCGAGCGAACCACGATGCACTCCACCAATCCGCCCGCGTCCCGCACAACCAGGATCGTGCCGGGACCAGTCTTCGTTCCTGGCGTCTCGACTCCGCTCCGTGCAACGATCCCGGCCACCTTTGCCGACTCGGAAGCGGCAAAACGCAGCCGGTCGTTCCGGTCGCGGCGCAGGAACCAGCGCACCGCGCGGTTGCAGAGACCGCAATGGCCGTCAAAGATGACCACCAACCGGCCGTCGAGTTCTCGAAAGCTGCTCACCACCAATCAATCACCACCATGGGGATGCGGGCTTAGAGCAGCACGATTCAATTCGGCCGATTGGCAACGACCCAGCCCTCTATACTGAACCCACTATGAGTTCCCGCCAATCCGCAACCGTCCGCACCCGATCTCAAGCCCTGCAAAGGCGCGCCGAGCGATTCTTTCCCGGCGGGGTAAACTCGCCGGTGCGGGCCTTTCGCGCAGTAGGCGGCGCGCCGCCGTTTGTCGCGAGCGCGCAGGGGGCTTGGCTCACGGACGCCGACGGCAATCGCTACATCGACTACTTCGGCTCCTGGGGGCCGATGATCCTTGGCCATGCTTTTCCGCCGGTGTGCGCTTTGTGAGCTCCGGCACCGAAGCTACGATGTCTGCCATCCGTCTGGCGCGCGCAGCGACGGGCCGCAAGGTAATCGTCAAATTTGAGGGTTGCTATCACGGCCACGCCGACGGCCTGCTGGTCAAGGCCGGCTCGGGAGTTGCGACCTTTGGAATTCCCGGCTCAGCCGGCGTGCCCGAAGAGATTGCGCGTCTGACGTACGCCCTGCCTTACAATGACATCGCAGCCGTCGAAGCGGCATTCGACGCCCATCCCGACCAAATCGCCGCTGTGATTCTTGAGCCTGTGGTCGGCAACGCCGGCTGCATCCCGCCCGCGCCCGGCTACCTGGCTGGCCTGCGCGCACTCACTGCACGCGAAGGAGCGCTTCTGATCGTCGATGAGGTGATGACCGGCTTCCGTGTGGCTCTCGGCGGAGCGTTGGAGCTCTACGGCATCGACGCCGATCTCGTTACGCTGGGCAAGATCGTCGGCGGAGGTCTGCCCGTCGGCGTCTTCGGAGGAAAGCGCGCACTCATGGATCTTCTCGCTCCTCTTGGTCCCGTCTATCAGGCCGGAACTCTCAGCGGCAATCCTCTGGCGATGGCCGCCGGACTCGCCACTTTGAGCTACCTGCAGGAACAGGCCGGCGAGGTCTATCCGCAACTCGAGGCCACCGCCAAAGTCGTCGCCGAAGGAGTTGCCGCAGAAGCCGCCAAGGCCGGCGTCCCGCTCACAACCAATCGCGTTGGCTCGATGTGGACCTGGTTTTTTACCGCGAATGAAGTGACCAATTACACACAGGCTGCAACTTCAGACACCTCCGCCTTTGGCCGCTTTCATAACGCGATGCTTGATCGCGGCATCTGGCTGCCGCCCTCGCAGTTTGAAGCGGCCTTCCTGAGCACGGCCCATGGTTCAGCGGAGATTGAAGCAACCATCGACGCCGCACACGAGGCATTCAAAGCCTGTTGATGCGTTGACTTTTCAGATATTCCGAGCAACCCAAAGGCAAGATGCTGCCCGTGAGGCGGCATCTTGAAGTCTGAATGAAGGCGGAGTGTCGCTAGATGCCAACACCGAACTCGCCGATTTCGCTTTCACCTGCGTGGGAGTAGAAGTCGTAGGGAGTGCGGCGCTTGAACTTGTAGCGGCTGCGCAGTTCGTGGCCCACGAAGATGCTGATTGCCGCCACGGTCATCCCCAACGAGAGCCAGCCGATCACACGCAGGGCGCTGAATTCTCTGGTCTCTTCCGCGCTTTCTTCCGCTGCTGACAGTCCTTCGGGATCGGTGGGCATGGGCGTGCTTCCTCCTACGCGGCTATGATAGCTCGTTTTTGTCTTGGCACTATGATAGCGCAATTTCGCACGGAATGGCTCGCCACCCCACTCCGTGCAAGGAGCGTCAAGGGTGTTGCGCAAACCTCTTTACTTCGTTGCGTCGATGCGGAAGAGCAGGTCGACTTTGGCTGGTGTAGGCAGGAAGCTGGCTTCGATGGAGTTGGCGGCCAGTCTGCGGAGTTCGTCGCGGGTAAAGTCCATCTGGGTGTGGGCCAGCAGATACTCGTTGGCGATGTCCGAGCCGAAGAAGGCTGGGTCGTCGGAGTTGAGCGTGACCAGCAGTCCGGCTTTGAAATATTTCCTCAGCGGGTGGTCGGCATACGAGGTGCAGACGCCCGTGCGGATGTTCGAGGTTGGGTTCAGGTCCAGCGGGATGCGCCGCTCCTTCAGCTCCTCCATCAGATAAAAGTCCCTGACGGCCGAGAGCGCGTGGCCGATGCGTTCCGAACCGATGGAGAGGGCCTCGCGAATGGCCTCGGGGCCGGTCGTTTCGCCAGCGTGGTTGGTGAGGTGCAGACCGGCCTCGGCAGCCTTCGCGTAGAGGGCGCGGAAGGGTTCGGAGCCAGCCTGACGCTCGTCACCGCCCAGGCCGATACCGACTATGGAGGGGTATGCGACCTTCATTTCGGCGGCCTTGAGGAAGACGCGCTCGGCCTCTTCGACGGTGAAGTGGCGTACGGCGTCGAATATCCAGTAGACGGTAAGACCCAGGTCCCGCTCGGCGCGCTCGCGAGCCCGCTCCAGGCCGGCAAAAATGGGCTCGAAGGCGGCGGGGTCGTGGTCGCGCCAGAGGTAGATCACACCGACAGAGACGAAGACCTCGGCGTGGACCACGCCTTGAGCAGCCAGATGCTCCATCATGCGCCATGCAGCCAATTCGTAGTCGTGGGGAGTGAGCAGAAGCCGGGTGACGGCCTTGAAGGCCTCGAGAAAGCCGGTGAAGTCGGTGAAGTGGTAGAGCGCCCGCGCCTCGGGCAGCGTGAGAGGGCGGGCGTCGTGTCGAGCGCTCAGCTCAACCAGAGTTGAAGGCAGGATGGTGCCTTCGAGATGCACATGCAACTCGGCTTTCGGGAGTCGGCGGATGAACGCGGCGATATCAGGCACTTTGGCTATTTTACCGCTGCCCGGCAAATTCGGACCGGTGACGGCTATAGAGGAAGTAAATGACCAGGCCGATCACCAGCCAGATGATGAATCGTAGCCAGGTGATGATCGGCAAGCCGGCCATCAGCAGGAAGCAGAAAATCACACTGAGTGCCGGAATGATGGGTCCGCCGGGAACGCGAAAGCCTCGGCGGCGCTCAGGCTCGCGAATGCGCAGCACAATCACTCCAATAGAAACCAGAACGAAGGCAAACAGGGTGCCAATGTTGGAGAGATCGGCTAGTGTTCCGATGTCGAAGAGGCCAGAGGGAATGGCCACCACAAATCCTGCAACCCAGGTGGAAAAGGCAGGCGTCCGAAAAACGGGATGCACATTACTGAAGACCTTGGGCAGCAGTCCGTCTCTGGACATGGAAAACCAGACACGCGATTGGCCGAGCTGGTAGACCAGAATCGACGAAAGCATACCCATGATGGCGCCAAAGAGGACGACGAGCCTGATCCAATGGAGCGGGCGTCCGCCGGGAAGGATGGAGAGCTTTTTGAGAGCGTTGACCACCGGCGCTGCATCACCCACCATCGACTGCCATGGCACCAGGCCGGTGAGACAGATTGCGACGGCCACATAGAGCAGCGTGCAGACAGCCAGCGTGGCAATGATGCCAATGGGCAGGTCGCGCTGCGGGTTGCGGCACTCCTCGGCCGCCGTGGAGACCGAGTCAAAGCCGATGTAGGTGAAGAAAATGATAGACCCGCCGGTCAACACTCCCGACCAACCGTTGGGCATGAAGGGGTGCCAGTTGGCGGGATGAAGGTATCCAATGACCGCAAAGACGAAGATCACGATGGCGATCAGCTTGAGCCCCACCATCATGTTGTTGGTGCTGGCCGACTCGCGGATGCCACGCACCAGAATCACGGTGAGCACAAGCACGATGAGAAAGGCGGGGATGTTGAAGCCGAAGTGCCAGCCGGGGTGATAGAGCCAGTTTCCGGCCAGATCCTGCAAGCCTCCCGGCAGGTAGGCGGGAGAGAGCCATATGGGCGAGGGATGAAAGCCAAACCAGTCCAGCAGATCCACCACATGGGCGGCAAAGCCCACGCTCACGGTCATGTTGGAGCCGGCATATTCGAGGATCAAATCCCAGCCGATGATCCAGGCGACCAGTTCGCCGAGGGTGGCGTAGGTATAGGTATAAGCCGAGCCGGCGATGGGAATCATTGACGCCAGTTCGGCATAACAGAGGCCGGTAAGCGCACAAACGATCGCCACCAGAAACAGCGAGACGGCGATTGCCGGACCGGCGCCGGGCCGTCGGCCAGAGGCGTGTTCACCATGCTAGTGGTGTCAAACTGCTCGCCAGAGATGGCCGTGCCGATGACGGTGAATATGCCTGAGCCGATCACCGCCCCGATGCCGAGCGCGGTGAGCGACCACGGCCCCAGTGTCTTCTTGAGCGCATGCTCGGGTTCTTCCGAGTCCCGGATCAGCTTATCGATCGACTTGCGGGCGCCAAGTTGTTTGAGCAGGGTAATTCTCCTCATCGTGGAGAGGATTCATTGGCCGAAGGGCACAATTTTAACGTTGCATCCGGCAGTTGTCAGATCGTCAG
>JBEKOA010000251.1:0-3957 GCA_049522255.1 Occallatibacter sp.
ATGGACCCCGACCATCGAACGCTGCTCCGGGTAAAGCTCGAAGATATCGTCGAAACCAACGAAATCTTCACCACCCTGATGGGCGAGGACGTCGAAAAGCGCCGTAAATTCATCGAGGACAACGCCCTCGACGTGAAGAACCTCGACATCTAGCCCGCCTGCGGCTATTTGCGGACCGTGTGTCCTGGGCGGTCGGATCGGTGCCGCCATGCCGACTTCCAGTTACAAATCTCTCTCAATGCGTGGTTTGCGCAAATCGAGATTCGAAGGGTGTTGATGATGTCACTCGACTGGTTGTTACGTTGCACGCGGTTGATTTTGGGCGCAGGTCGGTTCGCCAATAGAAAGCGACCCCGGCAGGGCAGCTGAATGAACTATGCTTGGCGCGATCGCAATCCTGGACGTAGTCGTGCTCTGCGCCTGGTTCAGCCGACCTGGGGGCTACTTCTGCCCAGTGCTTACCGCGGTCGGGAAGCTGGACTGTGCGCCGAAATAACACTCAATTGATTCCAACTTTCCGCTCGCGATTCGAAGATACTCCACATTCCGGAACGTTTTACCGTTCTTTGTGTGGCAGAGATACTTCACAAAAGCGTCGTCAGCACCAGTGCTGATTCGCTCCAAGTCAAAATGTCCAATGAAATCAACCTGTGTGTCCCAGCATTGTGACTTGAAGGTGCTTTTGCTGATGTGGTCGTCGCCGGCCGCGCTGCTAAAGGTGAAGTTGTCGGCGAGCAGGGCATTAAACGTGCCCAAGTCCTTGTTTTCCCACGCAGCGTACCATTTACGGACGATCTCCTCGTTCACTAAGTTTTGTCCGCTCAATGCGCTGGCTCTTTCCGATCCCGGCAGAGCCGTTGCACCCGCCAGCACGCACGCTCCGGTTAAGAAAAGCTTTCTGCGCGACAATGTCATCCTCGTCATTGTTCAGTCTCCTTTTATGATGTGAAGTTCGGTCCTCCGCGATGCTTACACTTTGACCTACGAACCGGTTGGTATGTAACAGCGTGCGGCAGCAGATTGGATTCAATGCGGCCAGCCTCACTTGCCATTGCTTGGCGCTCGAAGGGAACTCAGCCAGCTCACGATGTTCTTGATCCCCATATTCCACACCTTCGCGTCCTGAGCGTTCTTTGCCAGCACTTCGTAGCCTTCGACCAACGCGATCAAAAAGCACGCGGTCTCTTCCAGTATCAGGTCGCGGCGGACAGTTCCCGCATGCTGTCCTTCTCGTAAAGCGGTGACGATGCCTTCCTGCCAAGCCTTGAAGATTCTCTCCAATCGCTTTCGGAATTGTTCGTCGAGTAGAGACATCTCCTGCGTCAAATTGACCAGGGGACAACCGCGCTTTACATCCCTTGGCCGAGCGGGTATCGCCCGCACGATGCTGATCAAGGCATCAATAGGGTTCTTGTCCTTGCTCTGCCCTAGAGGCCGTAACCACCTGTCCTTGGTGATTTCTGCGACGACCTCCTCGATAATGGCATGGCCCAGAGCTTCCTTGCTCTCGAAATGGTAGTAGAGCGCTCCTTTGGTGACGTTGGTGGCGGCGAGAATAGTATCGATCCCGGCGCTCTGGAACCCGTAGCGGTAAACCTCGCGAAACGCCGCCAGCAACAAGCATTGTCGCGTGCCCGCAGGATCGCGCATCCTTGCCGCCCTGCGTTGCAGCTTCTTCGGCGTCGATAACATACCAACCAGTATGTAAGCGACTCGCATAGGAAGTCAAGAGACGATTTATCGTCCGATCCGCGTCCTGACCACGAGTGGTCAAATTAGCAGTGGAATTGGCGAGGCCAGCAGGCACGGAGCATATCGATTTCCATGCGAACGTCAGCTTCAACAAGCTCGAAATCCATTTCCACCAGCGATCTTCATCAGAGATGGCGAATTTCGCTCCGGTTCTGGATTGACCATATTAGTCCAAAGCACTCTCCGAGAGTAGGTCCGCCGTGAAATTCGCCGCATGGGCCAGGGATCGTTCTCAGTTGGTCTGAATCCGAATCCAGGACACTTGCGGCTTCCCATTACCGCTTGGTCGATTCGGCCCGGTTCACCTTCATCGAAACAATCGCCGATCAGGATTACCGCTACGTAGCCGTAGTCCACGTTCAAGAATGATCGTTCCCGGACGGCTTATCGCTGAATCTGTTACAGGGTTATAATCAGCCAGATTGTTATACGGACACCTCGCGGCCAAAGGAGCCACGATGAGAGTTCCCTCTATATTCTTGGTTGTAGTCCTCGCGGTCCTGGCGTTGCCATCGAGTTTCGCACAGGCCGACCAAACCACTTTCCCGGAGAAGTTGGGTACGGTAAACTTTGCCACCTCGTGCAGTTCCGCAGCCCAGCCTTCCTTCAATCGCGCAGTGGCACTGATGCATTCGTTTCAATTTGCACGCGCGATTGAAGCGTTCCGGGCAATTCTCGCAAGCGATCCATCGTGTTCGATGGCTTACTGGGGAATGGCATTGAGCAGTTGGGGCAACCCATTTGCCGCCGGTCTTAAGGTTCAAACGCAACTCGATCAGGGCCTCAAGGCAGTTACCCAGGCAAAAGTTGCCAATCCGAAGACTGAGCGTGAGCGCGCCTATGTCGAGGCCGTGGCGCATCTCTTTACCGACGCAGCCAATACCGATCAGCGGACTCGCGTCTTGGCATACGAAAGCGCAATGGCCGCGGTAAGTGCTGCGTATCCTGAAGACACCGAAGCCACGATCTTCTATGCGCTGGCTATTGCCTGCGCCGCCGACCCAGCCGACAAGACCTACGCCAGGCAGCTCAAGGCCGGGGCCATTCTTGAGACTCTGTACGCCCGGTATCCGGATCATCCGGGACTCGCACACTACATTATTCATACTTACGACGTTCCGCCGCTGGCTGCACGCGCAGCAGCGGCCGCGCAGCATTATAGCGAGATTGCTCCATCGACTCCACACGCACTACATATGCCATCCCATACATTCACGCGACTTGGAGAATGGCAGGCTTCGATTGATGCAAACATCGCCTCTGCCACCTCGGCACGAGATGCGGGGCAGCCGGCCGACGAGTTGCATGCCTGCGACTACCTGATCTATGCCTATTTGCAGACGGCACAAGACGCCGCGGCGCATCATGTAGTGGAATCGGCCATTGAGATCTTCTCGCGCTTTGATCCAGCAATGATTATTGCCGGAGCAGGCGGCCCGTTAGCAGCATACTTTGCACATGCGGCAATCCCTGCTCGATACGCCTTGGAACGGCGCGCCTGGGCCGATGCCGAAAAGCTGGAGCCGACTTCCAGCCCGTATCCGCATACGGATGCGATTACTTACTTTGCCCGCGGCCTAGGCGCGGCGCATAGGAAGGATCATGCCGCAGCATTTTCGGCAATCAACTCTCTCGAACAAATCCGCGACAAGCTGATCGGAATGAAAGAGATTTACTGGGCCAACCAGGTGGAGATTCAGCGTCAGGAAGTAGTCGCGTGGTTAGCATCAGCCGAAGGAAAGCCGCAGGACGCGCTTGCCAAAATGCGGGCGGCTGCCGAACAAGAAGACGAGACTGAAAAGAGCGCCGTCACGCCGGGGCCACTCGCGCCGGCGCGCGAACTGCTCGGAGATCTGCTGTTGGAACAGAAACGGCCCTCCGAAGCTCTCAAGGAATTCGAATCTACGCTGACTAAGGAACCGAACCGTTTTTGGTCTCTTTACGGGGCAGCAGAGGCGGCGAAACTGGCAGGTGATCGTCAAATGGCGCAGATATATTTCTATAAGTTGCTGAAGATTGCCGAAGACGCGGATCAGCCCGGCCGCCGAGAGCTGGTCGAAGTGCGTAGTGAAGTCGCGCCGGAGTAGCAAGACATCCTGCTAAGGGGACAGCATGAATAGCCTCTCGGTATCGGAGCCCACACAGTGTGTATCTCGCTGTGCGGCACACACACTGGTCGCCCTTGACCTGACGCGAGGATGTCAC
>JBEKOA010000252.1:0-3750 GCA_049522255.1 Occallatibacter sp.
GGAGCAGCGGCGGAAGCGCCTCACCGGCAGCTATCCCGATGCTCAGATGTTTTCTTGAAAATGAATATCAACGTAGCTCCGGCATTCCCACAAAATGCTGGCAGAAGAGGCTTTGTAACAGTCCTCCACCGTCGTTGCCGACCCATGGGGGATGAAACGGGTGTCGTTGTTGGTTTAGCCTAGAGCATTTACCGATTTACTGTAGACCATTCAAACTGTGCTTGAACCAAGCCTGTGCATTGTCTGCGGAGATGAGTTTGAGAGCTTCTTCTATGGCTTGGTCGAGGGTCTCTTTGGTGCGTGCCTTGGCCGAGCGGAGGAGTTGCTTGAGCTTGGCCCAGGCCTTCTCGATTGGGTTCAGATCAGGCGAATAGGGCGGCAGATAGAACACCTCCGCTCCGGCTTTTTCGATCCATTCGCGGACACCGTTGACCTTGTGCGAACTCAGGTTGTCCATCACCACCACGTCACCGGACTTCAGCGCCGGACACAGTACATGCTCGACGTAGGCCAGGAAAATCTCCGCGTCGGTGGCCGCTTCAATGGTCATGGTTGCGACCATGCCGCGAAGGCTCATCGCGCCCAAGATGGTCATGATCTTCCAGTGACCGCCCGGCGTCGATTCGTGGATGCGCCGACCTCCGAGCGAACGCGCATACAGCCTCGTCATCGAAGTCGTCACACCGCTTTCGTCCAGGAAAATCAACCGTTCCGGCGCGACCGTACGGATCTTCGCGATGAACTCTTCACGCCGCTTGAGGTTGGCTTCTGTGTCACGCTCCGTGGCGTGGAGCGACTTTTTTTCAAACGCAGACCCAACTTCTGCACCAGACACCAAACCCGTCCGCGGCTCAGTACCACTCCGGCTTCGCTGTGCAGCTTGGCTTGCAATTGGGCCAGCGTCAGATCGGGTTGCGCTTCAACCCAGGCAACTACCTGCTTCTGCGCCGCAACTCCGGCCTGTGGCTTGCGACCAGGCTTGTGAGGCACCCGCTCGCACTGACCCGTGCGCTTGCGTTGCGCCGAAATCTTCTTGGCCCAACCGACACTCACAAAAAAGCGGGACGCCAAATGCTCCAGAGAACTCTCGCCTTCGTCGTAGGCCAACAGAAACTTACGGCGCAAATCATCCCCATAGGGTCTCCCCATCGCTTCACTCGCCGCAGAGTCTCGCCATAAACAGTCTACACTATTGCGGGAAATGCTCTAAATCTTGTTGTGTCAAGAATATGCTCGACTCTCAAAGCCCCAGATTGTCGTTGACGGCGACGGCAATCTCCTGCTCGGAGCCGAGGTAACGCTCGGTGGTTTGGATGGAGGCGTGGCCGAGCAGAAACTTGATCTGTTCGAGGTCGCCGCCGTTCTTGCGGCATAATTTCGCGCAGGTGCGACGAAGGTCGTGGGCCCCGAAATGTTCGATGCCGATCTCTTTCGCCGCTTGCTCGACCACGCTCCACACCGCCCAGTCGCCCAGTTCATCTCCCACGACGCGCCCGCTTTTGTTGACCGGGCGGAGCAGCCGTCCGGCACTGTGCCCGGCCTCGGCCGTCCAGGAGTCGATCAGTTGCTTGACCCACAGGGGCACGGCCACGGTGCGGACGCGTCCGCCTTTGCCGCGCATATCGGCGATCACCCAACGGCCCTCGCGCTGCTGAATATCTTCTATAGTGAGCGCGGCCAGCTCGGCCCGGCGTAGCGCGCAGCCAACCAATAAACCAAGAATCGCAGCGTCGCGCTTGCCTTTGAGGGTCGAGCGATCAGGCACGGTGAGCAGTTCCCTTGCCTGCTCGCGGGTTAGCCAGTTGCCCAGACGGGTTCCCTGCTGTCGGATATTCGGGATGTCGGCCATCTGCGTAGCCTGCTCCGCATCCAGGATGCCGTTACGCTTGGCCTCACCAATCAACTTGCGCACTGCCGAGAGCCGGACATTGATGGTCGATGGACTCAGTTTCCGTGCGATCATCTGGGCGCGGTACTCCATTAGAAGATCGCGGGAGAGCGGCTGCTTGCGCAGCGCGCTGAATGCGAAGACGTCATCGAGCGCCTTGGCATAGTTGCGCCGCGTGTGCACGGAGACCACCGCCTTGAGAACCATCTGACAGAGAGCAAGGATGCCGGCGTTCGGCTCTGGGGAAGAAACGGCAAGCGCAACGTTCTCCATTAGGTTTCCTCACGGTCCCTTTGCTGCTTCATCTCTTTGCGCAGTTTGACGACGACAGCTTCGAGATCCTCGACCGTCGGCAGCTCGTCCCGCACCGGGCTGGGGAGTTCGCGCGTCACCCGGTAGGTGGAGACACCGATGGGCTTGCCTATATCGCGCAGAGCATATTCGACGACCGGGCTGTTGTGGCTTTCGCAAAGCAACAGGCCGATGGTGGGGCTGTCCAGCGCGGTGCGCATGAGATCGTCCACCGCCGAAAGGTAGAAGTTCAGCTTCCCGGCCCACTCCGGTTTGAACTTTCCCGTCTTTAATTCGATGACGATGTAAGCGTGGAGACGGAGGTGATAGAAGAGCAGGTCGATGTAGAAGGTCTCTTCTCCGACCGCGAGCGGCACCTGGCTGCCGACGAAGGAGAAGCCGCGGCCAAGTTCGAGCAGCAGGTCGCGGAGATGGAGCAGCAAGCCCCGCTCGATCTCCCGTTCGTGCGCGTCTTCGGCTACGGTCAGGAAATCGAAGTTGTACGGGTCTTTCAGAATCTGCTCGGCCAGATCGGAGCCGGGCGGGGGAAGCGTGCGCTGAAAATTGGTCAGCGCCTTCCCTTCCCTCTCATGCAGGCGGCTGGATATTTGGAGGACGAGAACATTCTGGCTCCAGCCATATTCGAGCGCGGCGCGCAGATACCATTCACGGGTGGGGCGGTCCTTGATCCGGTCCAGCACGCGCAGATTGTGGCCCCAGGGCAATTGTGCAATGAGCTGTTGCACAATTGACTCTTCCGGCCAGGCCGCGGCAAGAGCCCGCATATATTTGAGGCTGCGCGCACTGTACCCCTCGACGCCGGGAAATTCGTTTTGCAGGTCGCGCGCCAAACGGTCGATGATCTTCCCGCCCCAGCCCTCGGCCTGCTGGCGGTCGAGGATCTCCCGGCCAATGGACCAATAGAGCAAAACCAGCTCCCGGTTGACGGCCAGGGCCGCGCGCACCTGGGCGGCGTGGATGCGGGTTTTCAACTCCTGCAGGAGTTCGGGGTATCCGGCGGGAGGCTGGAGGGATTTATCCATGCGGTTTGAGTCTCCTGATTTCGCCACCTGCGCTATAGTCCCGTTGAGGCTTCCGGGAGCATCCCTGCCGCAAGGCATCTTCTCAGGGCAAAGGCCGGAAGAAGGGCCAGCGATGGCGTCTCTTCCATTTTGCGGGCTAGAGTTCCTGCCCGCGGCGCTTTTTGAAACCTGTGTACGCCCGGATGAACCCCTGCCGTGCGGTTTGTAGCCGTGCCGCTATGTGCTCCGGGGTATCGGATGCCGCCTTCGGGCGGCATTCACCTTTCCGGCCCGGATGGCCTGCTCTGGGAGACTTTTCCAATCGGCGGATGCAGCCCGAGGGTGCTATTCTCTCTTTGACGGGCGTGCGGCTTCCCTTCCCTGCCCGATTCCCACGCAATCTCCCGGTCGCAACGAAAAACAAGCCTGTCACTTTCAGAATTACTTGGCGTTGTATTTCAGAGTTATTTGGCGTAGCGTCGTTGCATGCAAGAGTTGAGCGGAGTATCCGAAGCAGCTCGGGATCTTGCGATGTCGCGTTTTCGGCAG
>JBEKOA010000253.1:0-3698 GCA_049522255.1 Occallatibacter sp.
CAACCGACCTCACACGCCGATTCACTGTTATCGGTGTTGAGAATTTGAACGTGCGGGGCATGATGACTAATGACCGGCTGGCCCGCTCAATTGCCGACATGGGATTCCACGAGTTTCGCCGCCAGCTGGAGTACAAAGCGACGATGCGAGGCGCAACTGTGATTGTGGCGGATACCTGGTTTGCCAGCAGCAAAACTTGCTCAGATTGCGGGCACAAGATTGATCAGTTGTCACTTTCGGAGCGGAAGTGGCGCTGTCCGGCTTGTGGCGTGAAGCATGATCGGGACGTAAATGCTGCAATCAATCTGAGAAACGTGGCCGTGAGTTCCACGGTTTCAGCCTGTGGAGAGGAAGGCTCTGGCCTTGGGCGCAAGCTCAAGACGAAACCGGCCTCAGTGAAGCAGGAACCCAGCATCAAAGCTACCTATGCGTAGTTTTGGATTAGGTATGGGAGAACGGAGGATGGAAAAACATTCATTTTTTCACAGTCATTGAAGCGGACTGAAACCAACCGAGAAAGGAAAAATCAGGAGTGGCCTATGGCAGAAAAACCAACACCTCCGCAACCGTTACCCGGTTCCAGGCGTCCGATTCTCGTGACTCCCAGCGCAAAACAGCACGCCGAATATGCGGCAGGGTGGTTGCGAGAACACCCTGATCACCCGCACAGGATTTACATTGAGCGGATACGGGAAGCAGCTGAAGATGAATCACATCCTGGAAGGCTGTCTGACGTGATCGTGCGATTTATCGATGCGGTTGAAGCCGAGAAGAAGTCGGATGGCGGCAAGGGCGCGCAAGAAATTCCTCACCTCCCCTAATTTCGTTTTTTCGGCTGGCGGCAGGGTCCTATTGCGCGGTCTTTGCGCGATGGGTGCCGCCAGCCGAAAAATGCGCGCCTTCCACCACACTGTCGTTGCTTTTGCCATTATTTTTCTACGGATTGTTTGGCGAGCTCGAAAGCGGACTGAAACCAACCAAGAAAGAGAAAATCAGGAGTACCTATGGCAAGGTTGACCGAAGATGAACTTGATCGCCGCCGGTTGCAGGTCGAAAACACAATTGGAACCATGCGCATCGAAGACATGGAACCCGATGAAACAACCATGCAAATCCTTACCCGCTATGCCCAGGGCGAGATTGACTTTCCCGAGGCAAACCAACTTATGAAGGAAGACAGCCGCACCATCGTCTGAACGACGTGGAGGCCGGATGGAAAGCTGGGCGCGCACAATAGGTAGTTAGGTTGGAGGGAGAACTTCACTGTTGCAACAGTGAAGTTCAGCATTAATTCTGATGGGATACAAGATCAGCAAGGTGCTGGCCGAGGTCAGTCACATCCGCCTGACGAAGCAAGGCAGCTACGCGCACGGAGCGTTCATCATTCTTAGGCAGGAGAATAGCTTTGGCATTATCGAAGGGGTGTGGTAGATGGTGCCAAAGCCACGTTGCACGGAACGCTTTCATGGCTTCGTGGAAACCGAGAGAGATAGTTGTTTCATCGGGTATAACGAACATATCGAAGTCGCGCCGCAGCGATGCAATAGCAAGTGTGTTCAGGGAATAGGTGTTCAGCTTTCCACACAACGGCACTGACTCGGACAGACGAGAGGCAATATACTTTGCCGCCGCAAAGTGATGTGAGCCGCCCTTATTTCTCAAGAATAGGCGACCGTCCCATAGGTAGCGGACGAAAGAGTCGCAGCCAGGAGAGTGGATGATGCGAATTTCCTCGTGTGTAAGGTTCTTCGCCAACTTATCGTGAGTGATAGCGTCGATAAGGTCGCTGGAGTTGGTTTCCACCATCTCGTCGGTGCTAGTGAAGTCAGACAGCCTGGACTTCGAAGCTGAAAAGCCATGCACATCGGTGATATCGCATGTCCATTGCTCGGTACTCTCACAGAGACCGATCTGATCATATTCAGGGCGGTGCAGCGTAAAACTGCCGTAATTGTGCTTGTCGCGGAGTTTCCAACCTTGCAGCGTGCTATGCCCTGGGTGGGGAAAGTATGCGCAGGGTGCTGTGCCCAGCTCGTGCCACTTAACAACGCTTTCAGCGTCGATGCAGGACGACGGAGCATTGAGCAGCACCCGGATTTCCGAATGCTCAGCCAACAGGCGCACGAGGCTGGCGGGGTAACCGAAGGTCTCTTGGATACGCCCGACGATATTGTTCATTAGCTCATTCATGGACGGCGTTTTCAACTAACGTGGTCTTCAGGGCAAGTTGTACCAAGTTGACCGACCGCCGCCGTGACGCACCAAAAGTCCCTTTTCAACCAGAGATGTGAAAGTGACCTTAAGTGTGTTTGGGCTGGCTCCTGCCTCGCGTACCATGTCGCGGCTCGTGACGCGGCCATGATCGCGCGCGTAGTCAAGGATTTTTACGGCCAGTTCCGGCAATACTGCTAGCGCGCTCTTTTCGCGTTCCACCTTAACTGCCAGCCGACGCTTTTGCTGCTGTAGGGAGCGCAGGAAAAACAGCAGCCACGGCTGCCAGTTCGGAGTCTCGGTGCGGAAGGAACTTTGCGTTTGACGCAGGGATAGGTAGTAGCCTTCCTTGCTATTCTCGATCACGCCTTCCAACGAAGAATACGGCACATAGGCATAGCCTGCCTGCAAGAGCAGCAGCGTCGTCAGAACACGGCTGAGGCGACCATTGCCGTCCTGGAAGGGGTGAATCTCCAGAAATGTGACGACAAAGGCGGCGATCATCAACAGTGGGTGAAGGCGCTTGAGTTCGCTGGCCTCCTTGAGCCAGGCAACCAGCTCCTGCATCCGACGTGGCGTATCGAATGGGGATGCCGTCTGGAATACAACACCGATCATGTTGCCGTCTGGATCGAAAGCGCCCACGTCATTGCGCACGGTTTTGTATTCGCCGCGATGCCGCTCGTCTTTGTCGCTGTAGCGCAGCAGATCGCGGTGAAGCTGCTTGATGTGATTCTCTGTGAGCGGAATTTCGGCCCAGGCGCTGAAGATGGTCTCCATTACCTCTGCGTAGCCGGCGACTTCCTGTTCGTCACGGCTGGAAAATCGCTTGATCTCCAGGTTGGACAGCAGACGCTCTACCTCACGGTCGGTCAACTGACTGCCCTCGATGCGTGTAGAGGAACCGATGCTTTCAATAGTGGCAATCTGGCGCAGCGCCTTCAGGCGTTCGGGTGCCAGGGTTCCAAGGGCGCGCCACGCGCCCTTGAACTCGTCAATCTCGGTGATCAAAGCAAGTAGTTCGGGCGTGATTTGAATGGCTTCTGTCTTCATAATGCCGGAATACCTACCGAATTATACCCGATTACAAACCGGAATAGATGCCAGAATACACCCGAATCAATATCTGTACAAATCTAAACCAACGTTTAGAATTTGTACGTGACCGCTTCCCTGCCCTGTTTCGTCGCTTACTACCGTGTCTCCACCGATCGCCAGGGCGCGAGCGGGCTGGGCCTTGACGCCCAGCGTCAGGCCGTCGCCCGCCAGGTCAACGGCGGCCAGCTCGTGGCCGAGTTTACCGAGATCGAGAGCGGACGCCGGCACACGAACCGGCCTCAGCTCTTGGCTGCGCTCGAAGAGTGCCGGAAGCGCCGCGCTACCCTGCTGATTGCCCGCCTTGACCGGCTGGCCCGCAACGTCGCTTTTATCGCAAATCTGATGGAGAGCGGCGCGGACTTCATCGCTTGCGATATGCCCCAGGCCAA
>JBEKOA010000254.1:0-3655 GCA_049522255.1 Occallatibacter sp.
ACCCGGCGCTTCTTCTTCAAGCTGCCGATTCCGATACCGGCGAGACCCACTATCCATCGCTCGGAACGGGCGTGGCCTACCCTCAATCGGGTGCCCCCCCGGCCTTGAGCGGTGATTACGCGTTGAGTTTTACCCAGCAGTCTTCGTCGGGCAGCATCGAAAACGATGGCACAGCCCAAATGAATGTCAATGCCACAGCGACGCCGCCATTGTCGGGCGTCGCCGACGTCGATCTCGACTTTGGTACGGTTCCCGGCCAGCCATTCGTCGGCAGTTTCTCCACTCCAGCTGCCGAGGGCTTTGTGCCGGGTACGCTGGAGGCGGCGAGTCCAACCACAAGCGCTGTCTTCAATCCTCAGATCGCAGTGGATTATTACGCCATCGACGCGAGCCATGGCTTCTTCGTCGAAACCGATCTCGTGACGGTTGGCGCTGCACAGAACGGACAAGTCTCGCTGGGATACTACTCCGCGCGCTCTCCGGTTTGCGCTTCAAGCTGTCCGTAAATTCCGGTCAGGTCGCTTCGCTGAATGCCGAGAAGCGACCTTGCGGATGTTGATGCAATGAACGAGGGGAAAGTCACATCTTAGTAACATGCCCTTGATCTGCTTATGCTGGCAGAATCAGGTTCGCTAACACTGCCCTCGCGATTCACAAACTCTTAACCCTCCCTTCACACGCTTGCAAAGATCGCCAGTAACAATCTGTTATATGTCTGAAGTACCTCTCAATGGTGGAGTTCTTGAAGAGGCTGGGCCGACCGGCCAACAACATATCCTCACTCAACTGCCGCGCTTTCTCGATCTGCCTTTCGTCGGCAAATTGCTTGCCTTGCCGCAGGTGCACGATCTCTATCGCAGTGTCTGCTCGGCGCCGGCAAGCTACCGGCTGGAAGCACTGCTCGAAGAGACGAAAATCGCGCTTGAGGTTCCTTCTTCCGACCTCGCCCGCGTCCCGACAAAAGGCGGACTGGTCGCGATTGCCAACCATCCCGTCAGCGTGATCGAGGCCACGGCACTGGCCGTGCAGTTGGCCCGCGTGCGTTCGGACGTGCGTATCCTGACGAACTCCGTGCTCGCGAGTATTCCCGAACTCCAGCCGCATTGTTTTCTTGTCGACCCCTTCCACTCCGCATTGTTGGGCTCGAAAAATTTGCGATCGTTAGAGCTGGCCACGGAATGCCTGCGGAACGGCGGCGCGCTTGTAGTATTCGCGGCCAGCGAGGTTTTGCGCATCGACATTCGCCAGGGACAGATGTCCGATCCCGTCTGGAAGACACTCGCCGCCCGACTCGTCCGCCAGACGGCGGCTGCCGCGCTCCCGGTTCATTTCTGCGGGCGCAAGCGCACCGTCTTTCATATTCCCGGCCTGATCAACCAGCAACTCAGCACGGTAATGCTGCTGCAGGAGTTTCTGCAGCATCGCGAGAAAGCGATCCAGATTCGCATTGGGAATCCCATCCCGTCCGCGCTTCTTACCAGTCTTGACAGCGATGAGGAAGCCTCCGAATACCTTCGTCTGCGCGCCGATCTTTTATCGCATCGCGGCAAAAATCCCGTCTCACTGACTTCGCAGGTGCGCGCCGCTCTGCCCCGCAAACCGCAGCACGCCATCATTTCCGAAGTTCCACGACGATTTGTGATCGATGATATTGCCGCTCTTCCCGGTGACCGCCTGCTCGCCGAAAACGCCGAATTTGCCCTCTACTGCGCGCGCGGGAGAGAATTGCCGCATCTGCTCGACGAATTAGGACGCCTGCGCGAGATCACCTTCCGCGCCGCCGGCGAAGGCACCGGACAAAGCAGCGACGTCGACTCCTTCGATCTCTACTATTGGCATCTGCTTCTGTGGCACAAGCAAAAGCAGGAGTTGGCGGGCGCCTACCGCGCTGGAAATACCGATGAGATCATCCGGGCGCACGGCATCCGCGGCCTCTATACTCACACGGTTTTTCGCTACGACGAACGGCTGTTCCTGAAGATCGGCTCGGCTCTCGAACTTGGCCGCTCCTTCGTTCGCACCGAGTACCAGCGCCACTACGCCCCTCTCCTGCTTCTATGGAAGGGGATCGCGCGCTTCGTCGCTGGCCACCCCGAGACCCCGACTCTTTTTGGAGCGGTCAGTATCAGCCGCGAATACAGCAGCCTGTCGCGCGAAATGATGGTTCGCTATTTCGAGCAGCGCGAAGATGGACGCGAATTTGCCGAGCTCATCCAGCCCCGCACTCCCTTTAGGGCGCACCGGCTTCGCCGCTCGGATTGCGCCGCCATCTGCGGCGCGCTGCGCAATCTCGAGGAGCTGGCCGAGCCGATCTCTGACCTCGAAGAAGACGGCAAGGGCCTTCCCATTCTCCTCAAGCAGTACGCAAAACTGGGAGGCAAGCTGATCGCCTTCAACCTGGACCGGAGGTTTTCCGATGTCGTCGACGGCCTCGTCATCGTCGATCTGCGCGAGACCGAGCCGGCCCTGCTCGACCGTTATATGGGAGAAGCCGGGCACCAGGCCTTCCGCAGATTCCACGGCCTGCAAGCGGTGCCAGGGTAGACCGCCAATCTATACCCTACTTCTAAGTCTTTATTGCTCAGAGGCTTGGCCGCAAAAAATGCCGCCGATCCAGCGGGGCTATTGAAGGATGAATGCCTTACTCGTAACTGCTTATTATTCAAAGATCTGGAAGGAATGGGCCGCTAAGTCTCTGATTCCAATAGATCGGCGAAGAGGGGGTACCCGATATCAGGTAGTAAACACTAACCAAGCAGTCAACACCCCTGCAAAGCCGGCCTTCTATCCCCTCGAACCACCCCTTTCAGCCTTCTTCCAGAGTGCGACGCTCGGCTGCCTAGTGGTCGAAATGCAACATCACCCGGCAGTATCCGTCCTTCTCCCGGATCTTGACGCGATCGGCATATTGGCGGATCAGATAGCCGGCCAAATGAGCGACTCCGGCTTGTGTGCCCATCTCTTCCAAGGCGGGCATGGAGTCCGCCAGTTCGATGGGCAGGCCCGCGTATTCGATCTCCAGGTCGAGGCGAAGTTCATCCCAGGATGTGCGCAGCAAGATGATTTCCGAACGCAGCGGCAAGAGGCTCAGGTTGTTGACTACCTCGTAAGCGGCATCGGTGGCGCGCGTCACAACTTCCTGCCTCATGCCCCACGCTGCGCCCTGGTGTTCCATAAACTGAGTTATTTCATCAAGGTGGTCTTGTCCTGTCCGCAGTTCAAGGCTCCGTTGTTTCCTGAGTCCGATACGGAACAAGAGGCTCAAGAGCACCACCAGCACGGTTGCTACCGAGGTAGATGAGCTGAAGACAGGTTTCATGAAGGCTGGAACCGTGCGATAGAGGTCGGGCACCATCTCGACGCTGAGCCCGAAGATAAGCGCGATTCCGACGGCGAAGATGCGCCGCGCATCCAGCATGCGCGAGGTCAGGAGCTGGAGACCTCCCAGAATAATGAAGCATGCCGAGTAGATCAGCACCGCTCCAACCGCCGGACTGGGCAGAGCGGCGACCACGGCAGCCGCCTTCGGGAAGAAGGCGAGTCCTATCAGCAGCAGGCCCAGGGGAAGCGCAATCGCGCGGCTGGTCGTGCCGGCGGCGATTGAAATGCCGATACTGCTCGAGGTCGTGTTCTGACCGATGCCTCCCAGCAGGCC
>JBEKOA010000255.1:0-3584 GCA_049522255.1 Occallatibacter sp.
CGGCGCGGCGGCGGCGTTCTTGCATGGCTGCAAAGTCACGACGCGGAGCACTGGATCCTGACATGCCTTACAGCTTACTGCAATGGCACTAAGTTTGTCACTATATTATGCGAGGTTGAGTAGGTTGAGAGGAGCAAGGATGCGATCGATCCAGATCCATGACGCGCTTCGGCGCAGATGCTGGTGAAAGAAGTGGGCAACGGGGCGATCGACGTATGCCACGCACAGCACAACTGTGACAGCCGTAGCTGCGAATGCGAGAAGCCAGTTCCTGAGCTCGACCCTGTTGCTCATGATCCGTCCATGCCTTGCCGGTCAGAAAGCGAGCCGGCTCGCGTAGTCAATTCTACCGTGAAGTTCCTTGAAATCCTTCCCGCCCGATGCCGCTACTGAATGGAAAAGCCCCGCCTCGTCTATCATGTGGAGGTGGGTGCACCCCAAGTCCATCGTTGAAGCGACAGGCCCCCGGAATTGGCCCCCCGGAATTGGAGAAGAAAAATGGAATCCGTATCCCTTGAGCAGGAGATCAATCCCTGGGAGGCCCAGGAAGCTCGATTTGATTTTGCGGCGCGCAAACTGAACCTGGAAGAAGGGCTGTGGAAGCTCTTGCGCATGCCGGCGCGCGAGATCATCGTGCACTTTCCCGTGGCCATGGACAGCGGCAAATACGAGATCTTCACCGGCTTCCGCGTGCAGCATTCCATCGCCCGCGGTCCCGGCAAGGGCGGCGTCCGCTACTCGCCCGACGTGACCCTCGACGAGGTGCGCGCCCTGGCCAGTTGGATGACCTGGAAGTGCGCCGTGGTCAACATCCCCTTTGGCGGCGCCAAGGGCGGCGTCATCTGCGACCCCAAGAAGATGAGCCAGGGCGAGCTGGAGCGCATGACCCGCCGCTACACTTCTGAGATCATCGACTTCATCGGACCGGAGAAGGACGTTCTCGCGCCCGACATCAACACCAACGAGCAGACCATGGCCTGGATCATGGACACCTACTCCATGCACATGGGGCGCACCGTCACCAGCGTGGTCACCGGCAAGCCTGTGACCGTGGGCGGCTCGCGCGGCCGGCTTGAGGCCACTGGGCGCGGAGTCCAGGTAGTTTGCGACGAGAGCCTGCGCTACCTGAACATGCCCGTCGAGGGCTGCCGGGTGGTCATCCAGGGCTTCGGCAACGTGGGTTCGAATGCCGCCCGCCTGATGATGGAGCGCGGCTACAAGATCGTCGGTATCGCCGAGTTCGACGGCGGCCTGTGGAACTCCAACGGCATCGACATTCACCAGCTGCTCGATTACAAGCGCCGCAACAATACCATCCTCGGCTTCCGCAATGCCGAGGCCACGCCCAGCGACGAGTTGCTGGTCTCAGAGTGCGAGATTCTCATCCCCGCGGCGACTGAGAACGTGATCACAAGCCGCAACGCCGGCAAGATCAAGGCGCGCATTATCGTCGAAGGCGCCAACGGCCCCACCACTGCGGTGGCCGATGAGATGCTGGCCGAGAAGCGCATCTTCGTCGTGCCCGACATCCTGGCCAACGCCGGCGGCGTGACGGCGAGTTATTTTGAGTGGGTGCAGGACCGCCAGGGTTATTTCTGGAAAGAGGCCGTCGTGAACGAGCAGACAGAAGCCATCCTGCACGAAAGCTTCGACGATGTGGTCCGCTATGCAGAGGCACACAATGTGAACAACCGCATCGCCGCCTACATGCTGGCCATCGACCGGGTAGCCTTCACCATTCGCCAGCGCGGCATCTACGCATAGCCGCCTGCGCCACCTGCGGTGGGGTCAATCGCTCGCTATTCGCTCGCCAGGGTTCGTAGTGCTCCAGGTATAACAATCGAAGTCTGGGGCTCCCGGTTCAGGGCTGGCGGCGGCAAATCAAGGCGGGATGGGCCTCTGGCTCGTCCCGCCTTTTATTCTTGACGACCCGCAACTATTGTTGAGCGACGCTGTTCCTACTGGAAGAAGTCCGAAGTCCGAGGAGCAAGATGATGAATTCCTTCAGGGGCACTTCCTCAATGTGCGTTACGGTGATTCTTGCCTGCGTACTTGCGGCGTCATTGATGGCCAACGCAGCGCCGAAACAGCTTGCAGAAGGGCAAGTGCAGTCTCGCATTCGTCACATCGGCGTGGGCAACCTGGTCGGCGTGCAGTTGGCGAGCGGAGTAGCCTACGCGGGCAGGATCGTCAGTATTGACGCTCAATCATTCGGCCTCGAACGCTATGGCGACGAACAGGCCACGCCCGTGGCCTACCACGATGTGATCTTTCTTCAGCAGAGGCTCTCGGTTGCTTTTCTGTCGCACAGGCCTGTGACTCCCGAAGCCGTTCATGCGCGCCTGCTAAAGCGTGGCCTTGGAAATTGGGTCGGCGTGCAACTGATGAATGGGGTTGTCTTCTGCGGCAGCATCATCAGCATCGACGACAACTCCTTCGGACTGCAACTGTACGGCAGTCCCGATGTCACTCCGGTTGCGTACAGCGATGTCGTTTATCTCCAGACAGGGTTGACCGGTGGGGAAAAGGCGCTCATCATCGTACTTCCGGCAGCCATGGCCGGCGTGGGGATCGGGACGGTTCTCGCCATGCGAGCCAATATGCCTAAAATGCCACCCCTTCCCGCCATGCCTACTCAGCCCGTTTTCCCACTCTATTGACAGACTTTCGCGGCGGCTGTCGCATTCAAAGCGGGTTGGGCCCCATGACCATCCTGCATTGATTTTCATGCGCCGGAGGAGAACAAACGCGAGACGCTTTCCAATGAACCTGCGATAATGAAGCCAAGCCTTCGATTCAACGGCTGCGCATCGCATGAATCTGCCCAACTCAATCACGATGATCCGAAGCACTACAGCAAAGGGAGGTTTATTTGAGCGGGCTACACCCCCTACAATTAGCGGATCGAACGAAAAAGCCTTCAGACGCGACAGTCTCACCGGAGCAGTGGCCTACCGCTACGTGATGTTGATGGCATTGATCGCCTTGGCATGACCTCTCAAAACCCGGCGAACCCGCCTTCACAAGCGGCCAGTTGCTCCACTCGGCCGTCTCCTTGGGAAAGGGATGAGATTCACCGCCCTCATTCCCGCCCGGATATGCCTTTTGCGCAAACTGAAGCCTTTTCAGTGCGGTCAGAATGTGTGTGATCCCTGTGGCGATGCCAAACAGCCGGCTCAACTTTTTAGTTCTATGCCGTGTATCTGTTGAGAAATGTGATTTTTTCAATAGCTTACTGATGTCAAGCCGCATAGCCTTCACGGCCGCTAAAGCAAAATAACCGATCTGAATCGTAATATCTCCCTAGTCATGCCATGGATGAAGGGGAATTTGCAACCATTTTTCAGAATTCCTGGATATCTGCATTTACGCTTTCCGATTTCAAAAGGATATGCAGTCAAAGTCCCGGCTTAGTAGTGCAGGTAAAAACATCTAAATAACAGAAGATAAATAACTTATTATGGGTATTTACTTGACGCCACCAACCCCAAGATGTAGTGTTTGGATCCATGGACGAGGATTATCCGAGGACGTTACTGGAGTTGGAGCGGCGCTTTTCGACCGAGGAGGCCTGTGTTGAGTAT
>JBEKOA010000256.1:0-4799 GCA_049522255.1 Occallatibacter sp.
GCGAGAAAAGTTATCAAGGCCGAGTTAGCACGGCCTTCAAGCGGTGGCGCATGAATGGCAATCTTCAGTTGCGCCGCCGCGCCTTCGCCGTAGACACCGGTGATTGCTGTCTTCTTCGCGCCGGGCTGGGCGCGCACGGCGAGGGTCACTCCGCCTGCCGTCGAGCGAAGCATCAATCTCGCCCCAACGCGGCTCTTCGCGCGCCAAAGAGTGCCGTGCCAACGCGGATGCGCGTCGCGCCTTCTTCAATTGCCAACCCGAAGTCGCCGCTCATGCCCATCGAGAGCACACCAAAATCCAATCTCGGGTGCGCCACAGCCCAGCGGCCGCGCCACTCTCGCAGGCTGCGAAAGCAGGCTCGCGTCTCTGCTTCGGGAACGTCGAATGGAGCAATCGTCATCAGCCCGCACAGTTGCAGATTCTCCATAACAGGCAGCCGTTCCAATAACTGCGCGGCTTCGAGTGAGTTAGGATCCAATCCAGCCTTGGTCTCCTCCTGGCTGAGCTTCACCTCGATCAGCACCGGCAGCCGTTTGCCCAGCTTGGCCGCCGCTTCGTTCAGCCGCTCGGCCAGCCGCAGCGAGTCCAGCGAGTCGATGCCGTCAAACAACTCCACCGCCCGCTGCGCCTTGTTCGATTGCAGATGACCGATGAGATGCATGCGGATGTTTTCATTCCCGCAAGTCGACCGAAGAGCTGTTGCATGCAATGCCTTGCCTGCAAACTCCTGCACGCGGTTTTCGCCAAAGAGATTCAGGCCGAGCGCGGCAGCCTCCGCGACAACTGCCGCAGGACACGTCTTCGTTACGGCCATCAACTCGACCTCGGCGCGCGAGCGGCCAGCCCGCCGGCAGGCCTCCACGATCTCCTCTTCCAGCCGTTCAAGATTCTCTTTGAGCGCCGTCATCGTTCTCCCGGCCGAATCCCGCCCATCGCGCCCGCATCCAAACTGATTATGTGGACCATCGTTCTTCTCATCTTCTCCAACATCTTCATGACCTTCGCCTGGTATGGCCACCTGAAGTTCCGCCAGGAGGCGCTGTGGAAGGTCATCCTCATCAGTTGGGGCATCGCCCTGTTTGAATACTGCTTCCAGGTGCCGGCCAACCGCATCGGCGCCGGCCGCTTTTCGCCTGTCCAGCTCAAGGTGATCCAGGAGATCATCACGCTGGTGGTCTTCGGCGTCTTCGTCACCTTCTACTTCGGCCAGCATCTGCGCTGGAACCACGCCGCAGCGGGTGTATGTCTGGTCGCCGCGGCCTTCTTCGTCTTCCACTCGTGGTAGCCGAATGTGGGAAGAGGTTCCTGGTATCCCACCCTTGGCGCAAATACAAAGACGCGCCAACGATGGGCACCTAACTATTGCCGCGCAAGCGGCAGTCGGCCCCACCGCAGGTGGTCAACTTCCGTGCTCGTCGAGGAACTTCTCAGCCTCAAGCGCGGCCATGCATCCTGTGCCCGCAGCCGTGATCGCCTGGCGGTAGCGCCGGTCTTGCACGTCGCCGCAAGCATAGATGCCGGGCACGGGAACCCCGTTGTGCGTAACGATTACGTTGTCCTTGGTGACGATGTAACCCTCGTTGTCAAGATCGATCTGCCCGCCGAACATCTTTGCGTTCGGCTCGTGGCCGATGCCGAGAAAGAGGCCGTCGACGGGCAGAATGCTTTCCTCGCCGGTCGTCACATCGCGCAACCGCAGACCTTTCACTTCTTTATCCTCCACGCCCAACACCTCTTCGACAATGGTGTTCGGGCGCAGCACGATCTGAGGATGGGACATCACACGGTCGAGCATGATCTTCGAGGCGCGAAAGGCCGAACGCCGATGCAGCAGCGTGACCTTGGTGGCAAAGCGGGTGAGAAAGAGCGCCTCTTCCATCGCCGAGTCCCCGCCGCCCACCACGGCAATCTCGCGCCCGCGGAAGAAAAACCCGTCGCACGTAGCGCAACTGGAGACGCCGTGGCCGATCAGCGCCTGTTCGCTCTGAAGCCCAAGCCAGCGCGCGCTGGCCCCGGAGGCAACAATCAAAGTGCGCGCCAGAATCTCGCCTGCCGATGTCCCAAGGCGAAAGGGATTCTGGCTGAGATCGACTTGATTGAGATGAGCAGTCTGAAAGGTTGCGCCAAAGCGCGCTGCCTGCTTCTTCATGTTGTCGATCAACTCTGGCCCCTGAATGCCCTCTGGCCAGCCGGGAAAATTCTCAACCAGCGTAGTCATCGAAAGCTGGCCGCCCGGCTCGTGCCCTTCCAGAAGCAGCGGGGTCAAGCCTGCGCGAGCGGTATAGATTGCGGCAGTGAGTCCGGCACAGCCGGAACCAAGGATAACGGTCGAACGAATCTCTGTCATGGTTGTCCCGTGTTGATTTTAGAGCATCTATGCGCCAGGCAAGCGCCGAATCTGAAAACGCGCAGCCTCTTGCGGAACGATGCCCTCTGCTCAATTAAGATGTGGCTCATGGCGAATTTGACTCTTGTATACGGACTGCGGCTGCTCCCCGAAGGCGAAGTCACCGAAATCGAAGACGCGACGTTGAAGCTGGCCAACGGCCACCAGGCTCATGTGACCATGCACCTGATCGAAGGCTCACGCGAGGAAATCGAGACTCAGCTCAAGCGCAGCCTGGACGCTTTTTTCGACTTCTACCCGGAGATCTGAAGGACTCTCAGTGTCCAGTGCGCCAATGCGTTCGCAGAACGCACCGGCATTTGCATCGCTCCACAACAAGATCTCATTAGACCCGCTTATTACTTAAAGATTTCCAGTCCAACGCTCCCGCGCCGATGAGCAAACCGTGGCCGCTTTGGAGCTTGCTCAAGGCTTACTTCAGGAGATTCTAAGGCGAGCCGGCAACCTAAGCCCGGAGCGCACTCCATGTTCCGTCCCCACTCGATCCACTCGCACCGCACGGCAGCCGGGCTTCTCGCCTTGCTCCTCGCGCCGGTTGCGGCGGTGGCCGGCGGACCCAAGTACGTGGCCGGTGTCAGCTACTTCGACCCGGCCGTGATGGGCCAGCCCGTCCATTGGGCCGGGGGGCTAGTGAATTACTACGTCGATCAAGGCCCATTGAGCGCCTCAGTCAGCAATCCGCAAGCCACGGCCATGGTGGACGCCGCGGCGGCTCTGTGGAGCTCCGTTCCGACGGCCGGGGTGACGCTCACCGACAAAGGCCCGTTGAATGAAGACGTGAGCGGCGCGAACATCGTCGTCAGCGGCGCCAACTTTACGGTCACCGGTGAGCAGACCAACCAGTTGGGGGTGATCACCGCTCCAGCCGACGTGGCCCCCTCGGCCACCGGCTTCCCGCTCGCAATCATCTTCGACGCCGATGGCTCGGTGATTGATTACATGACAGCGTCGGCTCCTCCGACCTGAGTAGACTGGTTGCTGCGAAACGACCACGAGCTCGGGAGGAAAGGAGCCGAGCATGAAGATTATAGGATGTGATTTTCACCCGCGGTTTCAACAGATCGCATTTGTCGACCGGGAGACGGGCGAGTATGGCGAGCGTCGCTTGAACCATCCGGAGGAGGCGGAGCAGTTTTACCGTTCTCGAGCAGTTTTACCGTTCTCTCTTCGGTAGGCCGGTGCGGATTGGCGTCGAGGCAACGGGGAACTTTCGTTGGTTTCGGCATCTGATGGAGGAATTGGGTCACGAGTTTTTGTTGGGGGACGCGACAGCGATCCGTGCCGCTTGCCCACGCCGGCAGAAGACCGACAAGCGCGACGCCAGGCACATTTTGAACCTATTGGTGGAAGATCGTTTCCCGGTTATTTGGCAGCCTTCGGCGGAGAACGACGAGATGCGGCAGTTGCTGTTACATCGCTGCCGGCTGGTACGGATGCGCACGCGGGTACAGAACCAGTTGGACTCGGTGGCCAAGAACGAAGGGTTATTGAGTTCGCGGGTGTGGTCTGCCAAACGCCGCAGCCAGATCGAGGCGTTGCCGTTGCCGGGCTGGTATGGGCATCGGCGGGCGGATCTGCTGGGCTTGCTGGAGGAGTTGAATAAGCGGATCAAGCCATTGGACGAGGCGGTGTGCAAGGCTGCGGAGGGCAACCCGGAAGCTTGTCTGCTGATGACACATCCGGGCGTGGGTCCGATCGTTTCTCTGGCCTATGTGCTGACGATCGGGGACTGGAAGCGGTTTCCGCGGGGCAAGCAGGTGGGCAGTTATTTGGGCCTGATTCCGACCGAGGAGTCGAGCGGGAACATGCGGCGCCTGGGCCAGGTCAGCAAGCAGGGCAGCGTGCTGGTGCGCTGGCTGCTGGTGGAGGCCGCAGTTCATGCGCAACGGCATGATCCGAGCTGGCATCGGCAGTATGTGCGCCTGTCGATGAACAAGCATCACGGGGTGGCCAAGGTGGCCATCGCGCACAAGTTGGCGGTTCGGTTGTATTGGATGTTGCGCTCCGGCGACGATTACAGCAAGGTGATGGAGCGCAGTTCACATGCGGGCAGTCCGTGTAGCGCCGTGGCCTCAGGGCCGAGAGGTTGATTGGACGCCCCGCCTCTCTTGATGTCGGAGAGAGTTTGAACAAGTAATCATGGTGTGGTACCGGACCGAATACATGGCTGGTGGAACCAATTGGGCTACCATCGAAAAATGATTCAACGCAAAGTGCGGGCTTGGGTGGTTTCGCAAAAGCAGGAGGTTTTTTCAATGATGGGTTGAATCTCAGAAAGTACCTGAGATTCAACCCAGGCCAATTGTGAAGGTGAGAATTCGGGTGTCAAGGGTCAAGATGAACGACAAAGTACGCCGCCCTTGACACCCGAATCCCCACCACGGGAGATCCC
>JBEKOA010000257.1:0-4892 GCA_049522255.1 Occallatibacter sp.
ACGGCAGTTCACAGCCCGACAAGCCGCCCTGCAAAGTACCTTGATTGAGGCCGAATCTGCTCCGTCAACACCGGCCATGACCACGGACACTTGTGGGTAATTGAAAGCGCTTCAGCGTGGGGATGGAATAACCAACAATTCGTCCGGAGTCCCGTAGGGACGGCGCTTTCAGTCCATATCCCCTGTCTCACCGATACGAATCATCGCGGTGAATCACAAACTCCGGATAGGCCCCGCCGCCAAGCTCGTGCAGGTCCATGCCGATGCGCTCGCCATCCGGATCTACGCGGAAAGGGACGAAGCGATCAAGCACTCTAAAAATCAGGTAGACCCCCGGCAGCACTAGGCCCAGCAGCGTGGCGATGCCGATCAGTTGGGCCACGAGTTGTCCCGGCTGCGGGGCAAAGACGCCTGCGGCCAGCAATCCCCAAAGGCCGCCGACGGCGTGAACCGTGACAGCGCCCGAGGGATCGTCGATGGAGACTGCGAGTTCCAGCAGTTCAACCAGAAGTGGCGTGAAGACGCCGGCAGCCAGTCCGACAAAGATCGACTCCGCCGGCGTTACCAGCCCGGCGCAGGCGCTCGAGGCAACAAGCCCGGCCAGCCAGCCGTTGGCGCAGAGACTGGCGTCCGGCTTGCCAAAGCGCACGCGCGTCACGGTGTAGGTGGCGAAAAGCGCTCCAGAGGCTGAGAGCAGCGTGTTGACCGCCGTGACCGGCAGCGCGGCCAGGGGCGCATGGAGCCAGATCACCGCGCCCGCAACATTCCAGGCCAGCCAGCCGACCAGCGCCAGCAGGCAGCCGAAGACCACGTAGACCGCATTGTGGCCGGGCATTGCGGTAGCCAGGCCCTCCTTGGGAAACTTGCCTCGGCGCGATCCCGCGATCCAAACGACGGCGAGCGCGCTGATGCCGCCCAGCACATGGGCCGTGGCCGCGCCGCCTCCATCCAGAAAGCCGGCGCCCAGTGAGAAGTTGACGCCCAGTTGGCTCAGCCAGCCCCCGGCCCAGACCCAGTGAGCCAGCAGAGGAAAGACCAGTGCGGCCAGCACCGCGGAGATTGCGAGTCCGGCGCTGAGACGCAGACGATCGGCTCCCGAGCCCCACGGGATCATGACCACCATCGCCACGGCCAGCAATTCAAAAAGCACCGCGAGTTGCGAGAGGGGCGTGGCGGAGCCGAGACCCCCAAGCAGAAACGGGCCTGCTCCAAGCCAGTTCCAGGGCTTGCCGGCGACGACAAAGCTGTGGCCTGCGCCGCCGGGCGTGCCGGCCAGGTTTCCGGTAAAAACCGCGCCCACCACGGCAAAGACGATCGCGGCAACGGCGACCATGGCCAGGTTGCCCACGAGCGCCTGCGCGGCGGAACGCGAGCGGCCCAGGCCGGTATTGATCAGGGCAACGCCGGCGATGGCCAGCGGAGCCAGGAGCAGCAGTGCAAGTGTGAGCGCGAAGGCGGCGTCGGTAAGTGGCAGGGCAGCTTGCAGATTCATCAGCGGTCTTCTCCACGCGTTTCCATGTGCGCTCGCATAGCAACGAAGAGTCCCAGGCACTGGACAGCCACGCCCGAGAGCACGAAGCCCGCCCGCGGCGTTGGTGCGGAATAGAGCACGATGGCCGTAATCGAGAGAAAAAATCCGGCTGCCATCACCAGTAATCCGGCGCATTTCATTCGCTTTCCTTCCGTGAGCTTCTTTTCAAAAAACCACTTTGTCTGGTGCGTCGTTCAAAGAACCGCTTTGTGTCAGTCGTCCAACGGTTTCGCCGACCCGGCGAAGGATGAAACAGCCAGCCTATAACCCCGCATCCCGATCCTGGACCAACATTATTCTCCCGGAGGGAGCGGTAAAAACCGCCAACGTCTCTCTCCCGGAGGGGAGTATTGATGACCGCCAACGCTCTTCTCCCGTAGGGAGTATTGATACTAGCCCAGGACAAGTGCAGCGCAGTCCTGGGTGAGCGCCAATATACGAGTCACAGTCCCGTAGGGACGGTGCGAAATCGCTAACCGAAACACCTTTCAATCTTCCCACCAACATAGCCATCAATGCCTGACGGGACCGAAAGCGGCAGCCCCATCGGCGCCTTCCAGATCCGCATTCCGATGTGTCGGGTACTGAGGATGATCGGCGGCAACGCCTTGACGAGATTCTAAAGCATCCGGTTGCCAGGGCCGTCACGCGGGATACATCGCTTATTGGGCATCGTCGTAATCTCCGAAAGGCCGGCGATTCATTCGGAGCTACAAAACCGAGCCGGGGCTTGATCCAAAGCATTGCCCCTTTATCGAACAGTGATTGTCAACCGGGAAGGGAAGCGTCGCTATCGCCGCCGTCTCTGTTCATTCGCGGACACCCTTCGGCGAATCCGGACGCTCAAATCGGTTTCCAGCACAAGCTAGATTCAGTAAGCAGCTTTGTTCTCATAAAGTTGCGCTGAAGAAACTTTGGCTCTCGAATTGCTCTATTCCAAGATAAACCGTTGCAGGAGGCAATATGAAGTTGCGTAGTCTTCTTTCAATCGTCATGCTGGTTGTGTGCACTTTGGCACTCGGACAATCTTCCGACAAGCCCGTTACCCCTTCCGATACGCAGAACTCCGCTGCCAAGCCCGCTACCAGTTCCGATGCGCAGAAATCCTTTGACCTGCTGAAGACTCTAGCGGGGACTTGGAAAGGTCCCATAACCACCGACAACCCCGCCTGGGGCACGGACCAGTTGATGCCCCTTTCCATCCGGGTTGCATCCAGTGGAAACGCGTTGATTCACGAGTTGAGTACACCTGGCCCCGAACTCACCGTTTTCTATCTCGACAGCGATCGCCTGACGTTGATGCACTATTGCGACTTCGGCAACAGGCCGCATTTGGTGGCTCGGCCCTCAGCGGATGGCAAGACCGTGGACTTCGATTTGATTGATGCCCCCGGCAGCAACCAGGTGGGGCATGTGAGCCACGCCGTGTTCACCATCATCGACGCAAACCATCACATTGAAGACTGGACGTTCACGCTGGCCAACGGCACGCTCGTGCACGGCCATCTGGATTTCAAGCGGGTGCAGTAGCGTCTCAATCGCGAAGCGTCCGGGGCGGAGGGCTGATGCCTTTGATCGATCCCATCCGCCCTGGACTCAGCGACCTCAACCTGGCGGGATGCGCTCTTGGCATACGATTCTCATTTCATAAGAAGACCTCTTGGACCCTCCACGACGGTGCAATCGTAGCGTGGAAGCGGGAGGCCAAACACGAAAAGGAAACTATGATAGAACGAGCGCAACGGTCAGCCGCGAAGATCTTCGCGGTGACTTATCTTCTCGGCATGGCCATCATCATGGTGGTGTTTCCGCGCTTTTATGCGCCTTACCTGGTTTGGGAGAACGGCGAGGAGACGGCGCGTCGCTTTATACACCATGAAGAGGCCATCCGCATCTATCTGGCCGGCTCCTTTGTGCATGGCATATTAATGATTGTGCTGCTGACGTCGCTGTATGTGCTGCTGCGGCCGGTCAACCGCGGGATGGCGCTGTGTGCGGCATGCTGGGCGCGCTGCGGTTTTTGGCTGCGGCGGGCGCGCTGCACGGGTTTGGGCCGGATGGGCTGGCGGCTCTGGCCGGAGCGCAACTGGATGCGGGCCGGGATGCCTATTACATTGGCCTGGTGTTCAACGGGCTGGGATCGGCGCTCTTCGCCTGGGTGCTCTTTCAATCGCGGTACATTCCGCGGGTTCTCGCGTTGTGGGGCGTCTTGAGCGCTGTTTATGAGGGGTTTTGCGGCTTTGCCTATCTCTTGTATCCGAGATTTGGGATGATCCTTTCGCCGAACTGGTACGAGTTGCCGACCATGACCTTCGACTTGCTGCTCTGCTTCTGGCTGCTCTTCCGCAGGCTGAAATCGCCGGAGACGGTGATGGCTTCTCCGTCCGCCGCGTGACCATGAAGGAGAAGCTCGACGGGCTCCGGGCTTCCGTGGCCCGGAGCCTGTTATGAACTTTCGCGCGCATCTGGAAAGGTTCATTACAGGCTCTAAGCACCTCTCCTGAGCAGGGGTAGCCTTTCGCTGCTGGGCGAGTTGGCTGAAGCTCATCCGTTTCACTATGCCAACCACCCTGCGGACCTCATCGGATAAGAAACGAAGCGGCGGCTGCAACAATGAAGAACAAGATAATCGCGATGAGTCTAAATGTGCGTCTGGATTGTATGCCAGATTACATCGCACCTGACCGACCCCCGATACGCAAACGACCCGGCACTTGGTCCCTTCAGGTCCAAATTCCGGCACCGACGGGATCGGAGACGAATTTGCGACCATCCAAGCAAAAGCGCGGATTTGCTATGGAAGGGACCGTGATCGGTTAGACTTTCAGCCATGGCTGCGCACAAGAAACCTATTCCGCGACGAACTGGATGGGCAAAGAAGCTTCCGGGCGTCAAAAATGCAGTCCTGCCACCGCAAACAACAAGACCGAACCCACTGGTTGTCGGAGAAGTCGTCTTCGCGTCTGTTTTCGCGCCGGGCGCGGTATGGGCTGTCGAACGCAAGACCGGACGCCCTCTTTGGATGAATCAGTTGGATTCGTTCGCTGCACCGTCGGTGTCCCTACAAGGTCGCAACTTGTATGCGAATAGCAGTCGGACACTATATGCGCTCGATCCAGACACGGGCAATGTCCGTTGGGAGTTTTCTCCAATATCCGAGCCGGGTGAATGGATCTACTCGTCGCCATCCGTACGAGCTGGTCGCGTGTTCATTGGTGATCGTCGTGGTTATTTCCATTGCCTGGCTGCCAAAACCGGAAGGAAACTATGGTTTCGCCTGTCCTCGAAAGGCGACAATAACCAAGTCAATTCAACTGCTTTGGTCATGAGTGATCGTGTCATATCCGCGAACAACAAAGGG
>JBEKOA010000258.1:0-3517 GCA_049522255.1 Occallatibacter sp.
TTCCGTGCAGATTTTCCGTGCAAGTCATTGATTCTTCGTGGCTGTGCAGGCTTTGTATGGAACATCATAACATAATATGTTGTTTATTTATAATCATTTATGATATAGTTGTCATCCTGAGCAAAGTGAAGCGGAGTCGAAGGACCCACGGTTGCTCTTCGTCTCACACCCCAACGATCTTCCCCTCGTCGTCCACATCGATCGTAAAAGCACGCGGCGCGTTCGGCAGGCCGGGCATCAGCATCATGTTCCCGGCAACAGCCACCACAAAACCCGCTCCGGCTGAGAGCGAAACATCGGTGACGTTGAGCGTCCATCCGGTGGGCGCGCCCATCAGCTTGGGATTGTCAGAGAGCGAGAATTGCGTCTTGTCGATGCAGACCGGCAGACGGCCAAAGCCCCACTCGGCAAAACGCTCCAACTGAACCCGGGCGTGATCGCTGAAGAGCACGCCGGCCGCACCATAGACTTTGGTGGCAATCTTACCAATCTTCTCTTCGAGCGTGTCTTCAGGCTCATAACTCGGATGAATCTCGGGCGTTGGATTGGCCTCGATAACAGAGACAACTTTCTCCGCCAGATCGGCCGCGCCGAGGCCGCCTTTGGCAAAAGCTTCGACGAAGGCGCAGGCGACGCCCTGGCGCGAGCACTCCAAAGCAACGGCATCGAGGTCGGCCTGAGAGTCGTTAGGAAAGCGATTGAGGCCAACGACCACCGGCACGCCAAAATCACGCAGCGTGCGAATGTGGTGGGCGAGGTTCGAGAACCCGGCATCGAGCGATCCCTCACCTTGCGCACGCAGTGATCGTACCGTTGTCACCAGCACGGCGGCGGCGGGCTCGATGCCCGAGGCGCGTCTCACAATGTCGATATACTTCTCCGCGCCCAGTTCCGACGCGAAGCCGACCTCGTTGACGACAAAGTCGGCGAGTCTTACGCCCATCCGATGCGACAGAACACTGCATGTGCCGTGGGCAATATTGGCAAACGGTCCGCAATGCACCAAGGCGGGTGTGCCTTCAGTGGTCTGCACCAGGTTAGGCAGAATGGCCTCGTTGAGCAGAGCCAGCATGGCCCCCGTCGCGCCCAGATCGCGGGCGGTGACGGCACGGCCCGAACAGTTGACGCCGACAATAATCGCATCCAGCCGCCGGCGAAGATCGGCGCGGCCCGAAGCCAGTGCAAGTACGGCCATAATCTCTGAAGCCGCCGTAATCACAAAGCCAGTCTCGCGCTTGGCGCCTTCCTGCTTCGAACCAGAATTGACGATAATGTGGCGCAAGGCGCGATCGTTCAGATCCAGTGTCCGTGGCCAGGTGATCTGCTGTGGATCAAGCTCCAGCACGTTGCCGTGAAAGAGATGTGCGTCGACCAGGGCGGACAAAAGATTATGCGCGGCGGTGATGGCATGAAAATCGCCGTGGAAGTGCAGATTGATCTTCTGGCTCGGCTCCACTTGCGAGAGCCCGCCGCCCGCGCCGCCGCCCTTCATTCCAAAGACGGGCCCAAGCGATGGCTCCCTCGACGTGACAATGGCCCTGCGCCCGATGCGCTCCAGGCCTTGAGCCAGTCCGATCGAGACCACAGACTTGCCCTCGCCGGAGGTGGTTGGGGTGGTGGCTGTCACCAGAATCAGCTTGCCACGGACGGGAAAGGCCGGATCGGTGAGCAGATCCAGGCTGAGCTTTGCGCCATACGCGCCGATGGCTTCATAGTGGGCCGGCGAGAGCGCAAGCTTCTGCGCGATCTCCTGAATCGCTAACATAGAAAGACTCCGTGAGAACATCCATCATTCTAATCAATGCCAGGAACGGGAGGATATGAGGCTTCCACTCTTCAAAGTGAAGAGGAACCTGACTCTACATTGCCTCCGGACTCTCGATGCCGAGCCAACTGAGCACCAGGACCAACTCACGCAGCGCGACGGCGGCTGTCGCCAGCAAGAAAGCCTTGCGCGCGGGATCTTCCTCGCTCAGGATGTGGTGCTTGTGGTAGAAGTTGGTAAACTCCTGGGCTAACTGGAAGGCATGCTTGGCGAGATAAGCCGGCTCCGACGTGGCAATGCACTGCTCCAGCATCAGCGTGCGGCGAGCGGCGCGCAGCCAGAGCGACCAGATATCTTCGTCTTGAAGATAGGTATTTAACTCCGCTACCCCTGCTAACTGCGCTAGCTCCGCTTCCCACGCGGTTCCCGCCTTGCGAAAAATATTGCGCGCTCGCACCACGGCGTACTGAATGTAGGGGCCGGTTTCGCCCTCGAAGCTCAACGCATCTTTGAAGTCAAATGCGATAACCGAGTTGCGCGTGTACTTGAGCATGAAGTAGCGCAGCGCACCAATGGCGATCTGCTCGGCGATCTTTTGGCGTTCGGCCTCGTCGCTGACGGTCTGGCGCGCGTCGACCTCGGCGCGGGTAGCGGCGATGAGCTTGTCAATCAAATCATCAGCCTTCACGCCGAAGCCCTTGCGCCCACTGACTTCGATGTAAGGCCGCGCCAGGTCTTCCTCTAAAACGTCATAGCCCAGCTCCACGGCACAGCGCGGAGTGAGCGCGACCATCTCATAACTGAAGTGAATATAGCGGTCGGCCTGATCGGTGTAGCCCATCCCGCGCAGAGCCTGAGTCACGTTAGCCTGCGGATCGCTTTGGCGCGCGTCGATCACGTTATAGATGGCCTGCGCCCCGCCAAAGTGCGGATGGTGCTTGGCACCGTTCTCGACCGTAGATATCCAGCACTCATGGCCGGGGTAAGTAAAGAAAGGCTTATAGCCGAAGTCCTTGCCGAGCAGGCCAAACTTCCAAAGGTGATAGGCGATGTCCTTGCCGACGTAAGTTACCGTGCCGTTGGAACGCACGATCACTTTGGCGTCCTCATTCGTCTCGCCCTCAGTAACATCCGCTCCGGGTCGAGTCATCACCCAACAGCCCTTGTTCTTGCCTTCCGTCTCGAAGTAGAGCACACCGGTTTGCTTGAGCTGCTCAAAGGCCGCCTCCCAGAATTTGAGGTGCAGGATTTCGCTCTCGCGCGGCAGGAAGTCGTACTCGATATCCAGCCGCAACATGGTTTCGAGGTGCCGCCGCAAGACCGCGGTCGAAATCAGTTCGGCCAATTCGGCGGTTTCATTCCCACCATGCTCGATCTCGTGCAGGGTGGCATAGCGCAGCTTCTTGCGCGCCTCGTTTTCCTGTTCAGTCCCGCTGGTGTACCACTGCGAAGTCTTCGCATAGAGATCCCAGCAGTAGTAGTCGATCCGCTGCCCTTTCTGCTTGAGGTCTTCGAGCAGCAGGCGCGCGTCTGCCAGCGACTTACCTTCCAGATGCAAAAAGCCAACCACCACATCGGCTACCTGGACGCCTGTGTTATCGATGTAGTTCTGCACGTCCACCTTTTGCCCGGCAGCGCGCAGCAGGCGCACGAAGGTATCGCCCAGAATCGCATTGCGCAGATGGCCCACATGCGCGGCCTTGTTGGGATTGATGCTAGTGTGCTCGACAAGCGAGTGAATGCCGAATGCGG
>JBEKOA010000259.1:0-4347 GCA_049522255.1 Occallatibacter sp.
CGCAGAGAAGATTGCGCCGTGCTGTCGAATGGTTTCTCTGTGTTGTTGCTCCGAGAAGTTCTGCATGAACCAGGATGGCCGCAGTACCACCCAGGAAGGCGCATGTTGGTGAAGATACTGGTGCACCTGTCCCAAGGCTGGAGCACCCTCCGGCACGAGAGACGAGCTGAGAAAGACCAGGCGCTGCACACCAGTAGCCAGAGCTTGTTCGATAAAGGGCCGCATGACCTGAAGGCAGTCGGCTACACCCAAGGGCGCCAAAAGATAGACGCTCTCCATATTCTCCAGAGCAGAAGCGAACGTCGAGGGATCGAACCAGTCGAAGAAGGTCTGGCCCGTTTGGGGATGGCGAGATGCGAGGCGAGTCCGCACGTTGCGCGTCGCAAGTTGCGCGGCAATGCGGCTCCCCGTTTTCCCTGTTCCTCCGGTAAGCAGGACGGAATTGAACATTCAGTTGCCCCCCTGTTCTGTCGATCGTCCAGCGCCCATCGCTTCGAGCACAACCAGGGGATTCCAGTAATCCCGATAATGGACGATGTGGCCATTGTGAAGCGTAATGACGGAGATGTACTGCTGGTTATAGGGCTTTCCTGTGTGTGTAGCCACTCCCTCGCAACTGGTCTCCAGCACAAATCCATCCGGCGTCGGGTGAATGACAGGCGGAGCGAAGCGCTCGATCTGCAGGCGGCCACTCACTTCTTCCATGTACTTCGCAATGGTGGCTTTGCCATCCAGACGCTGGATCGATCCGGGAGGAGCGTAGGGGAATTCCATGACTGCGTCCTCGGACAGCATATCCGCAAAGCTGACCGCCTCGGCAGTGAGCCGGTCTCCCATACAGAGTCGCAGGCCTTCTGCGAAAAGCTTCATTGTCTTGTTTTCTACCATTTTTCTTCACCTCTCAGGACGGAACGGCAACGTATCGTCCTTGCTGGAATCCAGTGTATAGTCAGAGTGGATGAAACGCAACCGTTCCAACGTGCAAAATGCGGCAAAACGGGCCCCGGCTGGCGCTGCTGTGATGCAGCCTCGCGTCACGGAATCCCTCACACGCGCTCTGTTTGTGGAGTGGGCGCGCCATGGGTATGGAACCCTCAGCATGGAAGCGGTGGCCAAACGCGCCGGCGTGGGCAAAGCCGCGTTGTACCGGCGCTGGCCATCGAAGTTCGCCATGGTGACGGAACGGCTGGAAACAGTGGGCTTGGCCATCACGCAGGTAGCCGACACGGGCTCGCTTCGAGAAGACATCCTGGCGAATCTTCGATCCATGCGCAGCGCTCTTCGCCACCGCATCGTCCGGCAGATTCTCGCCGATCTGCACGCGGAGATGGCAAGAAATTCTCCCTTGGCGGAGAGAGTTCGGAGTCGTCTGCAGATTGAGAGACGCCTTCGGGGAAGGAGTATCTACGAGCGTGCGATTGCGCGTGGTGAACTGTCTCCCGATGTCGACTTCGAGATTCTCAACGACCTGGGTGCGGCGGAGCTTTATTGGCGCCTGGTAGTCACTGGAGCGAAAACCGATGACCGTTATCTCAATGCGCTGACATATCTCATTTTGGCCGAAGCCGGCGTTTCCGTTGAGCATCGTCCGGTAGAAGGAACTGTTTGAGCGAAGCAGAGTGATATGGATCGCAATCCAACCGTAAGCTCTCGATCCATCCGGGAATGGGGATTTTCGAGCGACACCAGGTCTTCAGCCGAAGACCTGGATCGGGTCCGTTCTGTAGCGGAGATGCGCTCTTGCTTCCTTCACCTGTTTCGGCAGGGACGCCAGGGGGCATATTTGGGTACGTGTGGAATGATCTGGACCATGATTCCATCTATCGCGGGGAGTGCTGATGGAGGCAGGCAGGCTAGCGATTGCACCGATACCCGCACACTGAGCAGGGGCGATCCGGCCTTAGAACATTCGAACTGTCGCGCAGCAGCCGTAACTGTTGATGCAAAGTGTACCAAACTTCCAGGTTCGGGGGGATGACGGGAAAGCCGAAGTTCTCCAAAGACAGGTAACGGGAACGCCGATTGCGCCAGAATGGATTCTGGGTTTACGACAAATCGCCTTACCACTCGGGGAGCGACTCAGAAGGCTGCTGTTGACATCGCTACTCTTTGGTCTTGAGTTTGCTGTCGTTTTCGCGAATGAACGCCTTGATCTCAGGAGCGCTAGCAAGAGTGCGGAGCCACTGTTCCTTGTAGAGGGTGACGGGGAAACGTCCCATTCCGTAGAGGGATACGGCACCTTTCTCGCTGACCTTGAGACTCAATCCTGCTGAATCCTTGCTCTTGAGCTTTGCGTTTTCTGCCCGCAGGCGCTCCAACTCCGCTTTCATTTCCGCTTCGTTCATGCCGTTTCTCCCATTCTGTTTTCCGCTTCAACCGTCTCACTGCGCACCGGTTGCGCCAGACTACGAGGCTCCGCCGCACCGGCCAAAAGCGCCTCAAGCCTCTCAACTTCGAGCCGCCTGAGTTTCGCAATACTGGACCACTGCTCCATCCGTTCAGGGTCAGTGGAGAAGTCGGCGGAGATCTCCATCCACCGGCTCTCGTTCTCACGGGCCGCCTTGAGCGCGGCCTGAAGCGCCTCGATTTGCTGATCCCTTGATGAATTCATTCAGCAATCAGTTTATATCGTCGTCGCTGTTCCGCCCCAAAGCGGCCAGCACGGCAATCGAACACATCCCCAAATCGACGGCCGACCGGCCATTCTTCACACCTGAACCAGTATTCCGCCTGAGGTAAATCCAAATGAAACCATCCAAGCTTTACGAGGCGCTTCATGCGCTGATCGGCGAACGTGTGCCTCTGCATATCTGGGGCGCGTGCGGCGTCGGCAAATCGCAAATCGTCGCCCAAGTCGCGGACGATCTCGACTTTGATTTCCTGGACGTTCGCGCCGTGCAACTCGATCCGGTTGATCTGCGGGGACTGCCGCGCATCAAGGATGATCAGACTCAATGGGTGACGCCCAAGTTCCTTCCCACTGCCGGGAAGGGCATCCTGTTTCTCGATGAGCTGACCTCGGCTCCGCAGATGACTCAGGCTGGATGTTACCAACTCGTGCTCGACCGCAAACTTGGAGAGTATGTGTTGCCGGATGGGTGGGTGGTCATCGCCGCTGGCAACCCGGCCTCCGAGCGGGGAGTCCATTTCTCGATGCCGCGTCCGCTGCGGAATCGTTTCGTCCATCTCGAACTTGAAGCCGACTTGAACGACTGGTGCAAGTGGGCCGTGGGTGCCGGCGTCCGGCCCGAGATCATCGCATTTCTGCGCTTCAAGCCGGACCTGCTGCATACCGCCGATGCGACCTCGGACGCCAATGCCTGGCCCACTCCCCGCTCCTGGGAGATGGCCTCCTATGTTCTGCGCGGAATTGCCAACCGGCAGAAGATTACCTTCCTTTCTGGTGCGAGCGAGTTCGAGGCACAGTTGCTGGACGGAACGGTGGGGCCTGCGGCTGCGGCGGAGTTGATTGCATTCCTCCGGCTCTTCCGCCAGTTGCCGTCCATTGACGCTCGGTGGCCAGAGGACTCAAGTATCTGGACCGTATGCCGACCGAAATGCGCGTCATGGCGATGCGCGACGCGGCGGCGCGGGACACCGCCATCACCCACACGCCGGAGTTCGTTCGCTTCGGCGTGCAACAGGAGGCCATTCGATGATTACTGAACGCGCGATGCTCGCCGCTGTCCATATCAGGATTTGGACAGCCATTAAACACGACCGCAAGATCAGCCGCGACGTTGCCGACCAGCATGGAGCGCACCAGGGCGCGGGCCGGTACAACAAGCAGTTGCTGCGCGGCGCCGACAAACTCGATGAACTGCGCACGCTGGCTGGGCAGGTGCGCCAGTACTTCTACAAGATCACGTTGCCGTGGTCCGACGAAGGATTCCGCCTGCTGCCGTCGAATCTCTACTTCGATCTGACTGCCCGAATGCGCGAATTCGAGGCCAGCTTTGAGCAGGGCGTAGAGGGCTTTCTTCAGGTCTATCCGCAGTACATCGAGCAGGTGCGCCCGGAGTTGAATGGCCTGTTTCGAGAGGAAGACTATCCAGCCGCCGACAAGCTGCGCAAGAAGTTCGGCGTGAAGCTGGAGATCTTGCCTATCCCGACGGGCAACGACTTTCGCGTGCAGATGTCGGCCGAGGAGCAGGCGCGCGTGGCCCGCGAGATCGACGCCAATGTTCGCGAATCACTGACGCGCGGCACCGAAGATTTGTGGAAACGGCTCAGGGATGTGGTTTCGCACATGGGGGACCGTTTGAATGAGCCGGAGTCCCGCTTTCACGCGACGATGGTCACGAATGTTTTCGACCTGGTGGAGTTGCTGCCGCGTCTGAACGTGAA
>JBEKOA010000260.1:0-3489 GCA_049522255.1 Occallatibacter sp.
CAAATCCGAAATCGCCCGCCGTCTCAACATCGGACGCACCTCTGTGCGCCGCATCCTCGCCGCTCCGCCCAGGAAGAAATAGGGCGGGTTCTTCAATTACGCAGCGCTGGCGAAAGCACACAGTTCAATTACGGTGCGATCGATTGACTTTTGGTCAATAGGCTGGGTGCGAGCGACGGAAACCATGAATGGTAACCTACCCTCAGAGTTCCTTTCGTATCCGATCTTAAAGCCTGCGACGCAGGCGGCATCTCGAAAGGATGTGCGAGAAGACTCGGAGCCAAAATAAATCCAATGTTGTACCTCTCTGGCCACTGTGAGAACATCTCCTTTTTCCACTAGAACATCCAATAAGTCCATATTCGAAATGCATTGAAGGTTTTCCGGCGAAGGATATAAGACATTGAAGTACTGCGTCCAGAGTGGGTCCATCTGTTCGCCGAGATCGAACCTGTAGCCCTCAAAGCCGGCCATTCCCCCTTCAACTGCCTGATGGAATCCATCAATTGTCTCTCCATAGAAATAGAATTCGCGCCTCCCCTCCGTAGTGATTCTTCCGCAAGGTATTGCACGGCAGGCTTCTGAAACGGACTCAATCAAGGCGTCTTCTATTTGGTAGAGCGTGGGAGCCTCTTTGCCATCTGATAGGCCATCCGGCCGAGGTGATTTGAAATAGACCCATGTCCAAAGTAGCCAAGGTTTTGCTTTGACAGGAACTGCATTTTTGAGACTCAGGTCCACCAGAATGGACGCAAGCTTGCTGTTTACATTACAGAGGTATGGCTTCCAGTCCTTCCAATCCACGGTTATCGCTCCCCGGACAATTCTACCTTCTTGGCAGAGTGGTGGCTCCGAAGAGCGGAATGTCAGCACGCTCATGACTTCCCGTCGGATTATTGCCGATTCGGAAACTGCACCGCTGTCGCTATCTCGCCCGAGTCGTCACTTAAAGAGCACGCTGAATGCGCACGCATCCGCAACACGTAAAATAGTCTTCAGGGAGAACGAATGTCGCAGCCCCTCACAATCGACCACGCCGCAAAGCCCGGCACACCCGCTGAAGCGGAAACCAGCCAAAGCCTCGATCCCTCCAATCCTTCTGACTGGAGCGAGTTCCGCGCACAGGCTCACCGCATGTTGGACGACATGCTCGGATATGTCGAGAACATTCGTGAGCGGCCGGTCTGGCAGCCGATTCCAGCCGAAGTGCGCGAGCATTTTCAGTCTCCCGCGCCGCGTCAGGGCGAGGATCTCGCGAAGGTTCATGCGGAGTTCATGCGCGAAGTGCTGCCTTATGCTCAGGGCAACGTGCATCCGGGCTTCATGGGATGGGTCAATGGGGCGGGTACGCCGGTTGGCATGGTCGCCGAGATGCTCGCCGCCGGGCTGAATGCCAACTGCGGCGGCCGCGATCATATTCCAGTCGAGGTCGAGCGGCAGGTCACACGCTGGGTGGCCGAGATCTTCGGCTTCCCGGAAGACGCGAGTGGTTTGTTCGTCACTGGAACCTCAATGGCAAATCTGATCGCGGTGCTCATCGCCCGCGACGTCGCGTTGGGCTTCAATGTGCGCACCAATGGTGTGGCCGCAGCACCCAGGCATCTCATCGCATACACATCCACGTCGGTTCATAGCTGCGTGCCCAAGGCGATGGACATCGCCGGCCTCGGCAGCGATGCGCTGCGCCTGATTCCCACCGATCCTGGCTGCCATATCGATCTCGCCGCGCTCGCCGAGGCCATCCAGCGTGACCGCGAGGCCGGCCTTACTCCGTTTCTCGTTGTGGGAACCGCAGGAACCGTGAATGCAGGAGCCATCGACGATCTGGCCGGACTGGCCGAGTTATGCCAGCGCGAGAAACTCTGGTTTCACGTCGACGGAGCCTTTGGCGCTCTGGCCAAGCTGGCCCCCGATCTTGCGCCCAAGGTCAACGGAATCGAACGCGCCGATTCCATCGCATTCGACTTTCACAAATGGGGACAGGCACCTTACGACGCCGGCTTCATCCTGGTGCGCGATGCCGTGGCGCACAAAAACACTTTCGTTGCACCGGCAGCCTACCTCCAGCGCGCCAAGCGCGGCCTCGCTGCCGGCTCGCCGTGGCCCTGCGACTTCGGACCGGATCTCTCGCGCGGCTTTCGCGCCTTGAAGGTCTGGTTCACATTGAAGGTCTACGGCATTGACGCGCTCGGAGCATCGATCTCGCGCAGTTGCGCTCTGGCACGCTATCTCGAATCCCGCATCGCCGAGACACCGGAGTTAGAGTTGATGGCACCGGTCGAGCTGAACATTGTCTGTTTCCGCTATCGGGCAGAAACGTCGAGCCCGAAAACGTCGAACGAGGTCGGCTCCGGCACAGAAGACCCCGAGCGCTCCAATCGGATTAACGATGAGATAGTGATCAAGTTGCAGGAGTTGGGAGTTGTCGCTCCGTCCACGACAAGGATCAGAGGCCGCCTGGCGATTCGCGCCGCCATAGTGAATCACCGCACCAGCCGCACGGAGATCGATGCATTGGTGGAGAATACATTGGCGATTGGGCGGGCTCTCTGATCGAAAATCTCTTATGCAGGAGATCCACTGTTGCCCGAGACAGGCTTGTGTTTCTATGGAAGAAAGCCTATGGGAATCTGAGTAAGCACAAACAAGACAAGAGTATATTGCCAAGCAAGAATGCTAAACCCGACGAGCGATCCACATACGAGCGCCGGAACAACGAGTAACAAAGCGAAAACCCACCGCGATAAACCGGCGTTACGCGAACGACTCACCGCACATTGTATCCACTCGGTCATTACCATCAACGAAACTACATCAGCTATAGACTTAACGGTGCCTTTGCCCGTGTTTACGTAGAGGTCAGTAAACCAGCCATATAAAAGCGCGCTTACCAAAAGATGAATCAAATACTCCGAGCGTCCGACGGTCTCTGGCCGGCCAAATATGAATGGCTTCATTTCGTGTCTCCGCCACTTTTCCAAGATTTGTAGGAAATACCCCTGTGGCAAGTCACTCCCGCTCTTCCAGCCGCGCGACGACTTGCTCGACCAGGCGCTCCAGCTCTGCCGCATTCTCGCCGGGCTCCGAAGCGGCCGTCTCGATGCAACGAGCGATACGCGCATCGGGAAAACCCAGCCTCTGCTTCAGCGCCAGTATCTCTTCGATCTTCTCGTCAGGAATCGGCCGCAGGGGCTGCCCGATCTGCAATGCAAGCAAGTAAGTCTTGCAGCAGGTCTCGAAGATCTCCGTCAGCCACTCAGCGTGAGTCACGGTGTCTGCCCAGCACACGATGCCGTGATTGGTGAGCAGGATGGTGTTGTGATCCTCGACAAAGGGCAGCACCGTCTCGGCAAAGGCCTTCGTACCAGGAGTCTCATAGGGCGCAACCGCTGCCGGACCGATAAAGATTTCATACTCGGTAATCAGCCCGTTTGGCGGTGTCGTGCCGGTCACGGCAAAGGCCGTGGCATAAGGCGGATGGCAGTGCAC
>JBEKOA010000261.1:0-3329 GCA_049522255.1 Occallatibacter sp.
CTTGCGCCGAAAGTTGGTTTGCTCGGAAGCTTTCATCGGCCGCTTTGTAATTTTTCCACGCGGTGAGATCCACTACGGTTTGCGTGAGACGGGCCCGCAAGTCAATGTAGTTGTAAGGCCCTATGATCGTCGGCAAAGTGAAGCCAGGAAGCTTGAACTTAAGGCCTGAAGCTGCCAGGCTAGTCTGCTGGACGGTCTCGGCCAGATCGCCCGTGAGGTTGGGAAGTAGTACGCTGCGTGCCACGCGCGTTTGTCCGTGTGCCTGACGTACCGCTTGGGCAAGTCCGACTGCTCCAAGATTGTACTCAAGGCCGCGGTGGATGGCGTCTCGCAAAGACAGCTTGCCGGAAAATGGCATGTTGGAAATGCTGGATGTACTTGCCGAGTAGGCCCCCTGAACTTGAACCGTCGGATTGAGAGTGTTGACCGTGCTCGCTACTCCTGGAGTGGATGACTGCGTGGCCGTCACCGATCCGCTCTGTGCAGTTCGGCCCGACAGCGGCAACTGCGTGGCTTGCGCGCCTTGGGATTGCCCAGGCGGCGCCTGCGCCAACGCATTTCCGCCTGCGATGCAAATGCTGAGCAGGATCAGTCTCGCGCTTGTCTTTATCTGCCTCGGTAACGTAGCCAGTTTCTTCTTCCGCATCGGCAATGGACCGTGCCTTTCCGTTCTCAACTGAGTTGCTTTCGAAAACGCCAGACGCTCAGCGAAACCAGGACGATGGTAAAAATCGACAACGCCAGGAAATTGGGCCACAACGCGACGATCCCACTTCCTTTTAGCATCCCGCCCCGGACGATCGTCGCGAAATGGTGAATGGGATTAACGATCGTAAAAGGCTGCATCCACCGCGGCATCGCTTCGACAGGATTCAAGGCTCCCGACAGAGAGGACAATGGCGGATTGATGAAAAAAGCAGTCAACTGCGCCTGCTGAGCCGACTTGCTGAAGGTTGCAATCACCGTGCCCAGACTGATCCCCGACAAAATGCACAACATGCCGCCAAACAACACGTAGGGCAAGCTGCCATGAAACGGGATGTGGAATGCGATTTTGAGTGTCGCAACGCACATCAGCATCATGATGCAGAGCAAGGCAAACAGCGGCACAATCTTGGCAATAATGATTTCAGACGTGCTCGCGGGAGACATGAGCAGTTGCTCCATCGTCCCAGTTTCGCGCTCTCTCACCATGGCCGCGGATGCAACCAACGAACTGTTCATAATCAGCAACAGGCCGAAAACCCCGGTCGCAATGAACCAGGAATCAATCAGGCCTGGGTTGTAAATAAATGCCGGCATGAGTTGCACTTGCCCCCGGCGGCTTATCTGGGACGCAGCAACCTGCTTAAGGCTGGGATGAATGCCCATGCTCTGCAGCCCGGCCGTGTAAGTTTGAATAATGCCTTCCGCATACGCTTGGCTGATGGTGGCCGTATTCGCGTTCGTCGCGTTTAGCAGGAACTGCACCGTGGTGGAATGTCCGCGGTGCAAATCCCGCGCATAGTCGTAGGGGATGACCACTCCGGCGTCTACCTTGGCCTGACTGATTGACTCCCCGAGTTCGTCTACCGAAAAATAGTAGCCTCCAAGGAGAAAGCTTTCGCTCTCGGTAAGGGTCGCGACCAATTCTCGACTCTCTGGAGTCTTGCTGTCATCGACGACACCGAGGCGAACGTTCGACACCGCCGCGCTCAGCGCGAAGCCAAACAGCGTCAGTTGCAAAATAGGAGGAAGAATCAAAGAAATCATGAGACGGCGATCGCGCCGGATCTGGTTGAACTCTTTGCCGACAAGCGCGCGGAACCGCTGGTTGAAGGCGTTTTGAAAGGAATTCGTCATTCGCTCACGCTTTGAGCTGCATTCGGCGCATGCTGAACCATCCAACCCCGTAGAAAACCGAGCCGATGATGCCGATGATCGTGACCTTCCACCAGTCGGCAAGCCAGCCACCACCCTGGAGCAGCGCATCCCGCACGACTTCGATGTAGTACCGACCCCACATGAAATTGGAGATCCATCGCAATCCCACAGGGATGTTCTCGATTGGAAAAATCAGGCCGGAGAGCAGAAACACCAGGAGAAAGCCGCCGAGGGCCACCACTTGCATCGCGGCGACCTGGCTCGGAATCGTCGCTCCCACCATGGTTCCAAAGGCCGCCACACCGTACAACTCCGCGAGGCGCTGCAATCCATCACACCGCGCCAGCGGGCCACTGGTTAATAAATGGGCTGTAACGAATGAGGGAAGGGTGTGGCGTCTGGTTCTGGATGAGCTAACGTTGCATAATCTCGCAGCAGTTCCTTCCTCTCTTCGGCTCTATACTGCCCTGCATATTGCCATTGCCGATGCGGAGTTGGCGGCGCGGAATCGACAACGCTCCTACCGCAGACCTCACCCGGGCGAGCTTGACTCCGGCATTCATGCTCTGGTTCCTGCGACGCTCAGGCAACAGGGCACCTATCTGCGCTCGCAGGCTGACGCCACGGCCGCGCAAGAATTCGAAGCCCAGACCCTCTTGCTGCAATCCCAACTCGAATACGCTCAAGCACAGGATGAGCTGACGGACGCGATCGGAGAAACGCCAAAATGATTGACTCGAGAAGGAATCGAGGAGGTGATATCAGAAGGAAATGCGCTGGCAGCTGGGCAATCCGGAGCGCGCCTGCGCCTTAACTGACCAAACGCGCACCCGGGCGGAGGGCAAGCCAACTGGCAAGAGCAATCAGAGCCAGCATCGTAAAGCAGATATATTCCTGGGGGGCGATCCCGAGCGGAAACACCTCCATGACCTCCCGATGACTATTGAACGAGGTGTTAGTTAGGGTATAGGGAGGCCGTGAAGAAACAGAGACAATAAACCCCCTCGAAGCCACTGGCCGCGATGACTGCGGATACTCGCTCACCGTGTAGATGATGCGGCTGGAAATAGGCATGCGCATGTAGATTCCCTCCTCTTACGACGGCGGGATAAACTTCTCGCGAAGTCGGTTGAGCAAGGCGGTCAGGGTAGTGAGTTCTTCCCGTGAAAAAGACGTGAATATTTTGCCAAACCTCGCCGTGGCGACGCCGAACGCCTCTTCGACGATGATCTCGCCTTTGGCAGTCAATCGCCAAGTCTCCATGGTTACCTCGTCTAGGACTGCGATGGAAGGTGACCGATGCGTGGACCCGCGGTTAGCTCTGCGGGCCCTCGTTGATTTGAGACTTCATCCTTTCGATCTTCTCGCCGGAGGCACGGGCGACGTGACCTTAGTCATTTTACCGGGGCCGCCAGTATGCTCTTGAGCGAATCCATTGCCTTTTGAGCTTCCGCAAGTTGGGCCCT
>JBEKOA010000262.1:0-2595 GCA_049522255.1 Occallatibacter sp.
TCGTTCTCTCGCTGCCACAGAAGGCGGTAGAGCGTATTCACGGCCGACTTCATGATGGTCTTCATCTCCAAGTCAGAGATATGAGATACCGCCGGATTGCCGCTGCAAACAGTGCACGGTTTTCCCGCGTGCAAGGCTTCAATGGGGCCGTTTCGAAAGGCCAATGCGACCATTGCTTTGGCTTCCAGGGCGAGAGTATGGTCGAGAGTCATCTTCATGGAGAGCCTCCGATACCCTCCAACCATACGCCCGGCGCGGGAATGAAACATCAATTCATCTTGAATGGCGCTTGCGCGAACCGGCCCCGTCTCTTCGTCTTGAACCAGAGTTGGGGATCAACCGGCAATGCGCTCATTTGGCCACTCTGCGCATTGAAGAAGCCACCGTGGTGCGTGAGCTTGCCGTAGCGGAAGAGCCTCGCCAGCATGGCCAGCGCACTCGACGCCAGAGCCTGATTGATGAATGGTTCTTGGCGGTCGAGCGCCTCGACGGCGGAACAGCCAGGCAGCGGGTCTTCACCAGCCTTAGCGTCGATGATTTCGGGGTACAGCTCACTGACCGTGCGCAGCCGGACGGCCTTCCTGCGATTGCGCGCGTTCAATGGCTGGCCGAGAACAAACTGGCCACTGGCGGCGTTGTTGCCGAGATCGAGCCAATAGGCAGTTCGGTTCCTGGCCTTCGACAGCGCCCGCGCGATGACGCTCCGCGCCGCTCTGGTGTCCACGCAGCCGATCAGCAAATCGACGGGCCTGTCATTGGTCTGATCAAGAGTTCGTTCGTCGAAGTGTGCCGGCTCGGCCCGCCACCGCGTTCCCCAGAACAGGTTGATGCGATTGATCAGAACAGTTGCCTTGTTCTGCCCGATATCAGAGACTGAGAAAGGCTGGCGCACACAGTTCGTCTCCGAGACTGTGTCGGCGTCCATCATGACCACTTCGAGCCCCGATGACCGGCCCCAAACTCGCATCGCCTGGTCTAGATAAGGCAGGCCCATGACGATGGCGCTGCCGGTCCCGCCCGCGCCGACAACCAGAACACGAACTGGTTTCTGGCCCAACAGATCGGTTGGAAGAGCGTGTTCGATGCGCATATCAGCCTCTCTCTCCGCGCACGAACTGCGTGAGCGTCTGCGGAAGGGTGATGAGTGTTTCGACGGGGAACTTCTGGCGCTTCCCAGTCAGGCCACTCCACAGCCCATCGAATCCGCCCTCGTGGCGTGTTAGGCGACCAACGTTGGCGTGCGTAAAGGCGCTCTCGTAAAAGCCGCGCTCCCAAGCCGGAATCGACGCGACAGACGCGCTGTCCGGGCGTCGCATGGTGCCGGTGCATACGCGTCCATCGTCCGAGAGATTCCAGAATGGCGCAACGGCAAGTTTCGTTGTGCCATCTGGCCGCTTGTTTTCGGTGAGCACGCGAATGTTTAGTTCCCCATTCGAGACCCGCCAGACCAATGGAGGTTGCGGGAAGATACAGCCATTCAACTTCGCAGCGTTGCCTTCGGAATTCTCGTAGAACATCTGGCGGCGCCGTGCTGGAGTCCACCAGACGATCATGCGATCCGCCTTGGCAAGAACATTGGAAGGCAGCACTTCGGCCTGCACGCTGCCGCTGAGGGAGCGCATCAGAGACTCGATGAATGTTACGGTGAGCGGTTGCGCCGGACCGAGCGTGGGCGGCGCATCCTTGCAGGCAGTCACATCGTGACGCGTAATGAAACTGCTTTGGCGGTCGCGATAAATCAGCAGAGCCTCATGCAGCTCGAAGCGATGGTTCTCCCCGATCGATAGATGTACCTGCATCACGCTTCTCCCATTCCTGAATTTCCTCGGCCAATTCAAAAAGCGCGCAGTTAAGTGCTATGAAGCGATCCACGATCCGAATAGCGTGCCGAACCTGCTCCGGCTTGCGCGGCGAAAAGACAACACACACAGTCGGCTCCGCGGTGCCCTCCATCATGGACTGGCCTTCTTCGTCGAAGCAGGCGGTAATTGCGTCATGCTCTTTGAAAGCGACAAGCAGCGCCGGCAACGGTGGATCGTCGTAGTAGCCGAGTTCGAGGTACTCCCGCGATTGCTTAATTGAAAGCCGCGACAGGCACTGAATGCGCCGCAATCGCTCAAACCAAGAACTGAATTTGCCATTGCGAAACCTGCGCAAGAGATCGCGGTCGTGTGCTTTCCAATCCGGAGATTCGCGTTTCTGCGTTTTTCGGATGTACTCCGGCAGCGCCTTCTCCACTTCTGGAAATTCATACTGTCCTTGGTTCTCTGCGTCGTCTTCGGCGGCATAGTCGCGCATCCGCTCTTCGTACATCAGCGCATTGTCGTGGTTGTAGATCCACATCACGCGATAAAGTGCGAAGGTCAGTGCCCAATAGAACGCTGCACCCAGCCCCTCGGCCTCCGCTTCCAGTGCATCGAGCGCTGGTCCAATCCTGAAGTACCCCGATCCGCCACACTCGACGGTGACAACCAGTTGCCCGCTTTCGAGTTCTGCATCGCTCCCAGCGCGGCCGAGTTGATCACTCACTTCAAGGTGATACTCGACATTGCGTTGCAGCAGGTCGCCGCGCTCGGTGCCAATCGCACTCATCAT
>JBEKOA010000263.1:0-2569 GCA_049522255.1 Occallatibacter sp.
TCGGGTCAGGACCTTTGAAGCATGGGAATATCCTGGTCTCGAATTTCAACGACAGTGCGAACATCCAGGGCACCGGAACGACGATCGTGAGCATCTCCACGAGCGGTTCACAGACTCTCTTCTTCCAGGGCACCGCGCCGTTAGGGCTCTCGACCGCCCTGGGAACACTTCAGAAAGGGTTCGTCGTCGTCGGCAATTCTCCTGATATGCCCAGCACCCAGGCAGCCGGAGAACCGGGGTCATTGCTGGTGATCAACAATCAGGGCAAGCTCATTCAAACGATCACCAGCCCGTGGATCCAGGCGCCGTGGGATATGGCGCTGGTCGACCTTGGCGACCGCGCGATTGCATTTGTGGCCAACGCACTGAACGGAACAATCAGCCGGTTGGATTTCCAGGTAACTTCGTGGGGACTCAACCTGACCAGCGCCACGACGATTGCCTCGGGCTATGTCAATCGGCCCGATCCGGTTACATTCTTTGTTGCGCCGACGGGGCTGGTCTATGACGCACCACGCGACCGCCTCTATGTTGCCTCAACGGGAGACAACGCCATCTTTGCGATCAACGACGCGGCCGATCGCAAGAAAGACGATGGCATGGGATCTCTCGTCTACGCCGACAATGTCCATCTGCATGGCGCGCTGGGACTGGCGGCGGCGCCGAATGGCCACTTACTGGTGACCAACAACGACGGCATCAATTCCGATCCCACTCAGCCGAGCGAGATCGTCGAGTTTACCAAACAGGGGGAGTTTGTAAAAGAGATCTCGGTCGATCCGGCCCAGGGAGGATCGTTCGGTCTGGCGGTAAGTACGTCCCACAACCAGTCGATCCTCGCGGCAGTCGATGACAACACTGGGAAGCTGATCATCTGGACTCTGAATCCGTAGCGGTGCCCTCGCCGGCCCATGCGGCCTCGCGCTTTATACCGGGCGAGGCCGCATGAACCGGAAGATGTGTTGGACTCACCGAATCGACGGTGGTGGTGCAAACCCGGGTTAGCGGATGACACACCGGCAATCGTTCCGTTCCTCCGGATTCTCGCTGCGAAAGGCCATGAGCTTTGCGAGACAGAAACTCAAGTGGATCACTGCTGGCCGAGGATCACCGGCAAGCCGTCTTTGCCGCCGATGATTACAACCTTTGCATTGGAAGAAGCTGCCAGCTTTTCCGTTGCCTCGATGCCCTTCCATTTCAACAGCGGCTCGGTAATTCCTTTGGTTACGATATTTTGGAAATCCTGAATGCCCTGAGCCTCGATGGCCTTGCGCTGCGCTTCCTTGCGCTCCTTGTCGAGCGTAAAGTCCATCTGTTGAGCCTGTTGCTGCGCGGTCATCTTCTGCTCGATTGCGGTGAGCAATTGCGCAGAGGGCTTTACTTCGCGGATGAAGACCTGCTGAATCACGACGCCAGCACCCGAGAACCCTTGGTACTGGCGCAGAATCTCATCAATCGAGCTATTCATGCGGGTGCGAATCATCTCCGCCATCGCTGCGCGCTTCGATGCGTAAGCCTCCTCGAATGTGAATTGCGAGGTGCTGTCGGGCACCGCGGATCGAGCCGCTGAACGGACGATATTGCTGGCGTAGTCGGTTCCAAGGTGGCGATAGACCCAAGGTGCATCGGCGTCTACCAGCTTGTAAACGATGCTGACATTCAGCGTGAGCACGACGCCGTCTGAGGATTGAGCAAAGATCGAGTCGTCTCCCTTGACCTCGCCTTCATTCTCGGCGGAGACCATGGTGTAGGTCTGGCTGCGTACTGACATCTCTGTCACCGACGCAAAGGGATTGATGGTGTGCAGCCCTTCAGGAATGATGTAGGGCTGAACGCTGCCATAGATTACAGGCACGCCCACCTGCCCTGCGCTGACTGAGGTGATGCACGAAGCGATGATAAACAGGAGACCCGTCACGGCAGATGCTGACGCACCAATGGTTAGAGCGTGAGCCGGAAAGCCTGAACTCACTCCGGGAATTTCCTCTTTGAGAGAATGGCTGGGATGGCCGGCATCCGCCTTCGCCAGCTCGATTGAACTCACTTTGAGGCGATGAGCCGCAATGCCGATGGCAAGCGCTACAAGCAGGAAGACACAACCCACGATGAACATTGGTCAATGAGTCCTTTCGAATGGCAGAGTTGTTTGCAAGGCAAGAATACTCCTCTTGGGAGGAGAGACGGCGAAGTTTTGCAATGGACTCCAGGCAGCGGCGTGGCGTGTTCTTTGGAATGTATCGAGCAAGATTTCTATTGAATCGGATCTCCGCCGAGCCTTCCCCAAACTCAACGAGTCTTAGACTTGGACCCGACAAGGCCAAAAGGCAGGGGAAGCGCAGTTGGCAACACTCCCCAAATGGTTTCACGTCAGTGCCACGGGCTAGAGTAGAGGCCGGAGAGTTCATTCAGGGTGTGCCATGCGAGGCCGACGCGGTGCAGGTGCGCGCGGCAGTGTGGGCCGGAGTGATTTCATAAATCGGAAGTGCACCAGCCAGAACGGACAGATGAAAGTGAAACGCCCGGATGTTCTTGTTCGGAGACCGGGCCGCCTGCAGAATCGGCCCCAGAA
>JBEKOA010000264.1:0-4833 GCA_049522255.1 Occallatibacter sp.
CTGCCGGCCGCGGCAACTTCCAGAGCCCGCTTGGCCGTCTGCTGCCCTCTTACATCTTTGAAGTCCACGGCAAAGTGCTGCAGCTCGCCCAGCAGCGCCTCCGTCGAAACGCGGTAAGGCTCGCGCTGAACGACCCCGACGACCATTGTGTTGAGCAGCTCCAGCACGTCGAGCAGCGATGAGGCCGGATAGACGTTCACTCCCTCGACCACCGCCGCCTCGGCTGCGTTTGCGGCGGGAAGAATTAGGTTGGGAATATTCTTTTCCCGCGCCAGAATCGCCACCGGCAACATGCCCGGCACGGCGCGCATCGAGCCGTCCAGCCCCAATTCGCCCACCAGTAGGAATTGGCTCAAGTCATTGGTGCGCAGCGCGCCATAAGCGCCCAGAATGCCGACGGCGATGGGCAGATCGAATCCCGAGCCTTCTTTTTTCAGATCAGCCGGCGCCAGGTTGATCGTGATGTGCGTCGGAGGAATCAGGTATCCGGAGTTCTTGATCGCCGCCCGCACCCGGTCGCGGCTCTCGCGCACAGCGGCGTCGGGCAGCCCCACGGTGTGGAAGACGTCTTTGTCCGAGACCACGCCGCTATAGTCCACCTCGACGTCCGCGCTGTGAGCTTTAAATAGCATTGAGGGAGGTTAGCAGTGAGTGTAGCAGATGGGAGGGAGACGGGGACAGCATCAGTGTCAGAGGCGCTTGATGTAATTCCCGATCTTGCCGATTGACTGCGAGAAACAGTCTTATTATCCCTCGTGGGGCGACCATCGCTCTCTTCTGAGAGAGAACAGTACATAGTCTGTGGCCGCGTCCGCTAAATCTGTGAACTGCTTCTGGCATTTGTAGCCGTTCGAGTACCAGCCTACGCTGTATCCATTACCATCATCAGCCATGAATGTAGACGGGCTGTGTCGCTTATCGTATGACTCTGTGAGCAACTGACTCGCTACCGATGGATTCGCTCTGAAATACTCGGCGATCTCACGTCCATCAAGGTGGCAGATGGATTTGACTGAGGCATTCTTGATCTTCTGAACGGTGAAATCCGCAGGGAATTCTTGCGTATGAGTTGACCCCATAGCCGCACCCAGGATCATTAGAAGCACTCCACACGAGACGCCAACTGCTTCGGCTGTGAAGAAGTTCACATGTCTGATCTCGTACAGGAACTTATCACCGAAAAGGAACGTGGCGGCACCGGTGAGTAACACGACTTTGGAAATACCGCCGCGCAACCGTTGCAGCGCGGGATTAATTGTTTTAATCATAATCTGTCGATCCATGGTAATCGAAAACTTCGGTCGCATGGTCTCCTTTCGGAAAGCTGCACCGATTCCCGACTGATAGACTTGTCGCCGACTCAACCGCAAAAGTAGCCCTCACCTCACAACCTTTTCAGCTTGCCCTCCAGATCCGGAATGTAGCTGACCTGCGCCTCCGGCTCCAGCCGCCTTGCTGAATTGATCGCGGCCTGCCAAGACCTGCGCGCTTCATCCTTCTGTCCCATCGCCGCCTCGACATCGCCCAGCGCGGTCTGGCTGGTGATCTCGCCGGGATCAATGCTCACAGCTTCGCGGGCCAGCGCCAACGCCTCGGGGAGCTTGCCCTGGACTAACAATTCATTAGCCCGCAAAGCCCGGCTCAAAGCAGCGGCCTGATCCACCTGGAAGCTGCCCTGATAGACAAATACGCCGTAGTCAATTGTCTCCACCGGCTTGAGCGGCTCAAAGATGCCGTAGGGATTCATGCGGCCGCTGGGCCACTCGCATCCGCTCAGATCGCCCGCGCTGATCAGTACGCTGCCGTTGATGACCTGCGGAACGATGTCCTCACCGCCCAGCCAAAGAGTGTCGACAGTGGGCAACGCATGGCAGTGGATGCCATAGACAGCCGGGTCAATCTCGGGCCGCGCGAAGTAAGCAAACCAGCACTCCTCGCCGGGGTGACGATCCTGCCATTGCCTGACTTGAATGAGCTGTTGCGCCCAATCGACATTGGCGTCGCTCAGCAGATTGTGGACATTCTTCGGTCCGCCCCATGCCTCGTTGGCGTAAGCGATGTAATTCGGAAAGACTGTGAGCGCCGAAACGGCGTGCGCCAGAACCAGCCCCGCTCCAAAATAAGCCCAGCGCTTGCTCCCGGCTGCCAGAGCCGTGATGCCGCCGCCGGCGAAGATGAATAGGAACGTGTAAACCGGCAGGATGTGCCGGGCTCCAATGTCGATTCCAGCCAGAATCGCGACCGCAAAGTAGAAGGCAGACGGAATCAGGATGAAGGCCACTTCGCGCCCCTTGCGCAAACGTCCGGTAAAGATCGCAAAGAAGGCCGCCGCAACCAGCGCCAGCAAACCCAGCGTCGTCTTGATCAGGATGACCGCCGGAAAGTACCACCATTGCCCGTGCGCGTAGACCTTGCCAAGTGCAAAGGTGGGATAGAACTCCGCCATGCGCTTCACATCCACCAGGCCCATCAGATATGACTCAGGCAACAGCCGCAGATGCGCGACGGCCATGACCGCCGCAGCGGCGTGCTCAGCTCCAACCCCGCAGGCCGCGCCGCATAGCGAAATCCATAAAACGCCCACAGCACCACCACGCCAATCACGACGATGGCTCCAAATGCGCCCGAAAGCCGCAGCGCCGTCCGTCTGCGCGTCCCTTTCGCCGCACTTGCCGTCTCCCACCCGATCAGCAACACCAGCATCGGAGCCAGCAAAATCCCGGAGTGCTTGGTCGCCAGCAGCAACCCCGCCGCCAATCCGGCCAGCGCCAATCTTGCGAGCGAAGGCTGCTTCACATAGCGATAAAAGGCGTAAACACTGGCCAGAAAGAAGAGCGAGACGCCGATGTCCGTCGTCACCAGCGCCGAGTGACCAAGAACGTTCGGGTCAAAGGTCACCAGCATCAGCGCTGCCAGCCCGGCAACTTCGCCGAACCACTCCCGCGCGGCCAAAAAAACCATCAGCGAAAGCCCAATCGCCAGCAGCCCCGCTGCCAATCTCATCTGATAAACCAGACTCTGGCTGCCGCCATCGTTGCGAGCCAGCCAGTCGCGCCCGTCCAGGTAGGCCTCGGACTTGAACTCCCGATTGCGCAAGGGCGGGACCCAGAGATTTCTTCCCAGCAGCGGCAGTGCGGCCAGCAATTTGACGAGCGGCGGGTGCTCGGGATTGAGCCCATAGTCGCCCGTGTGAAACATCATGTAGCCGGCGAACATGTGGTCGTCTTCATCGAAGGTAAGCGACTCGCGATGCACGACATACGCCGTCTGCAACGTCTGCGCCAGGATCAGTGCGGCAACAATCTGGCAGATTCTTTTCTTTCCTATCGTCACGGCGGGAGTCAAACTCCTAGAGGGAATGAACGCCTTATTGTAGACGGCGAAGCAGCTGAGGTGGCGCAGGTCTCGATCTGACAACGGATTCCTCCAGTTATCGGACCCAGCCGCACCCGCACCGATACTGGGAGCGAAGCTCAATTGGACCTACACTGGAATTGCTCTGGTTTCTCCGCGAACTTCACCATGCGGCGAGCCTCAATCATGGTTCTCGTGCTGTTTGCGCTCTTTGCGAGCGCGGCCCACGGCTCAAAGAAGCCGCCGGGGAGCACTGTCTCCGCCACAGCCTCTCACAAGAGGGCAACGCGCGCGGCAAATCGCGCAGCCGGGCATCGAAATGCGAATCGAGCATCATTGACTCGCGTCTTCCATTCCCGACACGCATCCAAGGCCGCGCCTGCCATCAAGTCCCACCCAACGGCTGAGACGGCTGCTCCTCTTGAAGACCCCGCGGTCGTCGAAACCGCCTCGCTCAACAAGCGGCGATTAACCATGCCGCCGCCGCTGCGCGGCTCCCACGACTCGCTGGTTCGGCAAAACGAGCGCTCCGAGGACGACAACCTTGAGCGGATCGAAGATGACGACGATCTCGCCGATCGCATCGCCAGCGGGATGCTGGTACCGGTTCCAGTTTCAGAGTCGCTCGCGGTTAACGCCAGCCTCCCGGAAAACCGCCGCTACTGCCGGCCCTGGACTGCGAGCTTTCTAGCTGATCTGGCTCGCGCCCACGCGGCCCAGTTTCACTCGCCGCTGCTGGTCACCTCGGCGGTGCGCACCGTCGAATACCAGAAACAACTTGAGCGGATCAACGGCAATGCCGCGGCAGCCGAAGGCGACATCGCCAGTCCGCATCTGACCGGCGCAACTATCGACATTGCCAAGCAGGGCCTCGGCCGCCAGCAGGTCGCCTGGATGCGCGCCCGCCTGCTCGCGCTCGAAGCCGCCGGCAAGATCGATGTTGAAGAGGAGTTTCATCAATCCTGCTTCCACATCACAGTTTACAAAAGCTACGTGCCGCTCAAACCTGCGCCCAAAACAGCCGTGCAGGCGGCGGCCACGCCGGTCCAGCCCGCACAGACCCAGACCGGCAAAGCCAGCCCAAAGCAACAGAAGACCACCCGCCGCAAGCCATTCCCGGCAGCGCCCGTCCAACCAAAGCCTGAGCCGGAGCAGCCGTCGCCCCCGACCGTCGAAGCGCCTGTCGACGGTCTTTAGCGCCCGTCCAACAGACTCCTGGGTGCCCCACCCTCGCCGCGTTTTTGTTCTTGCGGCCAGGGTGGGAGACCATGAACCCGCTCCCTCGCAACCCGAGTCAACAAATTTTGATTGTGCCGGATAGCCCCTGCAAGGGTACAATCGCGGCCATAGCCAAAATCTGGCTGAGCGAGGCTTTGTTATGAGCGACCTGGCAGTTCAACCGGAGGGCGCGACCGCCCCCGGCCTTTCCCAGTGGCAGCGCGTGTCAAACACCTTCTCCGCGCCGTCGAAGACCTTTGA